>JBCBVN010000052.1:0-17314 GCA_039817625.1 Bacteroidota bacterium
ATGCCATCAATCTGACCAGCACAAGCACTGGCTCAGTACTAGATAGCTGGCATCACCGACGAATAGCGTCCCTCCAGGAGCTCCGGTAAAATCGGCTGCTACTGGTGCCGGGCAAGGCGTTTGACAACCAAAACTTTCCAACAGGCTGGCTCGGATGCCCTCGATGAAGAAGTGCATCCGGTCTCGCTGGCCGGCTGTAAGCGCAGAGTAGCAGCTGAAAAAGCCGTAGTCCATGTAGTTGATGTGCATATCGGGCTGGTCGGTTGCGAAGCCGCTATCCGTATCTGTTGTACAAGTATTGGCACTACCTCCACACGATACGGCAGCCGTGGAGTTATCTGGAGGTGTATCGCAAACCCGGTCTCCATCTGCCAGGCAATCATCGTTGGTACAGCCACCGTCAAAGGTGTGGCGCAAGCCCAAGTAGTGCCCGATTTCGTGCGTCAAAACCGCATTGCCAGCTTCATCATCACCCAACCAACGCGCTTCGACCACGATACCATCTCTAGGCCCACCGTGGGCACCTGGATAATAGGCGTAACCCGCTACCCCGCAGCCGAAGCCCAAACCACAAATCTCACGAACTACGTACACGTTGACATAGTCGTTCGTATTCCAGCGTGCCAGATCTTTCAAGGCCAGGTCTTCTGCGGTGGCTTCTAGCTCAGTGAGGGGTGTCACTTGGCGGGTAATACCGTTGGTAGGCAGGTTGTCGGGTGTTCGCTGGGCCATGCAAAACTGAATCTGTGTATTCACGCCCGTGCCTTGATCATAATAGCCGGTATTGGCCATGGATTCATTGAGCTGATCCAGCGAGGTTTGTATGCGCGCATCACTGAGATTCTCCGATCCGTTATTGTGTAGAATGTGGAAGACAATGGGGATCTCGTAAGGTGGTGGTAGCATGCTTTGGGCAGATTCGGGCGTGTAACCCTCGCTATGCCCTGGCTGAGTATTTGGCCCACGAGGCGTCCTCATACTCCTTACCCAGGCTTGGTATTCCCGTTCTAATTCTTCTTGTTTTCGATTGGATTCCGCCGATGATTGTCGGATCAACTCATCGGTACCGCAAACCAGTACTTCCTCAGTCTGGGTATTTGGCAACTGGTGCGAGCGCTCTACTGGTGAAAGTGCTCTAATAGAAACGAACAACACTAGGGCAGCTGCGAATGGCAGCCACAGTTTTTTTAGGTCCATGGGTGAGATAGCTTCTGGGAAAAATTAAAATACAAATATAGAACTATCAAATGCTAAGACAAGCTCAATCCCAGATTCTAGCGGACCCCACGTAGTAAGACCTACCTGAGTAGAGTCACATCTCCAGCCAGCGGCAAGGTGCGTCCATCATTCAGTACGATTTGCATCGTCCAAACATAAACGCCCACATTGAGCGGTTTACTATTGCTCTCCCCGTTCCAGCCCCACAGTGGGCTATCTTCAGGACGAACACCCTCTACGGTATATCTCAATCCACCCCATCTGTCATAGATCTGAAAACTTTGGACCTGCGCTACAGTTGGTGAAAATCCGGGTACCAGCCGATCATTCACCCCATCCAGATTGGGGCTAAAAGCCGTAGGTACGAAAACGAGATCTGTTCCTGATACATCTACGAAGACATTTGTAGTTGCACGCGTTGTGCAGCCTATTGCATCGGTAACAAGTAGCGTATACTGGGTATTTTGCAGGGGACTTGCCCATGGTTCAGGGCAGCTGGTACAGCTCAGGCCTTCGGTAGTTGACCACTCATAGCTAAAAGGGGGTTCTCCGTTACTAATTAGTGGTTGTAATAGAATACTGTCGCCAAAGCCTATGGTCAATGAAGCAGGCAAACTAAGCGCTAATTGCGCATTGAGATTCTCTGGTTCCAGGATTCGTTCCCCGCTGCAAGCTACACCATCCACCCAAGCAATGGTCACCGGCATATCTACCGGTATGGGAATACTATCAGCTATTGGAATTACCTGACCATTGAGGGTCAATTCGAGTAAATTTTCAAATCCTTCGATTTCAGCATAGGCTAGCCCATCCTCATCTAAACAAAGCGGGTAAACTGCCACAGGGTCGATATCAAACGGAATAATCTCTTCTGCTACGACAGTATCCATAATTACACATCCTGTAGGAGTCGTGATTTCTATCGGATAGATCCCCGCTGGCAATATTTGGGCTCCACCAGATGCAGGTGGCTGGCCAGGTGCAATTTCCCATTCTACGTTTTCGTACAGTTCACCTCCCGGCAATAAAATGGTTACTTGATATCGGTCACAGCGAGCCGAAAGCAATTGCTCATAAATCAAAGGAGGCTCTACTAACAGATTGAGCTCATATATCGAGTCACAACCCAAAACCCCAATTAAGCTATCTGTATAGACGCCCGACTCAGTCTGCCACTCTCCCGAAACAAAAATAGAATCACCGGCACATAGCAATATCTCTTCTTGGGTAATAACTGCATTATCTAAAAGCTCTAGAACAATCGTGTGCAAAGAATCACAGTTTCTGAAATCTGGCAGAGTATCCATGATCATTGCAGGAGCCTGAAACCACTGCCCGTTGATGAGCAATGAATCGTTGCTGCACAAAGAAAAGATCTCTGAAGTCTCTGCAGTGGGAAAAGCGTCGAGATTGGTAACAAAGATGGAATCACAGCCACTGACCGAAGCGAAAGTATCGACGATGGTAGCGGGAGCCATATACCACTGGCCATTGATGAAGAGCGAATCGCCAGGACAGAGATCAAAAGTCTCCGAAAGCGTCGGAATAGGTGGCAATTCGATCAAGTTTAGGGTATCGGGGGAGCCACAACCAATATTGAAAATATACTGCCCACCTTGCGTAAAAGTCGTATCGCCAAAAATGAAGGTAGTACCTGCACAAAACTCGGCACTTGTATTTAGTCCCTGACCTGCGGAAGTCCAAATTCTGATCGAATCGCCTGCTGCGCAGCCATCGTCGGTAACACCTACGGCAAAAATCGTAAGACTATCGCCAGGGGGAGGGACCTCTACTCGAACAACGGGGCAATCATTGCAATTTAGTGGCCCGATAGGTAGCCACTCGTAGCGATCGTAGCCCAGAGGCGCAGAAAGTGTGATGCTATCAGTACCGCAAACAATGGAGCTATCTTGGGGGCCTAAATCTAGCTCGGTTGCAGGCTCTACAGTCACGTTTACCGTATCCGTGTACACTTGGCCACAGCTATCGGTCACTTGCAACCAAAAATTGCCAGGCCCAAATGCAGAAGCCGTTTGGTCGTTGGTGAAGTCAAACCACAAGATACTGGACCAGCCAGGTCCGGCATCGAAAGTAGTCACGCCATTTGCACATATTTCGACATCGGGCCCCAGATCAGGAGGTATACTAGGCAGACGAAAATCTACGATCACCGATACGGTTGTATCTCTTCCACAGCTATCAATAATGGTCAGGGAATAGTCGCCAGGCTCATCGATAACCAAAGTACTGTCTGCAATGCCAGTAGACCAGCTAAAGCTCCCTCCCTCTGATGGGGGTACGGTTACGGTAATGGTCTCTCCTGGACAAAGCAAGGTATCCATTGGCAGGTTTGGTGCACCTGGCCCGGGCAGGCAACAACAAGTTTGAGCCAGAGCAGCATCTTCGCAATCTGTCTCGCCATTGAAATCATCGTCTATGCCATTGTCGCAAATTTCAAAACAAGGCGAATTGCAGGTATTGTTGGGTTGGTAAGTAACGGGCTGAAGCTCGTAAGTATCAGCTAGTTCTGTAATGGCCGTTGAAGAGCCGATGAGCGGAAGATCCACCCACTCTTCATCGGCATCTACCGGTATGACGGGAAGATCAACGATCTGCAAGCATTCGTCTTGAAAAAGGCCGAAGTTGTCCAGGCGAAAGAGGAATGCCTGATTGTCCGTTGGGCTTGTCGCCGAGCTAATGCTAAGGCCTCCAGTAATAAAAATAAATTCGCCAGCTGTAAGCAGATGTTGGCTATTATCGAACCGGATGCTATAACCGTCTCCATAGCTGCGCGACCAGATCAGTTCGCCCTGATCATCGATATAGATCAGACCAATACTGGACTGAGATGGGAAGCTCTCGATATCGAAGTTGACCAGAGCTAGGTATCCTCCCTGAAACCGCCTTAGCCCCACAATCTTTTCATTGAGATCGATTATGAAGGTGCGTTGCCATTCTACATTTCCGTCGAGGTCGAGCTTATTGAAACTCTGGGCTACACCTTCGCCCAGGTTATTTGTAATCCGGCTTACACTTAAAATACCATCGTTATCTACCCAAATTCTGTCCGCCAGAAGGCTAAGTGTACCGTTTGTACCTTGAAACAATGACCGAGACCAGATCAGTTGCCCATTGGCATCAAATGCCTGAGCGGTCGTTGCATCGCCGGTCTCTACATTGGCTTCTGTGCCAACAGTGGAAACGGTGTACAAGCGATCGTTATGCCATTGAGCATCGCGTGCAAAAAGCACCCGGCTACCGAATAAGCCCCAAGACTGGTTGAGGCTGGCACCACTCAGCTCGCCAGTATTGCCATCGACAGTGAAAAAATCCATCTGCCAGTCAGTCAATATGGTATTGGGCTGTCGGTTGATTAAAAAATAATCACCTGAGCCCGGCTGCTGATCAATGTGCAAGGCGAAGTGTGCAGGCAGATCAAATGATCGGGCAAATACCAACTGATCGTTTACAGGATCGTATTTGACCAGGACGTTTTTACCACCCAGCTGCTGCCCATAAGAACCAAAAAAGAGGTAGTGGCCATCATCGTCGATGTAGAAATGAAAGTTTTCTACTTGTTCTGTAATGCCAGAAGCATTGAAAATATCTTCAAATAGTATTCTTCGGCTCCATATCGGTTGACCCACAGCTGTGACCTTAGCAAAATAGATCGCATTGCTGGTAGCACCAGCCAGAGCCAGATCGGCCCCGTCTAACTCAATGGCTGAATAAAAGGGATAAAATATCTGGTCCTCTTCCGTTACATCGACTTGTATATACTGGGCAAAAGTCTGTCCACTACACGGCTGAAAAGAATTGGTTACAAATATGGTCTCGCAGGAAGTCAGCTGACAATTGCTCGCCGTTTTGGTCAAGCAGAGCTCGTATATACCCGACCCTGGAAAATTGTAAGGGAAAGACACCGCATCGCTCACAAAAACCCCGTCAACCGTCCACTCATAAGTGTCTGCATCAGCTGTGGTGCTGAAATTGACGGTCTCAAATTCTGTAGGAAACTGAATATCGGCCGAAATATCGGATTCGAATGGACAGACCACCTCGATAGTGAAGGATACCTCATCACCTTCACACAGTACAGGAACGCTACTATTAGCCTGTAGCGTGATGGTATAAACACCAGGAGCAGTGAACGTAAAATTGAAGTTGGTACCGGTAGTTTGAAACACGCCGTCTATAAACCAACTGTTGGTGTTGGTGCCCGTACTGGTACTTGTTAGATTAATGGCATCACCGACTAATAGCGTACCACCAGGTGCCCCTGTTAGGCTTGCAGATACCAATTCCGGGCAAGGTTGACGGCAACCGTAGCTATCTAAGAGACTAGATCGCGTATTGTCTATAAAAAAGGCCATTCGGTCGGCCTGGCCAGCTGTGAAAGCCGAATAACAATTGAAGAACCCATAGTCCATATAGTTGATGAACATATCGTTTTGGTCGGTAGCAAAGCCACTATCGGTATCTGTTGTACAGGTATTTACACTGCCCGAGCAGGGAACGGGAGTAGTCGAGTTGTCGGGCGGCGTATCGCAAACCGCATCACCATCTGCAAGACAATCATTGTTGGTGCATCCTCCCTGAAAGGTGTGCCTCAGTCCGAGATAGTGGCCAATTTCATGCGTCAGGACACTATTATCGGCCTCATCTTCGCCCATCCAGCGAGCCTCGATGACGATTCCGTCCAATGGACCACCGTGCGCACCGGGCAAGTAGGCATAACCGGCCACGCCGCAACCAAATCCGAGGCCACATATCTCTCGTACCACGTAAACATTTACGTATTCAGTGGGTGTCCAGCGTGCTAGGTCTTTGAGGGCCAGATCTTCAGAGTCGGCGTTCACTTCCGTCAGCGTGGTTACTTGCCGTGTAATGCCATTGCTCGGCAGGTTATCGGGTGTTCGCTGCGCCAAACAAAATTGGATTTGTGTATTTACTCCAGTACCTTGATCGTAGTAGCCCATATTGGCCATAGAAGCATTGAGCTGATCCAGAGAAGTTTGTACCCTAGCATCACTGATGTTCTCAGGTCCATTGTTGTGCAGTATGTGAAATACAATGGGAAGTTCGAAGGGGGGCGGGTTGGTATTTTGGACTTCCGCGGGTTGGCCTCTTAACTCGTCGGACGAGCGCTTACTTCTCACCCAATCCTGATACGCTATTTCAAGTTCCTGCTGCCTACGGCTTAGCTCTGTAGAGGCGCTAAGTTGAAGCTTATCAGCCCCGCAGTTGAGTTGATCGGCATGAACGCCTTGGGGTAATGGTGTAGAGTCGCGTAAGCCACCCATACTGGGGCCAAAATAACTCGCTTGTGCTGGTTGGCTAGACTGCACATTATATAAAGATGCAGATACAACCCAAAGAGAAGAGAGTAAGCTAAAACCGACTAAAAAAGCAATCCAAGAACGCATGGGGTAGTTCTAATTGAGGAAGATTGCTTTCAAAATTAGTCTGCTGCTATGAGAGCTTTTGTTTGCAACAATACACTTGTGTTGTTATGATCGATTTCAGGACAAGTTTCTGTGTATTCGGTCAAAGCTAAAACCAATCCCTACGCTTTCCAACATTCCATCTGATGCCCAGATAGAGGTAACGGGTAGCCAGATCGCGCATGTCTCTGTATGAGTCTTTGTCGCGAGCCAGAAAGGTCGCTTCCAGAAATAAATTGTGCTTGAGCATATAGCTGGCCTCCGCCGTAATCAGCCGATTGGAATAGGCTATACCCTGGCCGATTTCGTTTCCGAAATCGAGTTCGCGATCGTCGCTGGGGATATTGATATCTTCACCAACTACGCGATCGGCAGTTCCCTCGCCCTGATTGACCAAATAAACCCGGGCATCGAGACGAAGCCGCGGAATGGGTCGGTAACTGGCGTGCAAAATGGTTTCACTAAAATTAGCCCCCAACGGATGAGCCAAAGGCATACCGAAGTGAGAATAATTGCTCAGTGCTGTCCGGTGAGTGTAGGTGTAGGGGCGAACCCGGTTGTGCTCGATTCCCAGATCCAGTTGGTCTAGCCCGAAAGCATCTATATATTTCAATCCGAGCTGATAACCGAACTTATTGGCCCACCAGCCCCGCCTTTCAATGAATAGCTCCCGAAATACAAACTCATCGAGCACCAGTTGGCCATAGAATAGCAAACTTGGCGGCAAGGTATAGCTGATGTCGAAACCCAGGATCACATTATCGGGGCTACCCAGGCTTTGTTCTATGGTCCGATATAAAATAAGTGGATTGAGGTAGCCCCATTCAAAGCCTTCCTCTCTATTGAAAATAACAGATTCAAATATGCCTACTTCCAACCGCTTGCCGATGTGCAGTCCCAGATGATGAGCAGCCAGATACTTTTTGGGTAGCGGCATGCCGGGGCTACCGGTCGCTGACGGGCTATTGGTCAGTTCAGCAAAGATATTCTGGTAGTGAAGCTTCCAGACACGCCAGTTTAGCTGGAGGTAGGGATAGTTGTTGCTAAAATCACTAAGTAATAAGGAACGCTCACCGCGCCCGATAAACTGACTGCCATAACCGAAGCGCAGACCCAAATGCTCACTGACCCTCAGTCCCACATAGCCGACACTTTGCAAAAAGTCTACCCCATTCCTCACATTCAGGCTTTCAAAGTCGTAGTCTTTCAAGAATCCGGCCCCTGGTACCCCGCCAGTCTGATTCTGGAATCGCCTAAGGTAGTTGGGCAAGCTCCGCTGAGTTTCCAATAATTGAAAATGGAAGTGGACCTTTTCGTCTAAACCGCCCCAAAGATCTACTCCCCTTCGATTGTAGAAGTAGTCTTCACTATCGTCGGCCATTTTGCCGTATCTGAGATCGAGTATGGGGTTGATGCGCAAATAAAACTCGGGCGTATTGACTTCAAATAAGTTAGCTGGCGTATTGTAGAAGGTGCGTTTCCTTTCAGGCACATTCACCTCTGAAAAGAAACGCCAGTTGTCGTCTTTGATGTATTGATACCAAAATTGGTCTGTACTGCTTAGGGCTAGCTGATTGGCAAAGGTATCTGCCAGTCTGGCCACTTCTCCCCTTTCCAAAGGCAGTAAAGCAGGCGAGGACGCCGGAAAAGTCAAGGATGCATCACCTACTTTGATCCTCGCTCTTTCCAGCCAATCATAAGCGGGGTTGCCGGGAAGTAGCAAGCTGGACTCGCTGTTGACGCGCTCGGGCCTGACTTGCTGTGAAGAGAACTCGGGATATCCGGCATTCGGGGAATCTTGCCCACCTGCGGAAGTCCAAACAAAACATACGAGTACGATTGACCCAATCAACCTGCGAAAGGTCATGCCCAAATTCTTCATCTGGTAAATGTACAATGCAAGCTGGGTATAGGCGTTTAGGGTATGACATCTGCGAACTGCTCATATAGTTAGCTTTGGGCGAGTAAAACGATAGGCCCCCGCGATTTTAAACCCCAATCAAATGCGAATTCCAATTCTTCTTTTTGCCTGCCTGGCTTGTACATCTGCCTTCGCACAAGACTTCATCCTGAATGGCTGGGGAATAGAAGTCCTTCCACATCTGGCCAGTAGGCGCTTAGTGGCTGCTGTGCAAATAGATGTAGAAGAGGTGCGTGCCATTGAAGCCCAGGAAAAAGCAACATTTGGATATGGCTTTGGCATTTTTTACCGCAACAGAGCTGAAAAGATCGGTACCAGAGTAGGATTGAGATATCAGTCCACGGGCTTTGATGGCAACAGGCGAGAATTTCCGGATCTGAATCCACCCACCAGCACCGAAGTAGCGTATAGCAGCCAGATATTGGAAGCGCCGCTATGGTTAGATTTTTATCAAAACTTTGGAGAGCGCAGCAGCTTTGTTTTCAGCTTTGGCGTGAGCCCGGGCATCCATTTTGGTCAGGAGTTTGAAATCACCACCTTCAGGGATGACCAAGCGCCTACCACCACACTCTCGGACGACAATTATCGCGGGTTCAACATCGGTTTTATGTCGGGTCTGGGTTTTGAGCGCCGCCTGGGTAGAAAGCTCGTATTGGGTGTGCAGCCCCAGTTTCAGTATTACATTCTCGGAAATACCATCAACGAGGAAAACAACCTGAATAGAAACTTATTCAACATGGCCGTAAGGCTAACGCTCATGCGAATTAATTAACATGTTCGCCTAAGCTCGGTCGCCCTTTTATCCTATTTTGGGGCCGTGCCTAAACGTCATTATTGGTTTCTTTTTCTTGGACTGGCCATTGCGATCATTGGCTGGAGCAACCAGCTTGAGCTCAGAGCTGAAGAGCCCCGCCGTGCAATAGTAAGTCTGGAAATGGCGGTGAAAGGCCACTGGCTAAGGCCCGAAATACACGACTACCCCTACTACAACAAGCCTCCACTGTACAATTGGATACAATCCCTTTTTATTCACCTGACGGGTAGTGCAGCAGAGTGGGTGGTCAGGCTACCCGGGCTTTTGAGTTTTTTGCTTTTGGGTTACTGTGGCTACCTGTTTTCGAGAAAATCCTGGGGTGAAGAGCAAGCTCTTTTTGCTGCTTTTTGTTTTCTGACCAGCGGCCATTTGCTTTTTTATGGTACGGTCAATGCAGGCGAGATCGATCTGTTTCTGGCGTTAGTTATTTTTGGGCAACTGGCTTGTATTTACAGAGGTGAACAAGAAGATCGAAAGCACCTATTATTTCTTGGCAGCTATGCCCTGGCTGCTGTGGGTGCCTTGACCAAAGGGCTTCCTGCTATGGCCGCGCAGGGCTTTACCATAGTGGCCTGGCTGGTCTTTCAGCGCAAATGGAAATGGCTATTTAGTGGCTGGCACTTCGCCGGAATAGGCCTATTCGCAGCACTTGTTGGTAGCTATCTGTGGGCTTATGCTCAGGGAGATGATGTGGCCGCTTTTTTAGTGAGGCAGTGGAAAGAGGCCGGACAGCGAACGGGTTTCGAGACTGCCTGGACAGATACGTTGAAGGGTACACTTGAATTTCCGCTAGACTTTCTCAAGCTGATCGTTCCATGGGGATTGGGATTATTTTTTTCTGTACTTCCGCAGGTCCGCAGATCACTATGGGCAGACGAGTTGTCTCGCTTCATCATCATTTTTCTTCTAGTCAATTTGCCCATCTACTGGATAACCGGAGATCATAAAAGTCGATACTTGTACTTCTTTTTAGCACCTGCCGGGCTTCTTTCTGCCAAGTGCTTGTATTTAGCCCTAAAGGCCGAAACGAAAGGAATTCGCTGGTTTAATGTCCTATTGCTTTTTGCGATGTTTCTCGGCGCTGCGGGTGGTCTGGCTTTGCCTTTTTTACCGCTTGACATCGACGAACCCCTTCTCAATTGGGCAGGTCCGGTTATAGGTTTGCTCCTTGGATGGTGTGCCTATAAGTTTTGGACATCAATAGATCCAATCATTCAAAAATCCAGCCACCCCAAAATCCAGTCATCAAATCATCCAAACACCCAATCATCCATCCATCACTATTGGTGGGTTTTTCGCTGGCTCATTATCGCTCGACTGTTGTTCAATCTCGTCTATTTCCCCATGCAGCAGCAGCGTACAGATGGCAGACACTATCGTGCTCAAGTAGAAAACTTATTGCAAAAAGCAAGTCCTATTTACTGGACAGGAGACGCTTATATATACGAGTCAGATTTTTCGATACTGGGCAAAACCCTCAAGGAAGTCGAGCTAAAAACCGCTCCATTGATCACCTACCAGATTCCTTATTATCTGACCAGGCTACAAGAGGAGGTCATGCGATATGATGAAGAGCCAATCCCCGGACGGTGGTATCTATCACCTGAATTGTCAAATGTCGCTCCTATCGATAGCATCCACGATCGCTGGCAGGATCAGATGTTGTATTTGTGGCAGAGGTAGACTCAAAAATTAATCTAGATTAACTTATTCATTTCTTTGGGCGGTTTAAACGGCTGTTACTTGGCTAAACTGACATTAGTCACTTTATTGCAGACGAGTAAACCTATCTAAATTATGCAGAGGCGCCTGCTATTCACCTTTGCTTGGCTATGCATGAGCTTTTGGTTGTGTGGCCAATCGACTATCAACATCACCTTCGTCCTTGATCAATTTAGCGATAGCACTGAATTTTTAGTGCCTCGCATGCAAGAAGAGATCAATGTGCTCTTGCAAGACGAATACGATTTGGTCTATCGGCAAATCAGTATGGAAGAAGAAGGTTTTCCCGAGCGCCTGAATACAGCTTATCAGAATTCGGAAATTATTATTGGAGCAGGTCTGGAAATTGGCAGCTACCTCAGCCGCCTCCCCAATTATCCGAAACCTACTATTCTCTCTATCATCATCGATAACGAGCTACAGGGCGTCCCCTTATCAGATGAAGGGACTTCGGGTACACCCAACCTGACGTATGTCCAATCCTTTTTCAGTTTGGAGCGAGATCTGGCTACTCTTTATCAAATAAGGCCGTACGAAGACTTAATCGTGTTGATAGATGGCCAAACTAACGACAACTCCTTCAATATTCAGGAGTTTGTGAGCAGCCGACTGCCCAAGCCCGACATCAACTTCCAACTTGTACCCATAAGGAGTAACGAAGATCCGCTGAGTGCTATACCAACCAGCTCGGAGGTCGTATTTGCTTTTCCGCTCAATCGCGTACTGAGTCTCGAGCAGCAAAGAAATATGTATCAGGGCCTCGCTCAACGGTCACAGATTACATTCTCCCTACTCAGCAATCCGGCTATGCAGATTGGCGGGTATGCAGCTTTCGACACCGATTCGAACCTAGATCGGCTTCCCAGGCGAGTGGCGCTCAATGTGCTCAAAATCACGGAAGGCGTAGCTGCTGAAGATATCCCTGTCCGTATGCAAAGCTTCACCGAAAATTTGCTGATCAGCATGAAGACGGCCAAGCAAACCGGGCTGTACCCCTCTTGGGATATACTCGCAGACGCCATCTTAGTCGATGTCAATGATATGACCTCTTCGGGCGCCGGTATGAGTCTGAGATCTGCTGTTGTTGAAGGATTGGAGCAAAACCTGGAGCTAAGTGCAGCCCAGCAAGACTTGCGCATCAGCGATTTGGACATTAAAGTGGCTCGCTCCAACTACCTCCCCCAGTTGGATGTAACAGCAACCGGGCTCAGGCTAGACGACAACTCTGTCAGAAATTCTTTTGGCTTACGGAGCCGGTTTGCGCTATCAGGAACCGCCACCTTTACCCAGCTTATTCTTTCCGAACCCGCACTGGCCAATATAGCCATTCAGCGCTTTTTGAGAGAGAGTACCGCTCAGGTATTGAGGCAAAATGAGCTGGATGTTATCGTAGATGTCTGCAATGGCTACCTCAATATTCTTCAGGCACAAGCACTGGTCGAGTTGCGCAATGAAAACCTGGGGCTCACTCGTAAAAACCTGGACATTGCCCAGGCTAAAGAGCAGGTCGGCTTTTCAGGAACCAGCGACGTATACCGCTTAGAGAGCGAACTCGCTTTAGATAATATCGATCTCAACAACGCTCTGGCCTCATCCCGACAAGCTCGATTTGCGCTAAACAGCATCCTCAACAGACCCATCAATGATGAGTATGAACTGCAGAACCTGGAAACCGATGCAGATATATCATTTCTGGTTATGGACGAACGAATTGCAGCGTCGATCAACAACCCGGGAGATGCCAACATACTGGGTGACTTTTTCGTTCAGGAAGCCATGCGCAATTTGCCTGAAATCAAGCAAATTGAAGCGGCCATAGCGGCACAAGAAAGAAGTCTGAAATCTCAGAACCGGGCATTTTATCTACCCCAGATCGTATTAAATTCAGAGTACAATCTACCCATTGCCAATTCGGGTTACCCGGAAGGGGTTATGCCCATCGAGCAGGTAAGTACGCTGAGCACTGCCGTCAGTGCACAGATGCCCATTTTCCAGGGCAATTCCCGTCGGTTTCAACAACAGCAAACACGAGTAGACATCAATCGTTTGGGCGACCAGCTGGGCAATCTGCGAAACAACTTAGAGGTACAGGTACGAGCCAATCTGGAAAACGTATATGCCTCATATTCCCGGGTCCAGCTTTCCGAAATAGCCCTGGAGGCAGCCCAAAATAGCTTCGCTATTGCACAAGACAACTATCAACAAGGGCTATTGAATATCACTTCTTTGCTCGACGCTCAAAACGCGCTGCTGCAAACCGACATCAACGCAACAACTGCCGTTTACACCTTCATCAGCGATTACCTCAATTTAGAACGCTCGATCGGGTACTTCCACTTTGTGGCAGACCCTGGGCAGAGAGACGGCTTTTATTCAAGATATATTCAATTTACATCAAACCGCCAATAACTATGAATTGGTACAGCTACTGTTTGGCCATCGGCAGTATGGTCATGCTATCGACCTGCGGAAGTTCAAATACAGAAACGACCACCGAGCCTTTACTCAGGCCAGTTCGATACGCTACTATTGATCAGGCCGGTAGCCTGAATGCGTATTCTCTTTCCGGTGTGGCGCAAGCGGACCAACAGTCCAATATCAGCTTCAGAGTAGGTGGCAGCATTCGCAACCTGAACGTCAAGCTGGGAGACCGGGTGAGACGCGGACAATTGATTGCCACTCTAGACCCTGTAGATTACTCTATTTCGCGAGACCAGGCGGCTGCATCAGAGCAAGGCGCCAATGCCAACTTAGTCTCTGCAGAAAACCAGCTGGCCAATGCTCGCAGCAATTATCGGCGAATAGAGCAGCTTTACGAAAACAACAGTGTGCCACTGAGCGACTTCGAGCAGGCCAAGTTGAATCTGGAAAGCGCAGAATCCAATTACGAGGCCGTACAGTCTTCTCTGATTTCAGCCACCCGCCAATTGGAAGCCGCCAGAAATCAGGTGAGCTACACCCAGCTGAAAGCACCTTTTTCCGGAGTTATTTCAGCCGTACACGTAGAAGTGAATGAACTGGTCAACACCGGTACCCCTATCGTGACTTTGAGCTCAGTAGAAAATCTGGAGGTGAGTGTCGGTGTGCCCGAAAATATGATCAGTCAAATTTCTAACGGGCTGGAAGTGCAAGTCGACTTTTCAGTTCTCCCTGGTGAAGTGTTCAACGGCTCCGTTAGGGAGCTCAGTTACATTGCCGGCACTGCGACTACCTATCCGGCCATCATCAGACTGGAGGAGGATGACGACAGGATTAGACCCGGCATGGCAGCTAATGTAAGGCTCCCGAATGGCGAAGTGGTTGATCAGGAAACCTTGATCTGCCCGGTCCAGGCCGTTGGAGAAAATAGCGATGGTAACTTCGTATTTATCCTGGAAGCTCAGACAGATGGAGGATATAGGGCCATGCGCCGAACTGTTGAATTAGCAGGTCTAACAGAAGAGGGCTTCTTATTGAAAAGCGGGCTTGAGAAAGGAGACCTGGTGGCCACGGCAGGACTTAAATCTCTGCTAGACGGTATGCCAATTATGCTAATGGAAGAGTAATAGTGATATCTCCCAATCTCTATTTTTAATCATCACGCACCATGAATTTAACTCGCTTCGCAATCGACAACAATCGGGTAACGGCCATGATCTTGATCGTCATCCTGGCACTCGGTTTGGTAGGCTATCAAAGCTTGTCGAGAGATTCCATGCCACCATTTACCGTAAGGACCTGCACCGTAGTGACTCAATTTCCCGGCGCTTCTCCTGAGCGAGTAGAGGAACTGATCACAGATAAGATTGAAAAGGTAGCCCAGGAACTTCCCGAGTTAAAAGACGTCACCAGCGAAAGCCGTACGGGCTTATCTGTAGTGCAAGTTGCCCTCGTTGACAATATCGAAGAAAAGGATTTGCAAGCCATATGGGACAGGCTCCGAAGAAAAGTAGAAAACCTGGAAGCCGAGTTGCCAGACGGAGTAAACCCTCCGGTCATTAATGACGACGACATAGGGGTCGTTTACGGGCTTCAGTACGCACTGACTGGAGATGGGTTCTCTTTCTACGAATTAAAGCAGACTGCGGATGACATCAGAGACGACATCATCAAATTGGATGACGCTTCAGAAGTCGTGATCAGTGGGGTTCAGGATGAGCAAGTCTATGTAGAATTTGACAATGCCAGACTGGCCAGATTGGGCATCTCTGCAGCCCAACTCCAAAGCATCATATCCTCAACCAACATTGTATTTCCCGGCGGATCTGTCAGCCTGGAGGACGAGCGGGTCGTACTGGAACCAACCGGCAACTTTGAACGAATCTCAGACCTTGAAGACATCATCATCAATCCCGGGCAGGGGCAAGAGAGCATCAAACTGGGAGACATAACAAAAATCACCAGAGGATACGCTACTCCTGCCAACAGAATCGTAAAATACAATGGTCAAGACGCGCTCGTCATAGCCGTTGCCCTGAAAGACGGTGCTAACCTCATCCAGCTAGGTGAGCAGATCGACCTGAAGATTGACGGTTATCAAACCAAGCTGCCACTGGGCATGGACCTGAATCGAATCTCTTCCAGCGACACCTATGTCAGCACCAAGATTTCAGATTTCGTTTCAAACGTCTTGCAGTCTATTACCATCGTACTGCTCGTCATGCTTTTATTCCTGGGTGTCAGGACCGGTATTGTAGTAGCCAGCCTGATCCCATTTTCCATGATCATGACCCTCATGCTCATGAACTCCTTCGAGGTAGGACTCAACCAGGTAAGCCTGGCTGCCTTGATCATGGCGCTTGGCTTATTGGTCGATAATGCAATCGTAGTCTCAGAGGCCATGATGGTCAAAATGGAAGAAGGCATTCCAGCCAAAGAAGCAGCTATCGGTGCCTGTCAGGAATTGGCCGTTCCACTGCTTACCTCCTCACTGACCACCTCCGCAGCCTTTTTGGCTTTCTATCTGGCAGACAATGCGATGGGAGAAATGATGGGGCCACTGTTTGTAGTCATCACGATGGCTTTATTGTCTTCCTGGCTAATGGCCATGACCATCATTCCTATGCTTGGTATTGCCTTCATTAAAGTGAATACCAAAGGGGAAGACAGCAAGCCGGGTCTTTTTGATCGCCTGGCCGTGTATTATCGACGTTTGTTGGAGTGGGGACTAAAGAGATCATGGCTTATTGTTCTACTGATCGTAGGCATGTTTGTGGGGTCTATATCGCTGTTCTCACTACTGCCTTTCATCTTCTTCCCAGACAGTGACCGCAATTTGGTGACTGTAGACATGAATCTTCCACAAGGCACCAAAATTGAACGCACCGCAGAGGTCATCGAAGAGTTAGAGGTTTTCATCAACCGGGAGTTGCTATTAGGCGACGAGCGATCTCAGGGCATAGTAGATTATGCATCCTTCGTCTCCGAAGGTCCAAAGAGCTATGACCTGGGCTATCAGCCAGGAGAAGCGAATACCGGCTATGCGCACATGCTACTCAACACGAGTAGCTTTGAGGACAACAATCTGGTTATCGACAAACTGAGCGATTTTACTTTCCGCAACTTTCCCAATGCAGAATTCACCATCGCCCCATTGGCCAATGGCCCCGGCAGTGGGGCCGATGTAGAAGTGCGTATCTCGGGCAATGACCCTGTAGTCTTATACGAGCTCAGCGAGTCTGTCAAGCAATTCATGAGCGCTATGTCGATTACTCAAAATATTAAAGACAGCTGGGGGCCAAGAATAAAAAAGATTGCTGTTGACGTAGACCAGGACCTGGCCAACCGCGCAGGGTTGACCAACCAGGATATTGCCATTTCTCTGCAAACCACCCTGAGTGGATTCAATGCCGGAAGCTACAGAGATGGCGAGGACAATATTCCCATCGTCATGCGGTCTGAAACCGGTCAAGACATTCCGCCCACAGCTCTGGCCAGCTTGCCCATCTTCTCTCAGAATACAGGAAGGAATGTACCCCTATCGCAGGTAGCCCAGGTAAATACCGAGTGGCAATATGCCAATATTAAGCGCCGGGATCTTTTTCGGACCATTATTGTGAGCTGCGATACGCGTGGCGATGCTACAGCTACTGAAATCACTTCAGAGCTTACCCCTTGGCTGGAAGAGCAATACGCCACATGGCCGATCAATTACAATTACGAGCTGGGTGGCAAATACAGCCCCCAGGGCTTCTTCACTTTGTTCGCTTTCGCCAC
>JBCBVN010000053.1:0-17276 GCA_039817625.1 Bacteroidota bacterium
ATCAACCTTCGATCGGTAGCTGGCTGCAGGTCCCTGCCCTGGCGAAAACGGGGAGGATAGCCGATCTTAGCCAATAGCTCGGCCAGATGACGAGCACTTATTTGCTCGGGTCGGAACAGCACATTGGCCGTTTTTTGGGCAAAATTTACTTGCACCGACCTGACGCCTTCATGTAGCTGATTGAGGTTTTCCAGGAGCCAGATGCAGGCCGAGCAATGGATGTTGGGCAAGTCCAGACGCATCCGACAATACTCATCGTCCTCAAAATCGATGAATTCTTTCAATAATTGATCATCCTCCAACCAGGAATAGTCTTCCAGGCGAACCCTTCTTTGTGACTGACCTGCCGTTTGGTCTAAATCGTAAAAACTCTCCAGGCCATTTTCCCTCAACAGATTGAACACCATGGCACAACCCGTACAGCAAAAGTTCTGATTATTTTCTTTGATCAACTCATCTACACAGGGTTCCCCACAATGCGCGCATTCATGGAGTTGCCTATCGGCAATTACAAGATCTTGGTCGGCCTGTTGTCCGATGGTTTGGAGTTGTACTGAACAATATATTTACGTTCACGAATATAGGTCCCTGCTCTCAATTAAATATGTGACTTTGATCAGCTGAGCTCCTAAGTTTTATCAAAGGCCTACCGATATTCCGGATTTTCGAAGTTCCATCGTTCACCCTCGTCCCATTCCAGCCGGCTATTGCCGTAAGCGGGATAACCACCCTGACTCTTCAGCATTTTGGCCAGGTGGAGCAAATTATACGTCATGAAGGTGGTGTTGCGATTGGTGAAGTCATTTTCAGGCCCACCAGAACCTTCGTCCATATAAGATGGGCCGGGGCCTACCTCGCCCAGCCAGCCGCAATCGGCCTGAGGAGGAATGCTATAACCAATGTGCTGAAGCGCGTACAATATGCCCATGGCACAGTGTTTGACGCCATCTTCATTTCCTGTGATGACACAACCACCAACCCGGCCATAGTAGTAGTACTGCCCTTTGCTGTTTCGCTCACCGCTATGCGCATACAAGCGTTCGATCAGTTGTGTGCAAATGGAAGAACGCTCGCCCAGCCAGATGGGTGTACCAATGACCAAAATATCTGCGCGGTCGATTTTGGGCCAGATCTCTGGCCAGGCATCTTTCTTGACGCCCTGCTGGGTCATGTCGGGGTAGACGCCAAAGGCAATGTCGTGATCTACTAGCCGCAGGCACTCCACCTCGACCCCTTCTTCTCTCATAATATTCATGGAGACGTCCATCAAGCCCTGGGTGTGGCTTTTTCTGGGAGATTCTTTTAAGGTGCAGTTGAGAAAAAGGGCTTTGAGGTTCGAAAAGTCGTGTGTGTCCATACTATATAGGTGATTTGGTCATGTGGTTGTGCGCAAATTCGCCTGTTTTACGCGTTCAAAAATTCATAGCTGCGCCTGGTACTTTCCATGGGTGCAGGACTACGATCTTGCTCCACAAAACAATGATTGACCCCCAGTTGGGCGCCAAGCCTCATGATGGCTTTCATGTCTATAATGCCATCACCTATCTCTTCGAAGGCTCGATCTGGAATGCCGTCCAGGGTTGTGGTCGTGGAGGTGTTGGCCTTCAAGTCTTTTAGATGTAATAAGCTCAGTCTAGGACCGAGATTCTCCATAACGGCCATGGGGTCTTTCCCGGCGATTTTTGCCCAGAAGACATCCAACTCGAAGGAGACCAGATCGGGCTCTAGTCGGGCGACCATAGTTTGGAATCCGTCTGATCCCTCCATGGACTCGAATTCGAAATTATGGTTGTGGTAGCACAGGGAAATCCCCACATCCTTAGCCTGCACTCCCGCTCGATTAAAATGGTCACAGGTCAGTTTATAGCCATCTAGATTTTCTCTTTCAGCCTTGTGTAGATAAGGCACGACCAGATGACTGATACCCGCAGATTTTGCCCGGTCGAGCAAGGCCTCAAACTCGATGGGTGTGTCGTTTGGTGTGAGTTCCCATCGGCCTGTAACGGTTACTGAGCCGATGTGCATACTATTGACAGACAGGCCCAAATCATCGCAAATAGTCTGGTGTGCTTCCAGATTTTTAAGGTCGTATAACTCCACCTGCTGGTAGCCAATTTCTGCCAATGTCTGAAGCGTAAGCCGGGCATTTTCATTCATTTGATCTCTGACCGTCCATACTTGCAGGCCGATCTGATCGAGGTAGGGTAGTGGGGTGTCTGGTGCGTCAGTGGTACGGGTGTTTTCCTGGTCGCTCTGGTTTTGAGAAGAGGCGCAACTGAGGCTAAATAGGGGTGCTCCAGCCGCTAAAATCACGGATTGTCTCAAAAAAGTACGTTTGTCCATCTTTAATTCTGGCTTATTGACCGTTGAAGGTATGTTTATTTTGGACTTCCGCAGGTAGATGGTTTATGCGTAGTCGTTTCTATACATTTTCATACAGCAATAGCACCCAATCATTTGCCTGTTTAATTCCGACCCGCGGAAGTCCTAAACCCAATTGTCAGGCCCCGTAAAAGAAACTATATTTGCCAGCAGCGAGCCTGGATCGGCGCAGTCGTATACATGCATTTATACATTGTGATTTCCGGCCTTGAGCTGGCTTTGCACTAATCATTTCAACCAACCACCATTTCGATCATGTCTCGATCCATTAGTAAAGTCGCTGTATTAGGTAGCGGCGTAATGGGTAGTGGTATCGCATGTCATCTGGCCAATATAGGCGTAGAGGTGCTCATGCTCGATATGCTACCTCGTGAGTTAGATGCCAACGAACAAGACCCCAATAAGCGCAATGCGCTAGCTGCTCAGTCTCTAAAGGCAGCGATCAAAAGCAGACCAGCGCCACTATACGATAAGGCTTTCGCCTCGCGCATATCGCTCGGCAACTTCACCGACGATATGGCTCGCATCAAAGACTATGACTGGATCATAGAAGTAGTCGTAGAGCGCTTAGACATCAAGCAAAAGATATTTGCCCAGGTCGATGAGCACCGTACTGCGGGTACCCTGGTAACGAGCAATACTTCGGGCATACCGATCAATATGATCGTCGAAGGCCGCAGCGAAGATTTCCGTCAGCACTTTTGCGGTACCCACTTTTTCAATCCGCCGCGCTACCTGCGCTTATTCGAAATAATTCCAGGCCCGGATACCAAGAAGGAAGTTCTCGATTTCTTTATGGATTACGGTGACCGATTCCTGGGTAAAACCAGTGTTCTGGCTAAGGATACGCCGGCATTTATCGGCAATCGGGTCGGGGTGTACGCCATGGCCAAGATCTATCAACTGACCACCGATATTGGTCTGCGGATAGAGACGGTAGACAAGCTGACGGGGCCGGCCCTGGGCCGGCCAAAGACCGGTACTTTCCGGTTGGGCGATTTGGTTGGTCACGATACGGCTGTTCATGTGATGAACGGCATACGCACGAATGCGCCTGATGATGAGCAGGCTGCCGTTATGGAAATACCCGACTACTACAATTTCTTGTTGGAGAACAACTTCCTGGGCAACAAGACCGGCCAGGGTTTTTATAAGAAAGTAAAAGGAGAAGACGGGAAAAAGGAAATATTGGGCCTCAACCTCGAGACGCTGGAATATGAGCCCAAGCAGCGAGAGGACCTGCCTAGTCTGAAGGCTGCGAAACAGATCGATGATCTGACCCGACGTGTCCAACACCTGTTTAAGGCAGAGGACAAAGGCGGCCAGCTCATTCGCCGTTCCTTGTCTGGGTTGTTTGCCTATGTCTCCAACCGAATTCCCGAGATCAGCGACAATCTGTACAGTATAGACGATGCGCTGCGAGCGGGTTTTGCCTGGGAAATGGGTCCATACGAATATTGGGATGCCATTGGTGTTCAGGCCGGGGTCGAAGCTGCCGAAGCGGAGGGCGAGATCATTGCCGCCTGGGTAAAAGACATGTTGGCCGCAGGCCACGAGTCTTTCTACAAGACCGAGAGTGGCAAGCTTTACTACTACGATGTGGCCAGCCAGAGCTACCAGCTCAAGCCAGGTACTGAAGACTTCATCGTATTGGATCGCCACCGCGACAAGGCACCGGTCTTTAAGAACAGTGAGATTACGCTCCACGACATAGGTGATGGTGTGCTTTGCATGGAGTTTACCAGTGCCCACAACAGCATAGGCGAGGGTGTACTTCGCGGTATGCAGGAGAGTATTCAAATTGCGGAAGAGGGAGATTGGGCCGGTCTGGTTATCGGCAATAATGCGACCAACTTCAGCGTGGGTGCCAATCTGATGATGATCGCTCAACTCGCCTACCAGCAGGAGTTCGAGGAGCTCAATATGGCTGTTGATCTGTTTCAGCAGAGCACCATGCGCTGCCGCTACTCTTCCATCCCCGTGGTAGCCGCTACTCAGGGGTATGTATTTGGTGGAGGTTGCGAAACAGCTATGCACTGCGATGCGGTAGCTGCTGCGGCCGAGAGCTATATCGGTCTGGTTGAAGCCGGAATTGGTGTCATACCAGGCGGTGGCGGAACCAAGGAATTTGCCTTGCGTGCCAGCGATAGCTTCTTCGAGGGGGATGTCATGATTCCGACCCTGATCGAGCGTTTCAAGACCATCGCTATGGCCAATGTAGCCACAAGTGCCTACGAAGGGTTCAACAATGGTACCCTGCGCAAAGGCATCGACAAAGTCGTCGTTAATAAGGATCGCAACATCGCCGAGGCCAAGCAAATGGTCTTAGATATGGCTGGAGATGGATACACCATGCCCATCAAGCGAGACGATGTGACCGTTCTTGGCCGAACTGGACTGGCGGCCCTATACGCCGCGGCCAATGAACTCTTCAGAGGCCATTATGCCAGCGAGCACGACATCAAGATCGCCAAGAAGATTGCCTACGTTCTCTGCGGCGGTGATCTGACTGGAACACAGAAGGTCAGCGAGCAATACCTGCTGGACATCGAGCGGGAAGCCTTCCTGAGCCTGGTTGGTGAGCAAAAGACTCTTGAACGCATACAGCATATGTTGACGACGAATAAGCCGTTACGGAATTAAGCGTATGGCGTAGGACGTATAGCGTATTGCGACAGGCATAATGCTAATTTCTAGAGTTATGGGAAATGATGTTTCTATCTTTCACTTTTATAATCTTTCATGATGCATGAGTTTAGAAAACTTAGGGTTTGGGAAAGAGCTATGGAACTAGCCGAATCTGTATATAAACTCAGTGGAGATTTTCCTAAGGAAGAGAGATATGGCCTTACTTCTCAATTAAGGCGAGCTGCCGTGTCTGTGCCTTCGAATATTTCTGAGGGAGCTTATCGAAATTCTAATAAGGAGTTCAACTATTTTTTAGGTATTGCTGGAGGATCTGCTGGGGAAGTATATACACAGATTGAACTTGCTAAAAGGTTTGGATTTATAACCTCAGAAAAGGCTGAAGGTGTCCTTGATGAGGCTGACGCTGTAAAACGCATGATCTACAAACTTCAAAAACAACTATAAAAATATTTGAGGTGTTAAGAAAATGCATGTCTAATTGCGCTTCCCACACACCCAGAGAATAATAACGAACAATAGAGCGAAGAGCTATCGCAATACGCCGTACGCCATACGCTATACATCAAGATTTAAATCATGGAAGCATACATCATCAGCGGCTACCGCTCCGCCGTAGGAAAAGCAAAAAAGGGCGGATTCAGAAACTTTCGCTCAGACGATCTGGCTGTTCGGGTTATCCAACATTTGATGGCTCAAAACCCGAATGTCGATCCCAAATTGGTGGATGATGTGATCGTGGGTTGTGCCAATCCAGAAGGAGAGCAGGGCCTGCAGATCGGTCGTCAGATCAGCCTGAGGGCACTGGGTAAGGAAGTTCCGGGTATGACCGTGAATCGCTATTGCGCCAGTGGTCTGGAAACCATTAGCATAGCGGTAGCTAAAATCAAAGCCGGAATGGGGCATTGCTACGTGGCCGGTGGTGCAGAGAGCATGAGTGCAATACCGATGACGGGCTATAAACTAGCCCCCAGCTATGAAGTAGCCGATGCGACCCCAGACTATGTGGTGAGTATGGGAATTACCGCTGAATCGGTGGCCGAGAAATATGGCATCAGTCGAGAAGCTGCCGATGCCTTTTCCGTGCGTAGTCATGAACGGGCAGCGGCGGCTATTGATGGTGGGCTTTTTGCTCCGGAAATCGTTCCGGTGGATGTAACAGAAGTCATGGTCAAGGATGGTAAGCGAGTTGAGCATGCGCATACGGTTGACACCGACGAAGGCGTTCGCAGAGGTACGAGTATGGAAGCCTTGGCGCGCTTGCGTCCGGTTTTCCGTCAAGGTGGTAAAGTGACAGCTGGCAACTCCAGCCAGACGAGCGATGGTGTAGCTTTTACCCTGGTCATGAGCGAAGAAATGGTCAAGCAGCTCAATCTGGAGCCCATTGCAAGAATGGCAAGTTGCAGCGTAGGCGGTGTAGATCCCCTCTATATGGGTATTGGTCCTTGCGTGGCTATCCCGAAAGCCTTGAAGCAAGCCGGGTTGAAGTTGAACGATATAGACCTGGTGGAACTCAATGAAGCCTTTGCAGCTCAGTCTTTAGCTGTTATTCAGGAAGCGGGTCTTAACCCAGATATTGTCAATGTGAATGGTGGCGCTATCGCGCTTGGTCACCCACTAGGATGTACCGGTGCCAAGCTTTCTATCCAGCTATTGAATGAATTGAAGCGCAGAGACCAGCGCTACGGTATGGTAACTGCCTGTGTAGGTGGTGGCCAGGGTATTGCTGGCGTATTTGAGCGCTTGTAATCAGCAGCTTGAGGAGTAGATCGTTTTAACATTTGACCAACAATCTACTCCTCGACATTCCCGTTATGGGAACATATTTGAGAGGCTAGATTGAATACGAACATCCCCAGTTGTGAGATATTATCTCATCAACTGAAAACAAATCATGTTCTTTAATTTCCCCGCTTTTAAGGCAGCATTGATCTGCCTTATAGTTGGTTTTTCTTCCTCGTATTTCCTTTCCGCTCAAGTTCTCGATTGGTCTGATCCGGCGTCATGGCCAGACAATAAAGTGCCTGAATCTGGCGAGAACGTGCTCATTCCAGAAGGAAGCCATTACCGGTTAGATATCAGCCCTCCCGATTTGGGCAAGTTAGAAATCAAGGGCCAATTGGTCGTTGAGTTGATGACTAGTGCCAACTGGTCTTTGGATCAAATGATCATCGATGGCGGAAAGTTAATGGTTGGCCAGCATGATGATCCCTACACCCAAGCTTTGGCCTTGCAAATTGGGAGTGCTCGACCTGTTCCTGCTGTGCACGTGCTGAATGGAGGAGAGCTGCACCTTCTGGCTTCGCCTGAAACCAAGAATCTGATCATAGATGCCCCATCTACCTACGCTTTTGAGCGATGGATGCACATAGAGGAATCTGCTGGAGCAGTAAACCTCCAAGGCGTCAAAATTGGGGGCTACAGTATTACTCGAGGGCCTGAACATGCGCTCATTTACGCGGTAACAGATCAGCTGGCCATTGATGGTTGCCGACTCGAAAACCGATCAGGGCGCGTATTGTGGCTGGATGGCCACTCCAATTGCATCACTAATACCCTGATTAAGACTAATGGAGCTGAGGGACTACTCCTTTCTCCTGCGGGTTTAGGCCGTGGAAATATTGTCCGTTTTAATCGATTAGAAATAGGTGGAATTAATGAGCCAATTACTGATCAGGCCGTACAAATAGGTAATCCAGATCAGATTTTTTCAGATAACCAGATCGATTGCTACGGTTGCCGTCGAGGGCTGGCTTATGTATTTCATGACGCCTATGGCAGTTTTGAATGGGAGCAGTCTGGTGGAAATTTTGAGTTGGCCAGAAATACCATCGCATGGCATCATAATTCGATAGAAAATGGAGATCCTACCGTCGGCCTGTTTTTCGATGAAGCCGAATTGGTGAATTCCTGGCCTTCGAGGCAGAATCAGATTTCAGGATTTGATGTCGGTGCAAATATTCAAGCGCCCAATTTGCTTTTAGACAATTGGATTGTCCATGAGTGTACAGACGGACTTTATCTGAGGGGCAATAGATTAAATGACGTACAAGTATTTGGCCGCCATATGTCAGGTGGAGTGGCTATAAGTGTGCAATCTTCTGAGGCTGTAACACCAATATGGGACGGGGTAGCCATACAAAATTTCGAGACTGGTATCAGGCTACAATCGCCACTAAAAACTGGTCATGCCTTTCTGAATCTAAGCTATGATCAAATTGACCAACCATGGAAAATAGAGATAAATGAAGGTGCTCCTTTGTTTTTTCCTCATGGCGATGATCACTTTAAGCCACTCCGGCAGGAGGAAGCGCCAAGTTGCCACACCGAAGTAGAGACAAATCAGGGTCATTCATCGGCGACTGCGCATCATCACCACCACATGGAATATGAAAGCGAGGCGCTTAGTTTGCACCCAGAGGGGTCCTGGGCAGTAGGCGAAGATTGCCAATCCTATATGACCCCCGCAGGTGAGTGGATGCTCTGTCCCGAATCTTCTATTGGGCAGCTAGCGCTTTTAACTGGCTTTGGTCAGCACGATCCGATTCATGAGCACAATGGAGTATTTACAGGCATTGCACTCAAACAAGGGGAAATGATGGAAATCTGGTCGCCAAACAATGATCAATTTTCCATCGATTTAGCAGCTAATCGCACCTACGGTTTAGAATTTGACGGAGATCGGGAATTATACGATTTGCAAATTGACTGGAGTGCCAGCCCGGGAGAATCTATCGACTTACGAATTTATTACCCATATGCTGAAGCAGTTGTCCTGATGACCTTGGGTGGGGTATTGCCCAAAATGAATACAGAGGAAGAAGTCAGAGCGTCTTCTGAATCTGCCTGGTATTATGATGTAATTCAGAAGAGCGTTGTACTACGTATCGTGCCAACTAGTCACCAAACTTCTGTGACCCTTTACAGCGAAAAGGTTCCCGTAGAAATTGAGCTTGATGACGAACCGATCATCGTCGATTTTAATCGCAACGAGCAATCGAATAAAATGGAATGGGATTTTGAATTACCACCCCATACTTCATTTGATTTGGTGTTAACGGACCTATTCGGTGTGCCGGTGGCCAGAACCCAGATGAAGGCGAGTGATATCGGAAGAGCAAGCTATAGTATTGCCAGATCCGATCTAGGTTTAGCAGACACTTTTGGTTGGTATTTTTTAACCGTAGGTGAGCAGACCCATAAGGGCGCTATCTACTGGTAGTTTTTTTCTGAGTTAGCTATTCCCCGAGTTATTTGGTAATAATTATTCCCAATAACTACAATTATGCAATTATCCATACACACCCTAAAGACGATCATGATCTATGCTTTGATGATCTGTCCAATTGTTTTAATGTGCCAGGGATCGAATTGGTCTGATCCTTCTACCTGGCCAGACGACCGAGTACCTCGGGTGAGAGACAATGTTGAAATTCCCGCGGGGCGCACCATCTATCTGGATATAAGCCCGCCAGAGCTTGGTGCTATCAATATCAGAGGCGAACTCATCTTTGCAGAGACCGATTTGGAACTGACGGCAAAGACCATCGTCATCAATGGCGGCTTGCTTCAAATCGGGACGGAGGATGCCCCATTTGAGCATCGTGCAACCATAACACTGAATGGGCCTGACGAAGATCTCCTCGGGATGGGGGCACGACATCTGGCGGTTATGAGCGGAGGTCGCCTGGATCTGCACGGAGCTTCTGCCAATAAACGATCGTGGACCCAAATTTCCGGAAGCTTAGCGTCAGGAAGCTCGGAATTGGTACTTGCCGAGCAGCCCGACAATTGGGCAGTGGGTGATGAGTTTGTACTGGCACCAAGCGGTTATGACCCTTATGAAGCGGAGCGATTGACCATAGAAGAAATTAATGGAAATCGCATACGATTCTCGCCTGCTTTGGCTTATGAGCACTACGGGGAGATCCAAAATTACACCCTGGGCGATGGGACCATCCAAGAGCTGGACGAGCGAGCCGAAGTCGGTATGCTGACACGCAATATCATCATTCAAGGCGCAGAAGACAGCCAGGATTTGCGATTGGGTGGCCACATCATGATCATGCAAGGTTCTGGTCCAATACAGGTGGAAGGCATCGGCTTAAGGAGAATGGGCCAGCCGGGTAGGGCAGGGCGCTATAGCTTTCACTGGCATCTATGTGGCGACCGTACCGGAGACTATGTCAGAGATTGTAGTGTTTACGATGGCCTACAGCGGGGAATTGTCGTGCATGGCACCGATAATGTTCGGGTGGAAAATAATGTAGGCTACAATATTCAAAACCACATTTTTATTCCTGCGGAAGACGGCAATGAAGTCGGGAATTATTTCATCAATAATTTAGCGGTCCTGGCCAGGCGAGTAGATGAGGGCTTTTTCGCTTTCCCGAATAGCGGTAAGCCTGATCGGGTCAGCGATCAGGCGGAGCACAGGCCTTCAGGTTTTTGGATGCGTAATTTGCATAATATTCTAATCGGCAATCATGTAGCTGGAGCAGAAAGGGGTGTCGGCTTTTTCTTTGACCGACGGGCCCGGCACAGGGACTTTAGATATTTTGATGCCCTGGACCAGCCGTTGATCTATCAGGATAATGTAGCCCACAGTATTTCGGTAACAACGGTAAATAATAATGCCGGATCCAACGTAGCTATGTACGCCCGGGTAGGCCATGGCTTTGGCATATTCATCGACGACTTTCAAAACGAAGATGTAGAGCTGATTTTTGAGGACTTTGTTTTTTACAAATGCGATATGTCTGGCGTATGGAATGAATCGGATAATGTGCTAATTCGAAATAGTGTTTTTGCCGATAATACTTCCGCCTTTATATCGGGTTCAGCTCGTGTGGAAGACGCACTGGTCGTAGGTCGTTCGGCCAATCAACTGGGCGAAAATCGGGTGCTCAGGCATGGGCACGACAGGACCGGGTTTTATACCATAGCACAGGGCGGAAAGAAAAAGCCGCAGATGCGCAATGTCAGTTTTTTCAATATGCACGAGGATACGGACAGTGAAGCTGCGGCCTTTATTCTGGATTTTAAATTAGAAGTAAAGCCCAATTACGTGGAAGACATTTACGTAGAAGACAGTAGACCATTGTGGATGGAGACCAGAGGAGCCCCAGGTCGATCACCAGACGGAGCGAATCTCTACGATATGGATGGCAGTTTGACGGGTTACAACGAACCTGTAACAGTCATTTGGCCCACCTCACCGCTGCTGAGAGACGATTGTGACTTTGTAGAAGAGTGGAACGCATACATCTGTCCACCAGATCAATTTATTGATGTACAGTTTGACTTCGATCCCAGTGATGTCAATCGCATCGATATTGATATCGAGCAAGAAGATGGAACGATCAATTACATCAACGGCCAGAACAATCACTATGTACGCCTGAGAGGAAAGGAAGATTACCGACTACAGTACAACGACGAGCAAGGGCCACAAGCTGCAATCGATATGGGGGTAGCTACTTATGCCTTAAACCCTGGAGATTTTGCATACCTATGGATACCCTATCCCTTTGGAGGAGCGACCATACAATCAGAGAGTGGGGTGGCCATTCCAAGAGTCGGTTCAGAACTGTCTGTTCGCAACTCTGATCAGGCGGCCTATTTCATCAATCGATTGACGGGTTGGATTCTATTCAAGTTTGAAGCCGACAGCGAAGCTTTCCATTGGTACCGTATCCGTCCAGGGGAATCTGATGAATCACCAGATCTCGATGATCCCGGTTCGCTACCTCCCGAAGAGCTGGGCAGATTGGGAAATGTGAGCGTATTCCCAAACCCAATCAGCGAGCACACTCAACTCAATTATGAGCTCTTCGCTGCAGCTGAAGTATCGGTAGAAATTGTCGATGTATTGGGCAGGCAAATGGGTATCCAGTTTGTAGGCTTTCGGTCTGCTGGCGATCACCGTCTTCCACTGGAATTTGAAGGGCTACAGCCCGGGGTCTACAGCATCAGGATCAGCACAGGAAGCCAGGTTGTATCGCTGCCCATAGTGAAGCAGTAAAATCAAGTTTCACTCGATTTGGATGCGTTGATATTCAGATCGAGTGAAATTAAACTTTTGTTGATTAGTGTTTTTATAGAAGAGGAAGACAAACACTTATCGTTTAAGACTCTGACCAGCGGAAGTCCTAAACACAAAACCCTTCTAATGGAAACATCCCCAGCGCTACGCATCAGAAGCCTAAAGAAGGCATACTATAGTAAGGTTGTTTTGAATAATATCGATCTGGAGATCGAGCCAGGTCAGATCATCGGGTATATCGGCCCGAATGGAGCGGGGAAATCGACCACTTTGCGCATACTAGGCGGATTGGATTTTGCTTTCGATGGAGAGGTGGAGGTATTGGGGATGGATGTGAAGAAGAACCCGCTGGAGGTCAAGGCACGTATAGGTTTTTTGCCCGAGCAAGCGGCTTTGTACGAGCAGCTGACGCCCATAGAATTTTACGAATTAGTCGGTGGGCTACATAAACTACCCTGGGCTAAGGTGGAGAGTAGGGCCAGGCAGTTGGAAAACTATTTGCAGTTGTCGTACAATCGCAATCAGCGCATGGAAACCTTCTCTAAAGGGATGCGCCAGAAAGTGCTGCTGACCAGTACCTTACTGCACGATCCTGACCTGATCTTGCTCGATGAACCCCTGGACGGACTGGATGCCAATACCGTAATACGGGTCAAAAATCTGCTGGGCCAACTGGCGGAGGAAGGCAAGACCATCTTTTACAGTAGCCACATCATGGATGTAGTTGAGCGCATCAGCCACCGCATCATCCTGTTGAATGGAGGGCACATTGTAGCCAATGGTTCTTTTGCCGAGCTCCAGCGCAAAGCCAAGCAGGGCAACCTGGAATCACTCTTTGCTGAACTGACCGGTGGGGTGACCGACAGCAGCCTGCCTCGCTTCCAACTCGACCGCGATGAATAAGCTATTTGTCTGGCTCACTCGGCAAGCGGCCCCTCTTTGGCGAGCACTGGGAGCAGACCCTCAGGCGCTGGTCTACATTCTCGATGCCAAGCTGAAAATCGACGATCGCGGGGGCTATGCTTTTGGTCGTCAGAGTACGGGCGGCAAGGGGAGTATAGAGTTTATGGCTTACTTCTTCATCACCCTCTTCGGCCTGGCCTTGGTGTTCCTTCCGGCCATATTTGTACATCAGCCTACGGCCATGGGGCTGGTGTATTCCGCCTGGTTTGTCTTCGTTGGCTTTATGCTCATCACCGAAATGAGTGAGAATATGTTTGATCTGCGCGATCTGCAATTGCTACTCACCAAACCGATCAACGACCTGACTTTCAGCCTGAGTCGAGGCCTGCATGTGCTGGTGTTTACGGCCAAATTTACCCTTTGTCTGGCCCTTGGCCTCATCGTTTATTTTATTGGCTGGCGCAGTCCGCTGGAGTACCTGGCTTTTGCTCTAGTTGGCATCCTAACTGCAGTACTGACCATGAGTGCGACCCTGGCGCTCTATCTTTTCTTGCTGCGAAAAGTCGAATCCAGCCGCTTGCGCAAAGTGATCGGTTGGATACAGATTATACTCGGGGTTTTCTTCTTTACCCTATATCAGCTACCCAACCTGGTAGACATGGATGGCACATCATTCGGTGACTTTCAGTTGGTCGACCAGCTGAATGGCTACTGGTTCCCAGGACTTTGGCTAGGGGCCCTGTGGGGCTTGCTGAGTGGCTATTCGCTGGGTGTACACGGCATTATTCAAGCGGTATTGGGTTTGGGTGTAGTCTTGGCAGGCGCCTGGTTTTACATCAGCCAAAGCAAGGATTACGGAGAAAAACTGATGAATCTGCGACTGAGTAGCTCCAGGGCTGGTCGTGGAGATGGGACTACCGCAGGTCGGGAACTTGATGAGAGATCGGAATCTACCCAAGTGCTATCAGAAAATGCATCAGCAACCGCTCCTACAGGGCGTATATCTGGTGCTATCGCCAGACTGCTCACTCAGGATGGGGTAGAGCGCGCTTCTTTCCTTTTTCACTGGCGCATGATGTCGCGAGATATGGGCTTTAAGCAACGCACTTATCCGTCTATGGTGTTTGTGCCCGTTATGTTTTTGGCGCTCTTTTTAAAGGATGGAAATATGAATGAATTGGGCACAGAGTCTGTCGGGGCTGGCTCTGGTGTCATATTGCTGTATGCTTTTACGTTTGCCATCATTGCACCCATGATGCAGATCAAGGTGAGCGATACGCCTCAGGCAGCCTGGATTTTCTTCAATCTACCCAATGGGCGGTCTGGCAGTTTCAAGTATGGTCAGTTTCTGGCCGTCTTTGGACAGTTCTTCTTGTTTCCGGCCTTAGTCCTGATACCTCTTGCTTTATGGGCCGTGCCCGCTATGAGTATCTGGGATGTCCTGTTGGCCATGGCCAACATGGCGCTGCTGGGGCTATTCCTGCAATCTCTGGATTCTTCGGCTCCCTTTTCACTTAGTAAGGAAAATGCTCAGGGCAAGGCCATCGGTCCTACGTTTGCCACGATGTTTCTGGTCGTTTTTCTTGGGTTCTTACACTGGATCTTGAGTGGGTTTGCCTGGGTATTGCTGGGGGCCTCCTTACTGATGTGGGCGATTTTGATTGGGGTGATCGTCAGTCTCCGGCGCTCTAGTTAGGGTGTGCCGGGTTTGCTCATTGTTGTTTGCGTATCTACTTCAAAATTTATCTGGCTTTTGACTACCATAGTTTATCAGCTAGACGTACATTTGCATCCGCTTAATGAAGGACTGCTGAGCATTGCTTGGTATTTGTTGAGCCGCGACCGGGAACTTTAGCCTACCGGTCGTGTATTTACAGGTCGAAAGGTCGATCTTTTCTCACCGGGTGACGTGGGTGAGTGGCTGAAACCACCGGTTTGCTAAACCGGCGTAGTCTGTTAAGGGCTACCGGGGGTTCGAATCCCCCCGTCACCGCATGTATTTGGATACCTACATGGCTTCTAAACCATGCAGGTATCTTTCTCGGGGTATGGCGCAGTCCGGTTAGCGCACCTGCTTTGGGAGCAGGGGGCCGCTGGTTCGAATCCAGCTACCCCGACCGAGTCGAACAAAGGCCGTCGCGAAAGCGATGGCCTTTGTCATTTAAGCCAACTCCAGCAGAAAGCCCTCAGCTTTCATGCAGGAGTAGGCTTAAATGACAAACCTGACTCAAGCTGAGTCAGGTCTTTGTTCGGCTCGAGCACCACCCCCACGACCTGGATCAGCGCAGCTCATCCGCTTGTTCTTGAAGTTGGCGCTGGTTGGTGCTGTTTAATCGGACGCTACGAGGGCCTCCTTCGTCGGACGCTCGCAGGTCCTACCGCTCCTATGACCTGGATCAGCACAGCTCATCTGCTAGTTCTTAAAGTCGGTACTGATCGGTGCTGTTCAATCGGACGCTACGAGGACTTCCTTCGTCGGACGCTCGCAGGTCCTACGATCCTCAAGACCTGGATCAGCGCAGCTAATCCTGTTTTCGGAGAGAAACGGGAGGCTGGACGCTAGGAGGGCCTTGTGCCTTGAACGCTCGCAGGTCCTACCGCTCCTATGACCTGGATCAGCACAGCTCATCCGCTTGTTCTTGAAGTTGGCGCTGGTTGGTGCTGTTCAATCGGACGCTACGAGGACCTCGTACATCGGACGCTTGCAGGTCCTACTACTCTCACGACCTGGATCAGCGCAGCTCATCCGCTTGTTCTTGAAGTTGGCGCTGGTTGGTGCTGTTCAATCGGACGCTACGAGGGCCTCCTTTGTCGGACGCTCGCAGGTCCTGGGTTAGCTATTAGCTTTTGTTCGGCTCGAGCACCGCCCCCACGACCTGGATCAGCGCAGCTCATCCGTTGGATTTATGACTGGATGCTGGTTGGTGCTGTTCAATTGGACGCTACGAGGACCTTCTTTGTCGGACGCTCGCGGGTCCTGGGTTGGTTATTAGTATTTGTTGGTTTCGAGCATCACCTGGTGCTTGTCTAAGCTAGGCGTCTTGCTTTTAGACCTGTCATATTTAGTATGAGGCTCCATTTGGCAATGGAATTATCTAGTGGGCGTTACATCTGATGTGTACTCCAATATTTATATATGATAAAGTTTATTGGCTATTGCTTTATAGGTTCCGTAATACTAGGCTCTTGTATTTATGGGTATACAATTTTCATATTTAGGAATGCTGAAGCAGAGAGCCATCAGTTATGGCTGGATGGAGTTTATATACGAACTGAAGTAAGCGGGTTAGTATCAGATCCGTCAATAAATGAAAATGATCGTTGTGTTTTGGGTTTAATTGTGAGGAGTCTGGATTCTGATAACATAACACTATGGGTTGATCGTTGCGAACTAGAAGATCGGGTGATTGAAATTTTAGAAGGTGATTCACTATACAAAGAACCTGATGGTGAAAAAATGTACTTATATCGTGATGAGCAAAGTTGGGAGATTGGAATTGAATATATCCGGTAGATTTTTTGATACCTTAGTTACGGTCAGGCTTGTTTCAAATATTCTTACTACGATTCTATATTTTAGTAATGCTATTTCTAAAATTAAGTGAACAAAGTGAATGGTCAAATTCAATATCTTTCAATGAAATTTACAGAAGTACTAAAGATGTAAGCCTTCTCTTTAACTCAAAAAAGCAGATCAGGTATTCTTTTATTTGTAAACTGACGAATAGTTGTTATCCTAAAATGGATGTTTGAGAAGCATTTTTATAATTATCCCGCCTGAAAGGCACTTGATAGTGAAAGTCTCCACTTTCTAAATGAAAAGTCTATTCTTAGTTGTAAGGTCAAGAGTGAACTGATTGGTAAGTCGATTTATATCTTTTTCTAATAGACCTTAGAGTCATTAGGTGGCTACCCAATATTCCATTTGGTAATGAAATTTATCGCGCCAGCTTTGCATATGATGCACTTCCCGATTTTTATTTATTTTAGATTCTGTGAATGAGAAAGTAGTTGTAAAATTGATTGTCATGAAAGAATTGATAGTAGTCTTTTTTATTTTATTAGCAAGTAGTTGTAGTTATAAAAAATATTGCACGACCGATGATTTTGCTGAATACGAGTATATGCAAATTCGAAAAATGAAAATTAAACCAGAATCAATTTTGGTAGAGATTGTCAATTTGGGTGATAACTTTATTTATCTACCGGGCAGGATGTTTTTTGATTGTAATGAAGAAGGAATATGTTTGCTGGATAATGACATCTTTGCGACTTCAGTGTCAATTCCTGTAGAAATAAG
>JBCBVN010000054.1:0-17272 GCA_039817625.1 Bacteroidota bacterium
TAAATTACAGTTGGTCGGTCCTACTGACGGAAGGTTTCATATGCTGGCAGTAGAACCGACCAACTGTAATTTAGGCCAATATGATTGGATTCGTTGAACACGATCTGCCCATAAACTATCTTTAATTTTATAATAGCCGGGTAGCTTTTCAGGTAAATCGTAGTTGACAAAGCCTGGAAATATCCTGGTAATCGAACGGTTGCTTCTATCTATTCTTGCAATTGGATAAAGTCGATCTCGATCTGTTCTGATATCGTAACTAAATCCTGGCTCGTACAGAATGCGAGTCGAATCGATCCAGGCTGCTATAACATCAATGCTGTCATTGGCATCAAACAAGCCCAAATGTCTATTGTAATTAGTACTAGCTCTGAAATATACAGGTCCACCTGGTTTGGCCATCCATACTGGTTGCGCACTAAGTTCTCTGGGTTTGGCTCTCAGAGACATCAGTCTGGGTTTGATCCTGTTCCATTCTTCATCTGTCGGAAAAGCCTCCATAGAGGTCTCTGACCATCCCGATGTACCTGCATACTTGCGGTTGAAGCTGAGCACGAGTTGTTTACCCGGTATGGCTTCAATTGTACGAGTATATTTTTTTACATGTGTTCTTACTTCAATCTCGTGAGTACCTGAATCCAAAGGGATCGAGTAGGGGGTACTGCCCCAGGCGACATCTAGGTATTGAATTTCTCCATTTACCCAGATTGATCTAATGTTTTCTAACCCGCTCCAAGCGCGAACAAATACAGCTAATTCTGCATCGCTTGAGCTACCTTCAGGCAGGTCGCGATAGTGAATATATCCAGATGCAGGCGGGTATTGAAGCTGAATGATGGGTAGATCTTGCCATTCTACTAAAGCAAAAAAGTTTGGTTCATTTAACAACCCTTTTTCAGACCGTTGGTATTCTGACAAATAAAACTTGGGTTCATATCGGCTGAAACCTGTTTTAGCGGAGATATTGCTGTAAGGTACCCTATCGAATCGTGCATTATAGGTTCCGCTACTCAGGACTGCACCTCGCACTGGGTTTCCTGCTTGGTCGTGGACATTGAGGGTCACTTCGCTCTCTTGTCCGGGTTGTACTTGTTCGACCTGTGCTATGTCTATCTCAAGTTTTTCGAGGGCCCAGCTAAGCGCCTGACGGCTTTTAACCCATTCGCCAGATATTCGGCGTTGGTAGTTGATCCACAGCTGATGATCAGATCGATTGATGTCTAGGAATGTGGGGAGATCTGCTGCAAGGCCAATAGCTATCTGGCGGCCATCGGGGGTGGTGACCGACCAGCGGAAGTCCATATCGACCAAAGGTGGAACGGGCAAAAACAAACGCCCTAATTCCAAAGAGTCTGATTTGGCAAGCATCTGTGGTGATGCCAAGTATAGGCCGGGCCAACCCAAATCCATGCGAGTCAGATCTTTAATAGTTTGCTTGTCTATGGTCTTGCGCAGGGGGCCGGAAATAATTTGGATTAGCTCATTTTCTTTAGGCAGAGGTATAGTATCTGGAAGTGTAGAAAGTTGATCTTGTTGGTTGGTGTAAATGATGGTAGTCGCCACGCCTTCAGGCCCATTTATAATGAGTTGCCCATCTTCGTATTTGAGGCTTAAAGTCTCAAGTAATTTCCTTCTCTCTACCACAATATATTCTACTGCCTGCTTTCGTTCACCTCCCGGTGCTATAAGCTTGGCCTTAAGTAGTAATTTTAGATCCAGGCTGTCGGGTAGTAAGCTATCTGGCACCATCCACTCGAATTCTGTTTGGTTGGTCAATATGGTTTCTTTGGACCAAATAGTGTCTCGTAGAGAAGTTTCGTATCCTTGATCAATATCAATTATTTCTTCGGTGGTCAGAGTCAGGTTTAGGCGTCCACCGCTCACTGGTCTATTGTTCAGATCCTCTGCTGTTACTTTGATCTTCAGGACTTCCCCGCCTGCTGACGCATGGCCGGCAGGCGCAGGTCGGACACGATCAGGTGCATCGATAGTCAGCTCGTATTCATCCAGTTGGTAATCTTCTATTCTAATGCTATAGGATTGGGCAAATCGCCACCGCTTATTTTTAGGCCACTTTATTTCGACTTGGATGGATTGATCCAGTGGCCAGTCGTCGCCAATTACTGCCTCTAGCTCATAATGCCCGGTAGCTTCTGAATTAACCTCCGCTAGCAGACTGAATTGGTTGGTTCTAAATGTGACAGTTGGTGTCTTTTTTATCGGTCTGCCTCGATAAGTACTGCAATAGATCGATATTCGAACGGTATCGCCCGGCCTGTAAATTGGTTGACTACTGCTTACGTAGCCATAGATCGTCTTTGTTCTTTTATAAAATGGCCAGCTGTACCATTTCCAGTTGCCATTTCCTATTCCCCGATCTATATACCTGATGGTTTTATCGACTACACGAATCGGAAAGAGGGCTATTCGACCAAGATTAGTCCGGCCTAATCTTTTATAGTTGTGAGATATACGACTCCCTCTTTGGTGGTCGCGTAGGCTGTAAAGGAGAGTATCAGATTTTACAAAAATCTTCATGTTATCTACATTCCAGTCTTGCCGCAGAAATAGACTGTCAGATGGCTGCCACCTGAGCTTGCGGCCATCTACCTGGACCATAGCACTAGGTATACAGTTTCCCAAACTATCATAGACACCTACTGCGATCTTCTGGCCTCTATTGCCAACCCATATTTGATAAGGAAAATGTTGGATATGCCTAGCTCTGACACTTAATTCATGAGTCGAGATATACAAATAATGACCATAGGGAAGCTCATGCAAGGGGGTGTCGCCATGATGCGTTTTTGCATGCACTAAGTGATCTGGAAGATTATAGGTGTAGCTGTCTTCAAAATCTGACACCTCCTTTGCAGGAATAGCGAGATAAAAGCTGGTGTCGTTTGGGTGTACATACTCTTGAGCGTTAGTGCAGCTGAATAAGATTAGGCAGTAAATGGTGTAAAATCCTCTCATAGCATGATTTCTTTGATTGAGAGGTAGATGATTGCGTATTGGTACAATGCATAAGCGAACTTCCTAAGCAAACATATTGGTCGTCTGGATTGCAAACTACTACTGAAATTTTTTATAAAACATTTTGTTTTTTAAATAAAATATTATAATTTAGTGTTTCCAATAGAGTGCTTAGTAACCATCTCCTCAATTACTTCAAAAAACCTTTTTATGATGACTACACAGCAAGTTGCTAACCGCTTAGTTGAGTTGGCTCGTTCAGGTCAATTCGATGCCTGCTATGATGAACTTTTTCACCCGGACGCTGAAGCTCACGAGATGGAGGGCATGCCCAATTCCGTCACTAAGGGACTCGATAATATGCGGGCTAAATCTGAGGAATGGGCCAAGCAAGTCAAGGAATTTCACGGGGTTACGGTTTCGGATCCCTTAGTAGCTCCTGGTTGGTTTAGTGTCCATATGGGTATTGATATCACCAAAATGGATGGAGTCAGGTCAACAGATCAAGAAATTTGTCTGTATCAGGTCAAGGATGGGAAGATCGTAGCCGAGCGATTCTTCTACGATGTTTAGTAGGCTTTGTGCCAATTTTACTAAGTGGGCAATTGGTCATTAATCAGACCAGTTGCCCGCTTTTCGTACCAGCAAATCTCATTGCTGATGAAACTTTTTCTATCTTAGGGACGGTTTGTAAGTAAGTTGTTGTAGCGATTGTCTCAATAACTTACCGTAACGAATCACTTAACCAACCACTAAAGATTTCGACTGATGCGCCAGTTGAAGATCAACCATAAAATCACTTCCAGGGAAAGTATCGCCCTCGATAAATACCTGGGAGACATCAATAAAATTGATCTGCTTACTCCGGAAGAGGAAGCGGATTTAGCTGCGCGTATACGGCAGGGAGATCAACTGGCGCTAAAGAAAATGACAGAAGCCAATCTTCGATTTGTAGTTTCTGTTGCTAAGCAATACCAGAATCAGGGGCTTAGCCTAAGTGACTTGATCAACGAGGGAAATGTAGGATTGATAAAGGCTGCTAAGCGCTTTGATGAAACCAAAGGCTTTAAGTTCATCAGTTATGCCGTGTGGTGGATCAGGCAGAGCATCATGCAGGCCATCGTTGAGTATTCGCGCTTAGTGCGTATGCCCAATAATAAGGCTGCGGGTTATGGTAAGGTAAACCGGGCCATCACCAGTTTTCAGCAGGAGTTTGAGCGGGATCCAGAGCCCGAGGAGCTGGCGGACTTACTGGGCGTCAGTCTGAGAGATGTACAGCAAGTCATGCAAGGTCGTATGCGGCATGTAAGCTTTGACGCGCCCATTACGGGTGATGATAGCGACATGACTATGCTCGACACCCTGGCCGGCGAAGTAGATGGAAATCCTGATATGGATCTCATGGTGGACAGTTTACGCAAAGAGGTGCAAAGCAATCTCAACATGCTTGCCCCTAGAGAACGGGCTGTGCTGGCTTGTTACTTTGGCTTAGACGGCGAGACTCAGATCAACCTGGAAGAGATTGGAGAGCGCTTTGATTTGACTCGAGAAAGGGTTCGCCAGATTAAGGAGCGCGCCATCAGGCGGCTGCGCCGCAGTAATTCCAAGAATAGGCTGAAGTCTTACCTGGGCTAAATTGAACGTTTCGGTTTTGGCGGTTTATACCTGGTCAAAAAAGCTATGCGACTCTGGGTATATGTCCTTCTGTGTGCGTGTGTAGGTACGCAAGAACTATATGCAACATGGTATAATTTTTCACCTCAGCCTTTCACCGATGTCATGCGAGGTAGATACGATGCTGAATACTATGATGCGCAGGCAGTAGAGTGGGGCGAAATTGCGGAAGGGGAGTGTGCCACCGATGAATCTTGGTATGAGTACTATAAGGCTGCTGATTACGCCAATAAGTTTGGTTCTGGAGCCTACGATCTGGATAATATTTTCGATGCAGCTGCTCAGGTTCTGGATCCAGAGGGTTTCTACCTGAACTATTTGCAATGCGCCAGAATTTTTGGATCGGAAGAGGGCTGGCCATATCTGCTAAAAGCTCATGCTGCTGAGCCGGAGCGATATGAAGCTTATCCGGCTTTGATCACCTACTATACCCTGGTCGGGCAAATGGAAAAGCGCAGTGAGCTATTGGTCAAGATGCACAGAGCAGAGCCCATACCGGCTGGTGTTATGGATTACAACTACAACCAGTTGGTAGGCTGCCCTGAGGGGGCTGTACTGCTTACCGTTGGCGATGCAGATACGTATCCCAGTTGGCTTTTGCAGACAGGCTTTGGTTTTCGCTCAGACATTGAGGTTTTAAATCTGAGTCTGTTGCTGATGAATGAAGCACACAGGCAACGCACCTTAACTCGCCTGGGATTAGAGGTGGAAACCAGTTCAGGTGATATGTCTGCTGCGGATTTGATACGGGCCTTGGTCTCTGAAGACCGGGCACTGATGTTGGCGGTCAGTGGGCGACCATATTTTCAAGATCTTTCTTCGGAGCGCATGTTCCTGACTGGTCTGACTTTCCAGTACAGCGATTCGCCCATTGATAACTTGAGTTTGCTACATGAAAACTACACCCAAAATTGGCGAACCGAGACGGTGTTCTATCCGCTAGCTTCAGATGCAGGTCAGCGGGTAGCTGATGAGTTGGGTCAAAACTACCTGCCTGCCTTGCTGGAATTGCGAGAATTCATGAGGAGGCGTTCGACGGATCAGGCCAGTGAGATGGCATCCAGGTTAGAAGGCCAAATTCGCAATCTGGCGGCGAGAGCTGGGGTTAGCACAGAGGTAGAACAATTTTTGTCTATTGAAGAGTTGCCTCAGCTGGCTAGTGCAGATGCGGGGATAAAGGCCAGACGTATAGAAAGGCAATATAAGTACATCCCCGATGGCTCATTTCGATTGCCTAGTACGGAAGAATCCATATCTGTACGCGGATTTTTTATGAGTGAAACAGAGGTGTCTAATGCAGAGTATCAATTGTTCTTAGAGGATTTGCTCAGACAACGAATGTTTGAGTATTTGGACAGCAGTGCCGTGGAGGACGTTGACTGGCTAAGTTATTTACCAGAAAATGAGCTAGGAGAATACAGTGAGATCATTTCGAGATTCGGTGACCCGGCAGGTGATGATAATCCTGTAGTCAATATGACGAGACGTGGGGCAGAACTATATGCAATCTGGCTAACTCAGGCATTTAATGCAGACCCTCGAAGAGCAGACGAGCGAAAGGTTCGGTTTAGGCTGCCTACTAAGGAGGAGTGGCAGTATGCTGCTAGTGGTGGCCGACAGATGGCGTCATACCCCTGGGGTGGCCCATACGTGCGCAATGCGCAAGGATGTTTTCTCGCTAATTTCAATACTGATTTATATGAAGGACCCGAAGAATACATTTATTCGGGAAGTAGTACAGGTCAGCCGCTTTCACGAGAAGAGCTGGATGCACGATTGAAATCTAATGGTTGTCCAGATGGAGTTTGGCTTACCGCATCGGTTGCTTCCTATTTGCCCAACGACTTTGGACTCTATAATATGGCGGGTAATGTTGCAGAGCTGCTGAGTTCCGGAAGTGAAACTGCGGGAGGAAGTTGGCTAGACGAATCATACTATTTACAGATTGGTGTAGTTAAGGAGCGAAATTCACCTCATCCTTCCACGGGCTTTCGTCTCTTGATGGAATATGTAGATTAGCGTCTTGCCAGTTTCCGATAGAACATTGTTGATTCAGGCAGCCGAAGGTAAGGAGGCTGCTTTTGCCCAACTGTATGAGCGATATGCTCGTAAGCTCAAGGCCTACTTTTTTGTGTACTGCTCCGAAGATGAAAGTGTGGCTAACGATTTATGCCAGGAGCTTTTCCTGAATTTGCTCAATAGCCAGGCATTCAGCGACCCCTACCAAGGGCCAGAAGATCTCGGACCTTTGCTGTTTACTATGGCGGCCAATTTGCGAAAGAATCACTTTCGGGCCTCGGAACGCCGATTGAAAAGACTGCATATTTACCAGGAGCGGCAGTCTGCCAACACCGATGTACAAATCTGCGATTTTGATCGTGATGCTTCGCTACAATACGCACTGGACCAACTTTCCGAAGACCAAAGAAAATGCATTTTACTCCGCTATCGCCGGGGACTTGGTGTTTCTGAGATTGCTGATATTTTCGATTGCCCCCCCGGAACCATAAAGAGCAGGCTGCACTACGCATTGAAAAAGATGGCAGAGACACTGCCCAAAAATCTACTCCATGACTACTGATCGATTTGATTACACAGACTACTTGCTTACGCATGAGTATCACGAATTGCCGATTGCTGTTCAAGGGCAGGTTGAAGAGTCAGACTATCTTCTGGCCCAAGCCCAGGCAAAAAGGCTACATGCTCAAACTACAACAGAGTCTTTGCCAGCTGCACTTCAGCAGGCCTATAGAGAGAGACTAGCGGCCAATGCTACTTCAAGAACCAGGAGAGCCTACACTATTTGGTGGGGTATGGCGGCAGCCATTTTGCTGTTGTTGACCGGTTGGGGTGTGGGTAAATATTCGGCAGTACCGAAAGACAAACTGATCTATGCCGTCTCCTCTAATCCGATTCCTGAGCCCGAGATCATACTGAAGCACGACACCATTAGGCAAGTCGAGTATCGAACAGTTGTGCGGTACGATACGGTCCGCTTAGAAGTCCCTGTTCCTACTCCTGAACCCATTCTGGTGTACGATACCGTTCGCATCTATGAAGAAGGTCCCGTCCATATTCCAGTTGCTGGAAGCAGTAGCATGGAAGGGCGTGAACGCTTGCTAGACCTATTGGTGTCGGCCAGATGAGGTTTGTTGTGACGGTCTCCTGGGGCTAAAACGATTCCCCGTTTAGCGCTTATCTTTGGCGCTGACCATCGCAAATTATGCCAGTTACTTTTCTAACACTTATTGCTGTAGGGTTTCTACTATCGCTATTTGTCCTGCTTCGGATGCTATCTGCCAATCGGATGCCCAGTCCCAAAAAGCGCAAGGACGAACTGCAAAACCTCAAGACAGATATGGACGGATGGGCGGGTAAATTAGTTCCTATCGGCCCTGAAGAACTTGATCTGTTTAGCTTGAGCCAGAGTAAGCAAGTGGTCAAAAAAGGCGCCTCTACCTCGGCAAAAGGTCTGTTTACCACCATCTTTCACGAGCCGATTTTAGCGTATAGTTATAAGCGCTATCTCGGTAAACAGGTCAATGATCTGCTCTATGCGCGGGCAGCGGAGCACGAATATGTCTACTGGACGGAGAACGGAAAAACCCAGGTGGAAATAGACGGTCAGGCAGTAGGGGAGCTACGCGATCGCACCATTTTCGGTCAGCGAACCGGCCAGCCACTGGCACAAATAGCTGGTCGTGCCCGAAACAACTATTTGCCCATCGAAGTAGGTGGTCGAGAGGTTGGCGGTTTAAGTACGGAGCCACCGGCCAAGGAGCAATCGCTCAGACAAAAAGCACTCGAATTTATTCCGCAAGATTTAACGGAAAAAGAGGAGCAATTGCTGCTAGCGTTGGTCACCAGAGAATTGGTGCTCCAGTCTCTTCCAGAAAAAAGTTAGTATCGATTTCGGCCATTTATCAGATTGGGCTTATCGCACCACAATGCGGTTGGTCTCCCGATTACCCACTTGATTATTCAGGGTAAATATGTAGGTTCCAGCTGGTAGAATGCTCAAATCCATATAGTCACTGAGAACTTCCATTTGAGCTTGATGAATCACTCGACCATCAATGCTGTGTATCGTCAGATCAACGGGTAGCTCCCAATCGTCTCTGATGCGAATGTTGATCCAGTCACTGGTGGGATTTGGGTATAGATAGTTTTGATCCGCACCCGAGGTGAAATCGGTTGGCATGCCGTCTATCCATTCCGCCAATTTGTCTACATAATACTGGTCAACCAGGTTTCTCCCAATGGGAGGCATTTTGATGTTTTCCAGGCTATTGTCTCTGATCCAGAGCTGCGAGTGTTCGTGAAAACCCGGCATAACCACCAAGCCATCAGGATCTGAAGCATTACTTAAATTGGGTGCATTGATGATATTGCTGAGAAAAAGAGGGGTGTTGAACCTTAAATCCATATTAACTGTAGGGATTCCACCTGGTCTGTGACAGGATGCGCAATTAGCATCTAGGTAAGATCTTATTCTTACTCCCAGATCTGCTTGCTCGTCATTTATTGCTACGGCTTTGGGCATATTGTCGGGTTGTCCTATTGGTTGGTCGAAGACACCCAAATCTTCCAGATGAATTAGCTGGTTGACCTCAAAACCAAGTTCAGGATAGTAGTAATTGTTATTGAGCTGGTGAGTCGTAACACCAAGAACAAAATTTGAAACACTTGTGTGGCAACTCATACACTGACCTCTACTTGGGTAGTCCCATCGCTGGATATAACTGAGATTGCCGTGCTCATCGAAGATTTCAAATTGCCTGAATTCTGCATCACTTGCTAAATAGGCCTCTGTTCCTTCCTCATTCCAATGATAGCTCAGACCATAGCTTTGCTCTTCTCCGATGATGAAGAAGCGGGTTTCCAGCATAGTCGTTTGATCTGGATTGTTTAAGCGAGTCTGGAGCTCGAAATTTTTAATAAAAACCGTACCCGGAGGGAAGCTCCACTTGCTGTTCCGATCAAAAACTACCGTTTCAGAGGGATCGTCGAACAGTCCATTGTTTGGAATAGCCATCCATCTATTTTTAATAGCGTGATCTGACCAAAGCTGAGCACTTGGCCGATAAGGTATTAAGCCGGGCACAGGCGTTAGACTATTCAAGTCAGTGAAAGCTCCAATTTGTGATAATAGGTAAGGAGGCTCTGGCACAGCACCCGCTCGTTTGAGTTTATAAATTTTGCCAGGAGTGGAACTAAGCCTGCTGCCAATGACCGAGATTAGGATAGAACCATCTGGCAATAGGGAAACAGCAGTTATTCCAGCTCCTTCAGGCATCGTTTCATGCAAGCCTCTTATGTCATCAATAAGTACCTCTACCTCCGGTTCACTGTCGATTCTATTGGTCTCAATAGCCATCAATTTATTATCTCTAAAGTCGCCAAAAATATATTTGCCATCTAGACTAATAAATTGATTTCCTCTATAAATTCCTCCTCCAATCACACAGCCGCCATAGTTACCGTCGAGACTTCGGTATGGATTTTTACTGTTGCCAATGATGATCTCAGGCTCCTCATTATTCAGATATTGTAGAGATCCTTCTTTCCAGGGCCATTGTAGGTTGTCTCCTTTTTCGACAATAGAAATTTCATCCATGGTTACAGCGCCTACATCTGCTACCCAAATTTGACCTGATTCATCATCTAGATGAGCAGTAAATGGACTTCGTAGACCTAGGGCAAAAAACTCTTCTAATTCCGAGCCATCAGGACATAACCATGGATTGCTATTGGGAATGGAATATCCTTGAGAAAAGGTATTTGGCCAACCCTGAGGGGGGGTACCATTGGACTCTGGCTGCCTTATAATTGGATGACTTCGAGACATTTCGTTATCGATATCAATCCTCAATAAGCCACTGAAGAAACCTCCATTTAACCGCTGTGTAGATACGCTATGATACTCATCTATTCCCTCATCACCAACGGAAATATACAAGTAGCCTTCTTCATCAAAGAAAACTGCACCACCGTTATGCCAGGTAAAGCGATCATATTGTTGAAAAAGAATCTCTTCACTGCTGCTATCAAACGTTTGATTATCGTGATCCCATTGAAATTTAGATAGAATATTATATCCCCTTTCATCCCATTGACTGGGATCTGGCTTGGTTCTGTAGTAAACGAATATGTGTTGTTTGTCTGGGGCTGTTGGGTCGCCAAACTTGGGATGCAGGGCAATGCCAACGGTGCCTCCATCTCCTTGTGCAAAGGCAATTGGGCTTATATCAAGTATGAGATCAGAAAATTGGTTTTCGATATTGATTCGCCATACTTCTCCTCTTAAACCCAGTAGAAGAATATCGTCAGTACCTGGGAAGGGGATAATCCTGGTTGGACCATAGAAGGTTTGCCCCGGAAGTATGTCTTCAAGTTCCCAGCTACCACCCTCTGCAGGTCTTCGGTCTGGGAATACGCCATTGAGGTATGGCCCAATGGGCTCTGGTGGCGCAGAAAAGATCGTTTTTGGTATGTAGGCCAATGAGAGTGTAGCCAACAGCAGTATGCCGGCCACTGAAAAGAAATTCAGGCGCATGTTGTATAAATCTAGATAGGTCAGGTAAATGTAAAGAAAATCCATGGTCAAATGCGCATGACATTTGACATATGAGCGATTTTACAACAAAGTATATACGTGGCTATTTAGCCCTCTTGGTCCAGAATAGATTTTAGCTCGTTGAGCTTCATCATGCACTCGATGGGAGTCATCTGGTTGATGTTTACTTCATCTAGCATGGCTTTCAGCTTGCCCACTTTAGGATCATGGGTTTCGAAGATGCTCATCTGAAATGCTTCTGCCTGAATACCCCCAGCTGCTACTACAGTTGGAGCTTCGATATGTCTATCGGCAGTGGCTCCATTTTCGACATTAGCTGCTTCATTTTTTTGGACTTCCCCGCCTGCTGACGCACGGCCGGCAGGCGCAGGTTGGGCGCCCTTGTTGGGATCGGGGGCTTCCAAGTCGACACTACTCAGGTGATTTTGCTCAAGTTGCGCAAGAATGGCATTGGCTCGTTGTACGATTTCCGGCGGCATACCTGCCATTCTAGCTACGTGTATTCCAAAGCTGTGCTGTGAGCCTCCAGGCACTAGTTTTCGCAAGAATATGATCCGTTTACCGATCTCCTTTATGGCAATATTGTAGTTGTGTATACGATCGAGCTGGGTGGCGAGCTCATTGAGTTCGTGATAGTGGGTAGCGAATAGTGTTTTGGGTCTGGTCTGGCCGTTATTGTGTAAGTATTCGGCAATTGCCCAGGCTATGCTAATACCATCGAAGGTAGATGTGCCTCGCCCAATCTCGTCGAGTAGAATGAGGGAGCGGTCCGTTACATTATTCATAATACTGGCCGTCTCATTCATTTCTACCATGAAAGTTGACTCGCCACTACTTATGTTGTCGCTGGCACCGACTCTGGTGAATATGCGATCGACCAGACCAATTTTGGCTTCGGTAGCCGGGACAAAACTGCCCATCTGTGCCATTAGCACAATAAGTGCAGTCTGCCGTAAAAGTGCTGATTTACCTGCCATGTTTGGGCCGGTAATCATAAGGATTTGTTGTTGGTCGCGATCGAGATACACATCATTAGCTACAAATGATTCACCAACGGCGAGTTGCTGTTCGATTACGGGATGGCGGCCTGCCTTGATATCGATTGCAAAGCCATCATTGACCTCTGGCGCATGGTAGTTGTTGCGATGAGCAACCTTTGCAAATCCCAGCAAGCAATCTAACTGACCGATTAAGGCTGCGTTCTTCTGGATAGGATCAATGTATTGTTGTAGATCCATGACCAATTGCTCGTACAGGAATTCTTCCCGTTGTAGAATCTGGTCTTCGGCATTCAGTATCTTGTTCTCCAGTACCTTGAGTTCCTCTGTTATATACCTTTCCGCGTTTGTCAGGGTCTGCTTCCTGGTCCATTCGGGCGGGGCTTGGTCTTTGTATTTATTGGTGACTTCGAGGTAGTAGCCGAATACGTTGTTGAAACCAATCTTCAGGCTATTGATTCCGGTGCGTTCGGCTTCTCGTTGCTGAATACCAGCCAGCCTGTTTTTTCCATTTTTTGTGATGTCTCGAAGCTCGTCCAGTTCGGGATCGAATCCGTCTGCAATGACTCCTCCTTTATTTAAATTAACTGGAGGATCTTCAAAAATTCTTTCCTCTACGAGCCGACATAATTCTGGTAGATCATCCAGTCGTTGCCCAATGAGTTGGAGTTCCTGGTTTTCGCTGTCTACCAGCTTCTGGCGCAACGGTGTGATTAACTCCAGTGCTTTTCGAATTTGGCGAATCTCCCTGGGATTGACTTTACCCATAGGGACTTTGCTAATCAGGCGTTCGAGATCGCCAATACCTTGCAGCAGGTCATCTATCTGGCGCAGTGCTTCTGTCTCATCATAGAAAAAACTGACCACCGACTGCCTTTTTGCTATGCGTGCCGTATCAGTGAGTGGGAGAACGATCCATTTGCGCAATAGTCGTCCGCCCATAGGGGTGACCGTCTGATCCAATACGCGCACCAGGGGTACTCCGGTCTCATGGGGGCTATGTATGAGTTCCAGATTGCGGATGGTAAACCGATCCAGCCAAACATAATTGTCATTGGCCAGTCGATTGATTCTGGTTACGTGGCCCAGGCGGTTATTTTGGGTCGATTCCAGGTAGTGTAAGACGGCACCGGCTGCCCGTTGCGCCAGCTTGAGCTCTTCAATTCCGAAGCCCTTAAGAGAAGTAGCTTTGAAGTGTCCTAGAAGTCGCTCTCTGGCATAGTCGTCAGTAAATATCCATTCATCCAGTGTGCTTAGGAAAAATCGCTCGCCATAGCTTTCTTGAAAATGACTTTTTCGGTCTTTGGAAAGTAATATCTCTTTGGGCTGAAAACTTTGGAGCAGTTTATCGATATAGTCAGATCTGCCTTCTGCCACCAAAAACTCTCCCGTACTGATATCCATCAGGGCAAGGGCCATATTGTCTCGTTTTCCATGGCCCCAGGCTAGAGCAGCCAGAAAGTTATTGGCTTTGTGGTCTAGCAGCTTATCGTCTACGGCCAGGCCAGGGGTGACAATTTCCGTGACTCCGCGCTTGACTATTTTCTTTTCCTTGCTGGGCTTTTCCAGTTGTTCGCATATAGCTACTCTGTAGCCGGCTTTAACCAGGCGGGGGAGATACATGTCCAGGCTGTGATAGGGGAATCCAGCCAATTCTACATCGCTGCCGCCATTATTCCTACTCGTGAGGACGATGCCCAAGGTCTGTGCCACGGAAACTGCGTCACTTCCGAAGGTCTCATAAAAGTCTCCAACTCGAAATAAAAGTAAAGCCTCGGGATACTTGGCCTTAACCTGGTTGTACTGCGCCATAAGTGGCGTGACCTTATTGGTTTTTTTCTTGGTCGAAGTGCGCGCCACGTCTTTTGGGTTGTTTACTTTTTGTTAAGTGGCAAGGTACAAAATTCTCAATCTGTCTGATAGTATGCCTGCACCTTGTTTGCAGCAATTTTCGGCGGTACTTTCGAAGCGGAAAACGATTATTCCATGCCACAATATGTCTTTTCGCTTCGCGATATGTTAGGTGTAGAGATTGTCACTACCCAAGGCTACCCACTGGGTTGCCTACAAGATATTGTGGTTGATCAAGAGCAGGCGAGGTTAGGCTATTTTGTGGTGTCTACTACGGGAATGGGCCTCAGGCATGAAAGAAATTATGCCATTCATCATTCGTATTTCAGGTCGGATGGTGTGGGCTTGAAACTGGTTTTTGATATCCAGTATGGTCTCACAGCCAAGAGATTGGGAAGGCCCAATCTTCCAGAGCATTACAGCGCTAAAACGATAGGCGATTTGATGAGTTTTGAGCGAGAGGTCGTACGCCAGGTTTGTGCGCCCAGCCACCGTAGCGATAACTGAGCAAAAAAGCGGCTAAATCATACTTAAATAGTGGGGAAACATTTCTTTCCACAAGGGCCAGTCGTGTTCTTTCCATCCTCGCATATCCAGCCAGTGGTTAATGCCTTTTTTGTTGAGGATAGCAGAAAAGGTCTCCGTAGGCTCACGGCATATGTCCCACTCACTTGTTCCGAGTATAATCTTCATCTTCCAAATGTCGGGATGGTCCAGACCGGGCACAAAGTCTACCGGATTGTGGAAGTATACCTCATTGCTGTAGTAGTCGCTCATAAAGCTCTTGATGTCGAAAGAACCGCTCATGCTGAAGAGGTGGCTGACGTATTCTGGATGCCGAAATGCAAAATTGGCAGCGGAAAAGCCACCGAAGCTGGCGCCAGCTGCAACTATTTTTCCTGTCCCTGTTTTCCATCGGATTTGAGGGATAAATTCGTTGTACAGAAACTCATCGTAGCGGTGATGTCTGGCAACTCGTTCTGCGGGATGCACCTTCCCATACCAGCTGGCGTGGTTGACACTGTCTGGGCAGTATATCTGAACGAGGCCTTGTTCGATAAACCAGGAGGCAGATTCGATTAACCCAAAGTCTTTGGCTTCGTAATACCGACCAAGGGTAGTTGGGAAAATAACCACCGGATAACCTCGGTCTCCGTAGATGAGAACATCGACATCGTGCCCGAGATGATGGGAATAGAATTTAGTATGAGATTCCTGCATGGGGCGAATATAGAAAGCGCGTCATAAAACGGAACATGGCCCAGGACAAAAATGCCCTGAGCCATGCCAAATTTAAGTTTGTTCGCAGGCCCTTCTGGAGAGCCTGCGAAGGCGCTATGCCAGTACTTCTTGATATAGAATGGGGTCCGGATACTCTTTCTTTATGGAGTAGCGGATGAGGTCAAAGGCTGTTATGACACCCTTGAGTTCATTACGGAGGTTGACGACAGGTAAGGTTTTGAAGCGGCGGTCCATGAATAGTTCGGCAGCTGTACCGACTTTGTCTTTGGGAGCCAACTTGACGATGTGAGTCGTCATGATATCACTCACGTTATTAGATTCATTGCAATCAGGAGTAATGGAGCAGCGCCATAAATCGTAAGAAGTAATCAAGCCCACCAGGTGTCCTTGAGCATCTACTACGGGCAGCTGTTGTAGCCGCTCGTTCTGCATAAGCTGCGATACTTGCTCAATGGTATCTGAAGGTGAAACTGTTCGTACTTCCTTACTCATAATAGTGCGTACTTCTTCATTCATCATAGGCAGACGTAGATTTTGTTTATAGATTGATATGTAGTACAATATAGCTTATTTTGCCATAACAGCAAAACAAAGTCTTGATTTTGGTCCGATTTTGTCCAACGAAGTTGCTATCTACCTTTGCGATGTGCATATTTTGAGTTACATCTCCCAGTTTGTGGGCTATTTCTCAAGTCCAAAAGGCTATATCCAGCGTACTTATCAACTTCGGAGTCAGTACCTGAATCGAAAAGTCAGACTTAGTATTTATCGTCCGGGAGTTTCTCCAAATCAGCCAATTAAGTTGCTCCTGTGTCTGGACGGACAAGACTTTCCGCGCATGCACCTGAGCGAGCACCTGAAGTCTTTTGGCACGTCAGAGCAAGGACTTTTTCTACTGGTTGGTATTCATGCAGCAGACCGAATGCGGGAATACGGCACAGCAGATAGGTTGGATTACAAGGGTAGGGGAGACCAGTCCAGAGCCCACCAGGATTTCATTTCCGAGGAACTCCTGCCCTGGCTGAGTAGTAGATATCATTTAGAAGAAAATTCCTCCTCGCGAGCCATTATAGGTTTCAGCCTCGGCGGGTTACATGCCTTTGATCTGGCCTGGCGATGTTCAGATACCTTCGGTAGTGTCGGTGTTTTTAGTGGTGCGCTTTGGTGGAGATCCAAGCCCTTTTTGAAGAAAAAGCCCGATGCCAATCGAATTGTACACGATTATGTGACCAGCACTATTGCCATACCTAGGAACCTCCGTATCTGGCTGATGGCCGGGACAAAGGATGAGGAAGAAGACCGAAATAGTAATGGTATTATCGACGCCATCGACGATACGATTCAGCTTCAGGCCCTACTGGAAAAAAGAGGGTTTACTGCACCAGAACGCTTGACGTATCACGAAGAAGAGGGAGGAAGACATGAGCCAGAGACCTGGGGTAAGGTTTTACCACAGTTTTTGGAGTGGTGGTTGTGGGGAAAAGGAGGATAGGGGAGATTTGGAAATATCCAAATATCCAAAAAATCAAAGCATCAAAATCAAAATACCACAGCCAACCAGCCCACTCACTCCAATGAGCGGAAGGACAAAAGCCCAAACTAGTCATGCTCCAACAAAAGCAGCGAATGGATTAACGCTTTCCGCAAACGCTTTTGTTTGTGCAATACAAATATAAAACAAAAAGTTAATCAGATCGCAAAAACTTCAAATTCCGTTTCAAACCTGAGAATTTGGTCCGCTTCACGGCACTTTTCTTAAAGACCTTTCTAAACACTTCTTCAGTCATTTCATGCCATTCCTGTTCGCCCATGTCTATTAAGTCTTCATGCGGAGCGAAGGCAGCTTCCGAGTGGGGTTTACTGCGCCTATTCCAAGGGCAAACCTCCTGGCATACATCACAGCCAAAGGCCCAATCGTCCATGCGGCCTGCAAATTCGTCTGGGATGGCTCAAA
>JBCBVN010000055.1:0-17139 GCA_039817625.1 Bacteroidota bacterium
GTCGAAAGAGGGTACATACATACTTATACATTCAACATTTTTATTCATTACGGAGAGAATGCCTAACCCATACGGCCCTCCGAAAACGACTTTTTATGTTCATAGACTTACTGAGCGCGATTAAGCGCAATGGCTCCGCCAAATGGGTGGTGACCATGAGCCTTTTATTTTGCTTCGGTCTGGTTAGTGCTTTTTCTCAGAATTGTGATGAGGAAGGTGGTGACCTGGTCTTTGCAGATGACGGCTCTGACACAAAAATTCTCTGTACAACCGATGGTATTCCCGATCCCCTAACTGTTTTGGTAGAGGGTGCTAGCGGCGATAATCAGATCTTTCTGATTACAGATAATTACGGAAATATTCTGGCCAATCAAACCAGCCCGAACTTCGATTTTGAAGGATTCGAAGAAGGGGTTTGTTTCATTTTTAATCTGGCCTATGAAGATGGCTTCACCGGTGATTTTGGACCGGGCGGAAACTATTGCATGTTTCCCAATGAATGCTATGACTTATCTGACTATCTGGTTGTTGTAAAAGACTGCGACTTCGAGCTTTGCGAAGAAGACGGTGGTGATTTGACAATAGCCGGTACAGATGAAACTGTGATTGTTATCTGCGCAGACGATGGAGAATCAGATGCGTTTGATGTCGATCTAGAAAATAATGAGAGTACAAACAGCGCCTACTTGATTACAGATCTGGAAGGCAATATTCTCTCTTATCCAGCTACACCTCCGTTTGATTTAGACGGGGCTGGTGTAGGTATTTGCCTGGTTTGGCACATCAGTTTTGAAGACGATGTGACTGGTCTTGTAGAAGGAGGCAATGCTGAAGATATCGATGGTTGTTTCGACCTTTCCAACTTCATCCAGGTAACAAGGTATGTAGCCGAAGCGGGCGAAATTTCGCTAGAAAGCGGTGGTACGGATACTTCTATTTGTGTAGATGAGTTCGAGGATCCACTTGATGTCATCGGTACGGATAATACCATGGGTGAACTATTCACTTTCGTCATTACTGATGATGAAGGTAATATTCTGGCTCTTCCCGATGGCAATGGTCCATTCGACCTGAATGGTGCTGGCCCCGGTACTTGCCTGATCTGGTACCTGGCCTATAATCCAGACATCCAGGGATTGGAGGTTGGTGCGAATGCCTTTGATCTGACAGGATGTTTTGATCTGTCAAACGCCATCACCGTTGAGCGCAATTTGCCTGAAGCTGGTGAAATTACGTTTGAAGGTGGCAGTACCGATACGACCATCTGCGCAGGTGATGATATTCCCGATCCACTGGATGTGGTCCAGGTCGGTGAGACCTCTGGCGGCAATTTCACTTTCGTGATTACTGATGCCGAAGGCAACATCCTAGCTATTCCAGATGGCAATGGTCCCTTTGATTTAGACGGTGCTGGTGGCGGTACTTGCCTAATCTGGTACCTGGCCTTTGAAGATGGTCTTCAGGGTGCTGAAGTTGGACTAAACGCAGGTGACCTGGAAGGTTGTTTTGACTTGTCCAACCCCCTTACTGTAGAACGAAATGTAACCGATGGCGGTACCATCAACTTTGTCGATAGCACAGGCGCAGTGATTGGCGATACCATTACTATTTGTGCCGGCGACAGTATTCCAGATCCGCTAGATGTTATTCAGACTGGCGATCCTCAGGGAAGCAACTTCACCTTTGTCATCACCGATGCTGATGCCAACATCCTGGCTATTCCAGCTGGCAATGGTCCGTTTGATTTAGACGATGCCGGTGGTGGTACTTGCCTGATTTGGTACCTGGCTTTTGAAGATGGTCTTCAGGGTGCTGAAGTTGGTCTAAACGCTGGTGATCTGGAAGGTTGTTTTGACTTGTCCAACCCACTTACGGTAGTGAGATTAACTGGTGACGAGTGCAACGAGTGTCCCTTTGATGATGTCCCAATGATATCTGTAGATGTAGAGCCTGGTACGGATCCTTGTGAAACACTAAGAGACCTGACGGTGAGTGTTTCTGGCCCGATTGATGCCGACAGCTTCATGTTGGTACTGACCGATTCCAGCGGTATTATCGTGAACGTAGCGAACAATACTTTAGGCCCCGTTGATTTCTCTGTGGGACGAAGAAGAACCGGGTTCAATGAAACAGAGGAATTACCATTGGACTTTTTCAATATCAATCTGGACTTTTTCGGCTACGCCAGCCCCCCACACAATGTGTATTTGATTGGTTACGGAGAAGATGATTATCCCTTTGGTGTGGATGGTTTATTGCCCAGAGTAGGTGATGAGGTAGACTTCACTACTATTCAGGATATAGATACCGGTTGTATCAGCATATCTGAACCTATCCCATTTGACGTCGAGAATTGTGAGGCTCCATGTGAAGCTGATGCCGGCACACTGACTCCAGATACTGATGATGAAGTTTGTCTTGATGGTGAGTTTGAATCTGCCATTATCTCTGCAACTACAGACATCGAACCTACCGTACCTGATGGATTTACCGTAGTATACGTACTGACTGTTGGGGATAGCTTAATTATTCTTGATATCAATGAGGAGGGACCTATTTTCGAGGTTGATGAACCTGGTACATATACCATCCACACCTTTGTGTTGGACACCTTCGACATTGATTTCTTCGCTGGTGGTATTATTGATGGGTTCTTACCCACAGGTGTCGATGTATTCCTGGAAACCATTGAAGGCGGTGGTCCTTTCTGTGCCAGTTTGCTAGTGGAAGGAGCTACCTTCGAAGTGGTAGAATGTGATGTTCCAGGACTTGATCCGGATCTACAGACCATCTGCCTCGAAGATCAGTTAGGCGGCCCAGCCGTAGTAAGTCTTCCTGACAGTGCTGACCTGGTAGATGAAGTGTACGATCTATTTGCCATCAATGCCGTAACTGGTGAGATACTGCAGATAGAGACCGACAATGCAACACTGGTGTACGAGACCTTCTTTGCTCAAATTGTGCAGGTATATGCAGTCTTCTACGACCCGGCCGATTTCGATGGCCTAATGGTCGGCAACAATATCTCTGATTTGTCTGGAAGCTTCGTGCTTTCAGATCCAGCGGATATTCAGGTTTCCAATGCCAGCAATGGCTGCTTAGATGCTTACAACTATTGCGACAATTTTGCGCCCAATATTAGTTTTGTGGGAGAAGTTGACGCATGCTTCTGCGTGGAAGATGGTGCTGATGATTTTGCAACCATCGAGTTCACTGACTCTACTTTTATAGCTGGTGATGAAATTATTATTGCGTTGTTGAGTGGAGATACGGTTATTGCCATAGCTGATGCTTCTGGCACCTTCAACTTTGAAGGACTGCCTCCAGGCGGTTATGATATCCGCGCATTTGCCGTGTCCAATGGTACCATTCAAGTTGGTGATGTCATTAGAGAGCTGCCTTATACAATCTGCTACGCTGCATCGAATGATATATTTGATATTGAAGATGTATTCTTGCTAAGTGCTGAAGAGTGTGCTGATGGCGTTGTGTTTAACGAGGTGACAGCCGGTGGCGTCGTTGAGTTTTTCAATACCAGCGTTAAGACCGTAAACATCAGTCAGTATCGATTGAGCAATGCCAGTGCATCTGTGCCCTTAGCAGAGCTGGCAGTAGAATGTGGTGATTTGGTACTCGGACCTAATGAGTTCGTCAGTGTGCAGACCGGCTGGACTGTGGATGCAACTGGTGAGTTGATTCTTTACTCTTCAGAAGGAGGAATAGAATTCGTCGACTACGTTCAATGGGGCGAAGGCAATCAGATTTACACACAAATGGCCATCGATGCTGGTCTTTGGTCTGAAGATCTGGATGTGCAGGCACCAATCGAAGACCGTTCACTTCAGTACTTCCCAGGTGCAGACAAGGAGTGGGATCTGAGTATTCCTACCATTTGTGCGCCAAACGAGAGTCCCTCAAGTGTAGGTCAGCTGAATGGCCCAGGCAACCTAATGGTATTCCCGAACCCAGCATCTGACCAGATTACAATCAGAACCAGCGATTTCAATGGTCGTACAGGTACACTTGAACTGAGCGACTTGAATGGTCGTACGGTACTCCAGCGCGACCTGGACCAGTTGAATGGTCAGTTGGAGTTGGATTTGCCATACCTGGCACGCGGCACCTACATGCTTCGCCTAAGCAGCGAGCAGGCCATTCGCGTGATCAAGCTACAGATACAGTAAGTCAAGAACATCAGGTCATAAGATCTGATCTAAACTGTCATTATGCGGATCAAAGAGCCTTGCTCTTTGGTCCGCTTTTGTTTTTGGCCACTACCTTTACATGATGAAAAGCGAGATTAGCAAAAAATCAGACATTAAAGTCGGTATCGGGCTTGACGAAGAAAAGATGCCCGTATACCTCGATTACGCAGGAGAAGGAGAGATGCCCCGAGAATGCAAAGCAGCATTTTTGAGCTTCTTTGCTAAGGACACCAAGGAGACCATGAAAATAGACCTCTGGACCAAGGACATGCAGATCGTGGAAATGGACCGTTTCTACTATCAGATGCTGCGATCTATGACGGAAACTTATTTTAAAGCGACTCAGAATAAGGATCTGGCTAATGATTTTCAGCAGTTTGTCTTTTACTTTGGCCAGAAAACAGGAGCTATTCCCGAGCAAGGATAGGGGAGACTAGTCTGACGCTTTAAGCCCCGATAAACGGCTTCAATTTCTAATTTCTTTCTTAAGATTTCTATTCCCTAATTAGTTATGCTTATCTTTGCGCTGGGCAGCATACATCCAGCTCCCTCTGAATCTCCCCAGGGCGGAAACGCAGCAAGGATAGGAGGTTGTAGCGGATGGTATGTTTGCCCACTTTTAATTTCTGGCTATCCCTAATCATGCCTTCTCGTGTGAAATCCAGACTAAAACCTCTTTGGGATTCCCTTGGTTTTTTTTCCATTTTTATACTGCTGCTCTTTCTTTGGAGTGGGTGTAGACAGGCGTTCAGTAGGGACGAGTACTCGCCGTTTCCACCTCAAAATCAAGCTCAGTTACAAGACGTTTTTCAGACGGCAAATGAAGAGGTCGGCCTGCCCGGTATAGTTGTGGTTAGCTTGAACTCAGGAAATATCGAGCATGTATTTTCTTCTGGAATGAGGAATGATACGGCCAAAATTGATGAGCATACAGTTTTTGAGGCAGCCTCCCTTAGCAAGACCATTTGTACTTATTTGATCCATAGGCTGATTAGCCGTACACATCCTTCATGGCTTGACAGCTCGATGGCTGATTGTTTAGAACGTTATCCGCCCCGAACTGAAGCGCCGGGGAAATCGTGGGACAAGTTATTGGCTAGGTCAGATTCTATGACTTATCATCTTGCCTTGTCTGTAACACCAAGACAATTGCTTTCGCATACCTCGGGCTATGGCGGTTATTCGCCTAACGGCGAGGTTCGCATAAGAGAGCCAGGCCAATTTGAATACAGTGAGGATGGTTTTTTGCTGGTCCAGGGGCTGTTGGAAGCTTTTGCTGGTCAAAACCTGGAAGAATTGGCCCAAACCGAACTGTTCTCTCCGCTGGATCTGCAGTCGACAAGTTTTGTATGGAACCCTGATTTAGATGCGCTATCCGCAGATGCTTATTTGGAGCATATGGAAGGCAGAAGGTCGATCAGGCACTTCTCAGAGCCTTTGGCTAATGGAACCTTAATAACATCGCCAATAGAGTTTGCCAAAATTTTAGAAGCCCTTTGGTCCGACAAGGAGATAATGGACCTCATATGCAGTCATAGGGTGAGTATGAACAGGGAGGATGAGGCTCTGGCTTGGGGTCTTGGTTGCGGCCGAGAACGAAATGAGGAAAGTGAATGGTTATGGCAGTGGGGGGCAAATTGGGAGTATCGTTCTTACTACGCTTTGGATGTGCAAACCGGCGATGGGTTAGTACTCTTTGCCAATGGCCGTTTGGCCTACGAGTATTTTCCTCATTTTTGGCGTGCAGCTGTAGGGACACCCGTGCCTGTGTCGGCGCATATGCATTAATACCTGCCGGGAATCAGTTCAATCTTCAGCTACACTTAAATGGAACCCATGGATAATTCATCGAAAATACTGGCTTTAGATGGCGTCATACAGCCTTATGCGTGGGGTGGTTCCTCGTTTTTAGCCGATCTCACATACAAGTCCCAGCCGCCAGGAGAACCATGGGCAGAATGGTGGCTCGGTGCGCATCCAAAAGGACCAGCTCAAACAGCACTGGGTACCCTCGATGAAGTGATCGGAGACCGACCAGCGGAAGTCCTCTCAAAAAATATTGCGGATCATTTTGGAGGAAGGTTGCCTTTTTTGCTAAAAGTGCTGGACGTTCAGGATATGCTTTCCATACAAGTGCACCCGACCATTGCCATGGCCAGAGAAGGTTTTGCCAGGGAAGAAACAGCGGGGATAGACCGCATGGCGCCAAATCGGAATTATCGAGATAAAAACCACAAGCCTGAGTTGGCTGTAGCCCTAAGCGAATTTTATTTGCTTCACGGTTTCAAATCGTCGGAAGAAATCGGCGCCAGTCTCGATCGAGAACCTGCCTGGTCAGACTTGAAGGCGATATTTGAGAAGAGCGGCCTCAATGGTCTTTACGATCGAGTCATGTCTGCGCCGTCTGATGAGTTGGCGAGGTGGCTGATGCCGCTGAAAGAAAGACTAGACTCAAAGGCTGAAGCTCCCATGTCGCATCCAGATTATTGGGCCAGGCGGGCATTTGAAAGATATGGGTTTGATCGTGGTATTTTTTCAATTTATTGGTTTAATCTGGTTAAGCTAGAGGTTGGTGAGGGTATATTTCAAGCTGCCCAAATACCGCATGCATATCTGAGCGGTGCTTGCGTTGAGCTAATGGCAAATAGTGACAATGTGCTCAGGGGCGGACTCACGCCTAAGCATATTGATCCGCCTGAGTTGATGAAAACGCTGGATTTTTCCACAGTCAGACCTAGTATTCTGTCCGGTGAATCTCTGGAAGGCGGCTGGCTTGTCTACCCAACACCAGCTCCTGATTTTCAACTTTGGCGGGGCGAATTTCAAAAGGGCCAAGGTGTGGAACTGCCTCAGGGGCCGGCCATTCTATTCGTTTATTCTGGTCATATTAAATTGTCGAAGAGGCAATCCGTAGATCGGGAAGATGATTTAGACTTCCGCAGGGGGCAGGCTTGCTGGTTGTCCTACGATCACGGTGCTGAAATACAAATTTTGTCAGACGCTGAAGTGTACTTGGCAGGGGTTTTTTGACCGTTTCTTTTGCTACCTTTGCGCCTCGAAATTAGAACCACCATGCCATACTTATTTACTTCAGAATCTGTATCAGAAGGACACCCCGATAAAGTGGCTGATCAGATCAGCGATGCATTAGTTGACCACTTTCTAGCATTTGACCCGACTTCAAAAGTAGCCTGTGAAACTCTGGTTACTACTGGACAGGTAGTATTGGCCGGTGAAGTTAAGTCGAGTACCTATCTGGATGTACAGAAGATATCTCGAGAAGTCATCGAGCGGATAGGTTACACCAAGTCAGAGTATATGTTTGAGGCCAACAGTTGTGGCGTGTTCTCTGCCATACACGAGCAGTCTCCCGACATTAACCAGGGGGTAGAGCGAGCAGCTGCGGAAGATCAGGGAGCTGGTGACCAGGGTATGATGTTTGGCTACGCGACCAACGAAACGGACAATTATATGCCGTTGGCCCTGGACTTGAGCCACAAAATCTTGCAAGAATTGGCAGCCATCCGCCGAGGAGGTAAGGAAATGACCTACTTGCGCCCGGATTCAAAGTCGCAAGTGACCATCGAATACGGTGATGATCACAAGCCTATTCGTATTGATTCGATTGTGGTGTCTACTCAACACGACGATTTTGATGAAGACGACGCCATGCTGGCTAAAATCAAGCAAGACGTAATTGAGATCGTTATTCCCCGAGTGAAGAACACGCTTAAGCCTGAGCTTCAGGCTCTGTTTACTGACCAGATCGTCTATCACGTCAATCCAACGGGTAAATTCGTGATTGGTGGGCCACATGGTGATACCGGTCTCACTGGCCGTAAGATTATCGTAGATACCTACGGAGGCAAGGGTGCACATGGTGGAGGTGCTTTCTCTGGAAAAGACCCCAGCAAGGTTGATCGCTCGGCGGCCTATGCGACCCGCCACATCGCCAAAAATATGGTAGCGGCTGGTGTGGCCGATGAAATGTTGGTCCAGGTCAGCTATGCTATTGGTGTGGCAAAGCCGACCAACATCTATGTGAATACAAATGGAAGTGCAAAGGTGAGCATGACCGATGCTGAAATTGCAGAAAAGATCATGGAGATCTTTGATATGCGACCATACGCCATTGAGCAACGCTTGAAGTTGCGTACTCCAATTTACAGTGAATCAGCCGCTTATGGCCATATGGGTCGCCCTAGTGAGGTGAAAATGGTAAGCTTTACCAATGGCTCTGGCGAAACGCTTGAAATAGAGGTAGAAACCTTCACCTGGGAGAAATTAGATTTTGTTGATCGCGTGAAGGCAGCTTTTGGGTTGTAATGGTTTTCTTGCATTCGATTAATAATCGGATACTAGAAAACACTCCTTGCAACCATGCTACCAAAATTAGAAGAGGCCGCTAGCCAGGCAGAGCTTTTGGCCACTCATGCAGCCATTTCGCCTTTTGTTCATCGCACTCCGGTACTTACCAGCCAGTCTATTGATGATATGCTGGGGGCCAGCTGTTATTTTAAGTGTGAGAATTTTCAAAAAATCGGCGCTTTTAAAATGCGGGGTGGGGCGAGTGCAGCTTTGCGACTGAGCGAGTCAGAGCGATTAAAAGGTCTGGCTACCCATAGCAGTGGAAATCACGCTCAGGCTGTAGCTAGTGCTGCGAAAGCAATGGGAATTCCCGCTTATATCGTTATGCCAGAGGACGCACCAAAGGTTAAGATCGAGGCCGTCCGTGGGTATGGAGCAGAAATTACTTTTTGCCCTAATACACCTGAAGACAGGCAAGCAGAACTGGAACGGGTTGTGGCTAGAACCGGAGCTGCCTTTATTCATCCATTTGATGATTACGGAGTTATCGCGGGCCAGGCAACAGCGGCCATGGAATTGATTGAGCAGGCAGAAGGCAAGCTGGATGTGATCATGTGTCCGGTAGGAGGTGGCGGTTTGCTAGCAGGTACTGCGCTGGCAGCCCATTATTTCAGTCCTGGAACAAAAGTGCTGGCAGGCGAACCGGAAAAAGTTGATGACGCCTATCGCTCCTTCCAATCTGGGCGAGTGGAGCGAAACCTTGACAATCGCACCGTAGCTGATGGACTTCGTACCACTTTGAGTGATAAAACACTGGGGGTCATTCGCGAGCATGTCGAAGATATCTGGTTGGTTAGTGAGCAAGAGATCATAGACGCTATGCGGTTAGTCTGGGAACGGATGAAAATCATCATAGAACCCAGTTGCTCGGTTCCGTTGGCTGCAGCTCTGAAACACAAAGACAGACTATCTGGCCTTCGGATTGGCATCATTTTAACGGGTGGCAATGTTGATGTAAATAAATTGCCTTTTTAAGATGGAAGTACAGCTAAAGCGCGTAGACGATGCTTTCCGATTTGAGACCACAACGGAAGATGGATTTAAACTCTACACAGACGCCAGCGAATCAATCGGTGGACATAATACGGCTCCAAGACCCATGCAGATGGTTTTGGCAGCTGTTGCCAGTTGTTCGAGTATCGACATAGTTTACTTGCTCAACAAGCAGCGCCAGTCGCTGGATGATATTCAAGTAGATGTGAAAGCCGAGCGTGCGCAATCAGATCCTAAGGTGTTCACTAAAATCCATCTGCACTATCGCTGTTATGGGCAGTTGGACACCGACAAAGTTGAACGCGCTTGCCGTCTCAGTATGGAGAAAATGTGCAGTGTTTCCCTTATGCTGAAGGGTAAGGTCGAGATCGACTGGAGCTATGAAGTGGTTGCAAGCTGAAATCCCTATCTCCTCATATTAGAGATCGTAATCTACGGTAATCTGAATTCGATCGTCGTGCATCCTGAACCCTCTGGTTCTGCCGTTGAGGTCAAGCATAATGACGTTGGATTGGTCTTCAATGGCGAGCAAAAACTCGTTGTGGAGTTTTAAGTTTTTTAGCTCCAGAGGTGCACCTTCAAAAGAGCAAACTACCTGAATGTGATCTCGCTCAACAGATAATTCTTTTACCTCTATGGCTTCTTTTGTACCGTTGATGACCCACGAAGTGGTTCGATTCAGGTAGTCTTGAAGCTCTAGTGGTTCAATACTTTGTCCTTGCAGTCCATTGATATCTACATAGTCTTCTCTATCGAAATTGATGTGCAGTTGAAGTCCTGCTGCTGATTCCGATAAGCGAAACATAGCCATGGAGACATCGTGGGTCTCCGGAGTCAGGAAAAGGCCAATAATCAATAAGAGTGATGTCATCATTGTACAATAATCTTGCCAGTGCCTAGATATTCTCCCTGGCTGCTGATATTTAAGAAGTAGACACCTACTGGTATACCCTGGAAAATGAATTCGCCGCTACCGGTGAGGTGTTGGAGTACCTGGCCGCTGGTGGCGATTAATTCTAGCTCATACTGGTTGCTTGTGGGTGTTTCTACCCAGAAGGTGCCGGCATTCGGATTCGGGCCAATGCTGATACCTGCGGAAGTCAAATCCAAAACACTAGTCAACTCGCCATCGCAGTTCTCGTCTATGTCATTGCCTTCAATCTCCTCGGCCAGAGGGTTGATGTCGGGATTATTATCGTCGCAGTCGTAGCTACCAATGAAGCCGTCTCCATCTAAATCCTGCCCCATCAGTGCAGCGGAGTTACTTTCAAAATCCGTACTGACATTACCGAGCATGCAGCGTGGGATTTGAGGGAAATCTGTGGTGACAACGTAGTAAAAGTCGAAAGTTTCTTCTCCCTGAGGGGTAGTGACTGTCACTTCAGCGTGAATACCATTGCATTCGTTAAGGTCTCCTTTTCCACAGACGTACTCGTAGTCGCGGGTATACTTGCCTGTGTACGGGCCACAGGGTTCGGAGATGCCATCGCCGGGTCTTAGGCCCGCTCTCAATTGATAGCTTGGAAGCATTTCCTTCATATTGCCATCTTCATCTGGTCCGAAACGATAGAGCACGGGGAAACCATCGGATGCCCATCCAACAAGCAGTGGCGTTTCTGGAATTCGTGTGGTCGTGGAGATATCGGGTACCAGGGTTTCCACAAATTCAAACATATTACCATGGTAGTGGTAGCCCTGAGCGTTGGCGTGGGCCGATGCGCAATCGAGGGAAACCTGGCCCATCTGCCCACCTTGATTGTTGGTGGGTTCGAAAACCCAGTCCCAGTTGAATTCGCCGGTATTGGCATCTTCGAATATGAAGGGTTGTGCAGGGGCCGGCATCAAGAATACACCATTGGCAGCCACCCCAAAATATCGAGCAGGTCTGCCATTTTCTCTCACTATAGGGGTCGTGTCACCTGTAATTTGTGGGACTTGGTCTACTCTGTACAAGCGATACACTTGTGAAGGCATAGTAGCCCCAAAGCAATAATCGTGGCTGGGAAAACTATTGGTGTAGATGTTTCTCTTGTCATCTTCTATGAACTCATAATAGACACTCGGCTCGTCGGGAGTCTCGCAACAGCCGATGTTTTCAAAGCTTAGCTGATCTATTTCAGCACAGTCATTATCGCAGTCGTCTATTGTTGTTTCGTCTCCATTTTGAATGCCGTCGTTGCACGACCAACCACTGCGGATTATGGCTGCCTCTGCTTCCAGTTGGTCTTTGATGATTTGTTGCTCTGGAGTGAGGTTGTCTATCAAATTGTTGAGCTCGAAGATGTCTGCGATAACGTCATAAAACTCTTGGTTTCCGTTTTCGTCTTCGATCAGTTTATATTGTTGCGTACGAGTTGCCCAAACCAGCGTGTTGTCATCTTCGTAGTCGGAATAGTTGATCTCTCTGAGTGAACGATCTCCGCATTCTAGTAGTGGTTTTATGCTGAGACTGTTGTGGATTCCACCGGGGAGCTGAATGTCCAATAATTCGAGTATGGTGGCATATAGGTCGGTGATTTGAACCAGATCGCTTTCTGTTTCACCCATTCGATCCACATTTTTTCCGGCTGCAATCAAAGGAACGCGAAGTCCACCCTCGTAAATGGAAGCTTTGGCGTGCCCCTGTGGATAATAGTCACTAATAGCTCCAGGTGTGCCATTATCGCCAATGAAGAAGATGACGGTGTTTTCTTTCGACTCTTCATCTAGACTATTGAGTAGTCTGCCTATTTCGTGATCCATGGCTTCGACCATAGCAAAGTATCTACTGCGATTGTCGGTAGGTTCTGTTGTATATAAGCCATCTGGTGGTGTGTGAAAAGGAGCGTGTGGAGCAACATGAGCCAACCATAAAAACCAGGGTTGGTTCTGGTCGGCTATCCAATCAATGGCGGCATCTGTAAAGTGGGTAGTGGCATATTCATCTACCTCTTCTGTAGTGCCATTGATGACTTTTGACCAGCTGTAATAGTCGTCTACCATCGCATTGTATACACCCTCGTAGTGGTCGAGTCCATGTTCGGCCGGATGATCGAGATTTCCCTGGTTTCCTTCTATGTGCCATTTTCCGATGGCAGCCATGCTGTAATCGAGCTCGCTTTCATTGCGAATCTGGTTGAAAACTGAGGTAAAGCTGGGATCTAAATTTCCGGGAGGGCGCATGACTCCGGTTTTGATTCCGTATCTCCCGCTCATGATGGCTGCACGAGAAGGTGTACACTGGGGCGTAGCCCAGCAATTGCTAAAAGCCAGACCGCCTTGGCGCAGGGAATCGAGCGTGGGCGTGACGGGTTTGTCACCGGGTATTCCGAAGCCCTCAGTTACGTCTATGCCCATATCGTCAGCGATGATGAGCAGTACGTTTGGCGTTTGTTTTTGAGCAAAAGTGAGGGTGAGGCAGGAGAATAAGAAGAGTGTTGTTAGTGTGTGTTTCATTCGTTTGTGTTGCAAGTCAGACCTAAAGATATTGCTTGATTAGATGGGTGGCTTTGTGAGAGGTTTAATGGGGCCCAAAATATATTAATTGATGTTGACCAACTCACTGTATGTAGTTCTTGTTTGACATACATATGGATCAAGAAAAGAGACTCCGAATTGCACTGGTCACCGGTGCCAATCGAGGAATAGGATTTGCAGTAGCCAAGGGATTGCTGCAGCAAGGTGTAACAGTCATCGCTACGGGAAGGAAATTGGCAGACCTAAAACAGGCTGCAGAAGAGCTCCGGACTCATGGACAATTATCTTATCAGCAGTTAGATGTGACCAATCACAATAGTATATCAGCCAGCTATAATTTTGTTGCCAAGGAATTCGGGCGTCTAGATTATCTGATCAACAATGCTGGAATCAATTATGACACCTGGCACAACGTACAAAATGCAGATCTGGACGAGGTCAGACAGACGATAGAGACGAATACGATGGGGCCGTGGCAAATGATAAATACGTTCCTGCCGCTACTGAGAAATAGTGAGGCCGCAAGTATCGTAAATGTCAGTATTGGCGCTGGAGATTTGAATAGACAAAATGGGACAACCCCAGGCTATAGCTTATCCAAACTGGCTCTGAATGGATTAACGTTGCAGTTTTCCCATGCACTAGCTGCTGATGGTATTATTGTTAACTCCGTTTGTCCGGGCTGGGTCCGTACCAATATGGGCGGTATGCAGGCGGATCGTAGTCCTGAGGAAGGAGCCGAAACCATCATCTGGGCTGCCACAATGGAAGAGCGGGTGAGCGGTAAGTTTTTTAGGGATAAGGTGGAGATTGAGTGGTAGATCACTGGGGATTAGCTTCGCTGATCCTTGTAGTGGGTTGTTGCTCAAGCTTCAAAAGGCCTGAATTGCCTGCCTGCCATTCATCTTTTTGTTTGCCCAACCCCTTACGAAAGCTTGGGGCTTTCGACGGAATTATTATTTAAGGGATTAGCTTTGCTGATCCTCATGGTGGGTTGTTGCTCAAGCTTCAAAAGGCCTGAATTGCCTGCCTGCCATTCATCTTTTTGTTTGCCCAACCCCTTACGAAATCTTGGGGCTTTCGACGGATTTATCTTTTAAGTGATTAGCTTCGCTGATCCTCATGGTGGGTTGTTGCTCAAGTTTCAAAAGGCCTGTATTGCCTGTCGGCCATTCACCTTTTTGTTTGCCCAAGCCCTTACGAAAGCTTGGGGCTTTCGACGGATTTGGGCAAACAAAAAGGCCACAACCTTTCGGCTGCGGCCTTTTAAAGCTTGGTCGGGATGAGAGGATTCGAACCTCCGGCCTCACGCCCCCCAGACGTGCACTCTAACCGGGCTGAGCTACATCCCGTAGGGGGTTGAGCGCATAATTGAAGTGCCAAAAGGGGGGGGATAGCAGCTTCTACGCCCAACGGGGCCGCAAATATAGGCTGATTTTGAAGCAGAGGCAAATAAAAAAGCAAGCTTTCCCTTCCTATCTTCACCCCATGTCAGAATCAATAAAGACAATAGATCCTAAAGACCTGTCGACAGGCGAGTTACACGGCTATCTGCTGGGAGCTGTTGCACCTAGACCCATCGCCTTTGCCAGCACCATAGATGCAGAAGGGCGGGTCAACCTTAGCCCATTTAGTTTTTTCAATGTGTTTGGCTCCAATCCACCGCTGATGATATTCTCCTCAGCCCGCCGGGTGAGGGATAATACGACTAAGCATACCTTAGAAAACGTGCAAGCCGTACCTGAGGTGGTGATCAATATTGTTAATTATCCGATCGTAGAGCAGATGTCTCTCGCCAGTACGGAATATCCTCAAGGGGTCAATGAGTTTATCAAATCCGGACTGACACAAAGCCCAAGCGATGTAGTGCGTCCTCCCAGGGTGGCGGAAGCTCCAGTGGCTTTTGAATGCAAGGTGCAGCAGGTCATTGAAACGGGAAATGAAGGCGGAGCGGGCAATCTGATCTTATCTGAAGTGGTGAAAATCCACATTCGCTCCTCCTATCTTAATGCCGATGGGAAGCTGGACCTCGACAAGCTGGACTTAGTTGGACGTATGGGAGGAAGCTACTATGTGCGTGCTTCTGGAGATGCACTTTTTGAAATCCCAAAACCCATCAGAACACGAGGCATAGGCGTAGATGCACTACCTGATTCCGTACAAGACAGTAGGGTGCTTACCGGCAACCAGCTGGGGCGTTTGGGTAATCTGGCCGCATGGCCGGACCAACAAAAAGCTCGTCAACGTTTGGAACAAAACGAGGATTTGGTCGAGCTATTGAGCGCTGAGCAGGAAAAGATACACACCCGCGTAAGTCTACTGCTAAATACCGATCGCCTGGATGAAGCCGCTGACTTACTGGCCGCAACTTCCTAAAATTATAGCTGTAGTATTGTCTGGGATAAGTTTTTCAAGCTATATTTGCAGCCGCTTTGAAAGAAGCATGATATGGTCGTTTAGCTCAGTTGGTTTAGAGCGTTGCCTTGACATGGCAGAGGTCACTGGTTCGAGCCCAGTAACGACCACAAGAAAACATTAAGAATTTGGCTGAGCCCGCAAAGCTCAGCCATCTTTGTTTATATCCCCACAGTCATGCAGAAATATCTTCCTTTACTCTTTCTACTATTGATAGCCTGTGAGCCTAGCGACAGCGATAGCAATAGTACGGCAACCATCGAGCCAGAGAATCTCGTTGTCGATGAAAACACGGCCATCATTGATCCGCAAGCTTATGAATTGACTCCTGTAGCTGGAACGGACTTACAGACTGCGGTCAGGCGGAATGCCCGGAGTAAAGTACTCGAAATGGGCAATGTGGATGGATCCATGCGCAAGCAAGGAGACTGGACCATTTACCACACAGATAATAAGCTACCCGCTGAGATTGCCACCTTCGTGGATGGGAAATATCACGGGGCCTTGATTAAGATCGATTTGTATGGAAAGGTAGATGAAATGATGCACTACAATATGGGTGAATTGGATGGTCCCTATGTGAAATTCCGAATTGCCTACACAGAAATAGAAGCCAACTACAGCGCGGGGAAGCTGGATGGACTGTATAAGGAGTTTGACTTCAGGAACGGTAATTTGAAGCGGGAAATAGAATTTACCGATGGCCAAAAAGATGGCTTTGATCGCCAGTACAATGACGATGGGTCGCTATTGATTGAATACACTTATAACAGCGGAGAGCTAATCGGCAATTAGCCCTGCTTTTGATTTCGATTCGTAGCCTTCGTCAGGCTGTCAATTAGAGTTGCCTCACAATTATTGTCCCGTACTCAAATTGGCATCTCCATTCTTGACCAGTAGGAGATCGAGTTGGGCGATAACGGCATTCGGGTTGCTGATATTGATGGTCGTCGGCTCCCAAACATCTGTAGGGAGAGGGTCTAAGGGAACCAGAGCGGGGAAGACTAGCCAACTGGGGCGTTCTATCCACTGATTTACACCCAGTATAGCTTGAGACAGTCTAAATACATCGGTTGTTGCCGCAAAGCCATCATTGGTGGCATCGGCAGCAAGCTCAGCTAGGGGGCTCAAGGTTTGCAGCCCCAGTATGTGCCTTCTTACGGCTACAGCATCGACCACATCTACGCCCTCTGTTGCACTGGCTGTTTCATAAAAGCCACTAATGCTTACGCTATTGGCAGCAGGGCGGGGTAGGGTGTAAAACCCATTTAGGTCGGTAGTTACAGTATCCGTTTCACCCGTAGACCAGGCGCAGTAGACCTCTACGCCTTCTACTCCAAATCCATTGTTGCGAACGTGCCCACGCAAGATTCTTCCACTGGTATTTCCGGCCAAATTGATGCCATCCCATTGCATGGTGTCCAACTGGAGCGGGTCCAGCCAATCACTTAGCCGACTGTTTGGCGTACCACCGCCAGTCCAGGCCAAATGCAAGCGCCCGATCCAGAGAAAGGGGTCGCTATCTGGACAAGTAATCACACCGCCATTGATGTGACCACGTACTCGTCTGTTCTCATCAAAAACAGTACTCCCACTAGAGCCGGGTTCAGCATTGCCCAGGTTCAGGTTCATACGGAAGTGATGGTTTGGTGGAGTCACCACGCCATTGTCCCAGTTGATAGAACCGCCGAAAACGGTCATG
>JBCBVN010000056.1:0-17063 GCA_039817625.1 Bacteroidota bacterium
GTCCTCCTGAAAAGTCGACCGCGCCTACTACGACTGCCTCTACTTCCCCTGCGGACAACATATTTTGTGCAATTTCAAGGGCTTTAAAAACAGAGTCGTCGCCACAGGAAACGGTAAATGCCGCGCCAGAAAAGTCCCATAAGGCGGCAATTCTGCTGGCCATGATGTTGCCGATGAAGCTGGTAAATTCACTAGGCGTCTGAGACCCCTCTCTAAAGGAAAGGCCATCTCGACAAATCTGTATCAGCCTGGCTTCTTGTTCTTCTGACAAGGAAATACCATTCTTCCTTAAAGCTTCTTCTATTTGCCATTTAGCATCCCATCGAGCGAGGATTTGATGAATACCCAACTCCGTTTCCATCGCGATTAAGACCCCTACATTTTGCCCTTCTTTTAAGTCCGCATCAATTATCGCCCGGTCGGCAACTTTCAGGATTAGCGCTTGTTGCGCCTGTAATTGCTCGGCTTCTTTTGGCTGAATTTTGTACCGGAGCAAGTCGATTTCAAAGTCTTCTATATATGCTCCTCTCGGGGGACGGCCATTGGCTAGCCCAAAATCACTCAGCAATTCTGCATTTTGATCTATTCCCTTCCATCGGCTTTTGGGAAGATCTTTGAAATGCTGTCGCCCGTGGTAGATAGTGTCATAAAACTCGTCCAGATTTTCAGCACCTCCAAAATGTGCATCCATCCCAATAATGGACATGGGGTAAAGACTAGACTGGGCAGAGGGATCAGCCCTGGGTTGGTCCTCCAGATAATTCTGGACGACCATATGGGCATTGGTGCCTCCGAATCCAAAAGAGTTAATGCCCGCCTGCTTGTGCAAATTCTTCCAGGGTATATTGCTTGAGATCAATTGGTCTGAGCCGATCCATTCGCTATTTGTAAGTACTGGATTTTCCAGGTTGATATTGGACGGAATGGTCTCCTTCTGCATCGCCAATAAGACCTTGAGCAAGCCTGGCATACCTGCTGCCGTAAGCAGATGTCCCATATTAGATTTAACTGACCCGAGAAGTGGCTTGCCGTTGAATTTGCTAAAAAACTGATCAATAGAGTTGAGCTCGGTTACGTCGCCGAGAGGTGTGCCTGTAGCATGGCACTCAAGATAGGTAGTTTCTTCTGGAGAAGCTCCCTGGGAAGCATAAGCCCGCTCGAACGCCAAACACTGGCCTTTGGGGTTGGGGCTAAGTAGAAATTTACCTCGGCCGTCATTAGACAAACCAATGCCAGCGATTACACCTAAAATGCGATCGCCATCTCGCTCTGCATCTGCCAGCCTTTTAAGCACGACCATTCCAGCGCCCTCAGAGGAAACCAGTCCGGCAGAGTCACGATCCAGTGGAACGAACTTTTCGTCTGTAGGCGCATAGGCTTGAAAAATCGAAAAGCCCATGTGGATAAACAGTTGATCTGATGCGCTAACAGCGCCCGCTAACATCAAATCTGCTTTGCCCATTTGCAATTCATCGCAGGCCAGTTTAATGGCGTACAAGGAAGTAGCGCAGGCCGCATCCAACGCATAATGTGTCCTCCCCAAGCCAAGGGCTTTGCTCACCATCTCGGATGGAAGGTGTGTCAGTACCTCATTCTCAGGTATATCATTTCTCAGGCCAGACATATCAAATTGCGGATCATCCAGCAGATCCTTGATTGCCGCACCAATGGTTGATGAATACACTGAAGACATCAATCGATGAGAAGAAGCTGTAGGAAATGACAGATTGCCCAAAATCAAGCCACAATTGGATGTGGCCTCTTCATCATTGTAGTAGCCGCTGTCTTCTAAAGCCGATTTGGCTACAAATAGCGACCACTGCAATAATTTGTCTTGCCGTGCCAGGAGTGCTGCCGGCATTTTATAGCCATTTGGGTCAAAATTGTAATCGCGTACATATCCACCACGTAGGGAGTAGCACTTGTCCACCACACCCTTTCCCTCTTCGTAGAAAACGTCAGGATCTACTCCAAAATCTTCAGTTACGGCCGTATCTGTCAGGTCCTTTTGGGCAATAAGATTCTGCCAAAATTCATCATTACTAGAAGATCCTGGAAAAAGTCCTGCTGTACCTATGATCGCTATTTTCGACATAACCGTGCTATTCGACGCTATTTTTATTTACCACTCCAATTGATGCGATACCGTCACTGCCGCTCCCTCAGTCTTCATGTAGATGGTCCCGGATTCATCATATACCGTACAATTGGCAGACATAGCAAAGTCTGTAGACTCTAGTATATCAATCGCAATCAAAAAGCTTTTTCCGAAAGGAATAGGTTTGTATAAGCAAACGTTCTCGGTGCTTAATGGAAGACTTTTACCACCATTCATAAATTCTTGCACCCAAACGACCATTCCCTGATATTGAATATCTGAGAAAAAGGTGTTGATGGATTTCACCTGGAATTGACCTTGCTCCTCGAGTGGAACTTTCGGTGCAGAACAGGATAAAACCAGGCGCTTTTCCGTGAAGTCCAGAATTTGTTCAATTCCTTGGAAGTATGAGCCATGAAAGAGCGAGCCATCCTGATATAAGTACTGAGCTCGCTTTGGTTCGAACTGACCACTCAATTGGTGTTCAAATGTTGGAGCAAGCGGGATGCTATCTTTATGTACCAGGGTTACTTCTGTTCTGTAATGGTAGACCGGTAGCTTTTTACCTTCGGAATAGATAGAGACATGGAATAGAATTTTCTCACTGTCCTTTTCAACTTCCTTTAATTCGATGGTAAAATCCTTTGGCTCAGACCCATCAAATACAATGCCCTTAAACAACTTGGCATGCTCTATCTTGAAGACTCGAAAATCGGCATATAAATCCTCACAGGTTTGAGCCATCCATCCAACTGCATTTACTACCGGCAGCACAGGATTACCTTGAATTACATGGTGATGCAAAAAAGGATTATCCGCTAGTCGCAGCTGCCTTTCAATACGGAAGGTGCGCAACTCTCCGATGTAGCTGGTTGCGGCAGGCAATGTACCACCAATAATGACTTGAGGCTGGTCATCGTATTGAATATTGAGCTCATTGACCAGCATGGCCGCTCCGCCCTGGCTGTTGACAAGGGTTACTCCGGCAGCTTCAAATTGCGCTTTGAGGGCATCACTTACCATTCCGCTATCCCATGCTCCCCAATTGATGGCAGAAACCTGAGTAGTTGGATGATTGGTCTTAAATAAGTGTGCTGCCTTGCTTAGAATTTCATTAGCGATGGCATAGTCTGTCTGTCCTACGTTGCCGTAAAAACCCGCCACCGAAGAGAATAAAATTAAATGATCAAGATTCGTCAGATCAACAGCACTCAATAAACTTAATAGCCCATCAAGCTTAACGGATAAGACATTGTCAAAATCGGTTTCCGTTTTGTCTTGAATGTATTTATCTGCCAACCTTCCGGCACCGTGGATAATCCCGGTGACTGGTCCAAAATCATCAAGTTGCCGATCCAGGGCAGATTTAAAGCTTCCAAGCTTGGTAACATCGCCCCGAATGTAGGCTACCTGGGCACCAAAGTGCTCTATTTGGCGAATGGTGTCATCTATCTCCTTTTTGGCGATTATGTTTTTGAATATTCCCTTTACAACCGGCAAGCTTGGCTTCTCACCTCTGGCTTTTAAATCAGACATGATCAAACGCTTGAGCACGGAAGGATCATCCTCATTTCTAGCGTATTCGGGAATTTCAAAGCTATAATCTGAGCGACCGAGCAAAACAAACTTGCACTGAAAAGCTTTTGCCATTTCGATGACGCAACTGGCAGTCACACCTCTGGCACCGCCACTCACTAAAAACACCGCGTCTTTACTGACCTTGGTTTCAATCGTGCTTCTTTCCTTTACGGCTACTGCCTGCACCCCAATTGTGCATCTTCCGGCGTCTGCTCTTCCGACTTCGATAAGCGTTACATCTGGATCATGCAGCTCTTCCAGAATAATCGAAGATGCTTGGCCTGTAGACCATTCGGGCTGGACATCTACAACACGGCAGAATACGGTTGGCCATTCCAAGTTCAGGCATTTGACCAGGCCTGTCAAGCCGCCACCGACGACTGATGTATGGCTACGCTTACCAAACCCAAGCTGGCCATCCAGGCGCATAATGGCCAGGAAGTTGGCGCGTTGAATTTTACCGAGTTCAGTTAAATCTGTTTGCAAGTGTTTAGCTAACAAAAAGACCATCTTGAGGATGGACCTCTCTAGCCCAAAGTGCTGAGAGAAGTTTCCTCCTTCAAAAGTGAAATTCGGATGTAGGTGAATGAAGGTTCCCGTTGGGCCGAATTTGGTTTTGATTTCTTCAATAACTTCCTTTATCGCCTCATCAGTGGGCGCTGTAAGCTGTATGGAATTGGGCCATATGGAATCAGAAGAAACACCCGGCAAATTCAAGACGACAACCTGATTGCCCTGTGCCTTGAGCAAATCGCAAAGAGCAGCGGTGACATCAGTACCATCATTCACGATGAGGGCATGGTGGCTTGCAGGCAGGGTAAATTCCAGGAAGTCAGGCTTGGGCAGGAATCGGGTACCCACCTCTTTGCGCTCTACTCCGTAGAATTCACCGGTTGTCGTCGTAAGATTCTGGCTTAGCTGAGGCCGACTTTGCTCAACTAAGCTGTTTATTTTTTTCCGCCATGCGCATTTACATGGTCAACGATCTGACCAAGTGTGCGCAACTCTGTAAGGTCATTGGGATTGATACCTGACATCTCTGGGTATTGCTGCGTCAAAGCACCGAAGATCTCTACCCGCTTAATAGAATCGATGCCCAAATCAGCTTCCATATCCATATTTAGTTCCAGCATCTCTGCAGGATAGCCCGTCTTTTCACTAACCACTTCCAGCAAGATTTTTTCAAGCTGCTCTGTGCTCAGGTTGCCACCTGCGGAAGTCCCATTCACATGCTCCTCTCCAGATGAAACTGCACTTGGCTGAGCCGATACCGTAGCCGTACTGCTCCCAGCAGTACTGGAAACATAATTCACAATCTCGCCCAGGGTACGCAGCTCGGTCAGCTCGTTGGGATTGATACCCGACATCTCGGGGTACTGCTGTGTCAATGCACCAAAAATTTCGACTCGCTTAATGGAATCAATACCCAAATCGGCTTCCATATCCATATTCAGTTCCAGCATCTCAGCAGGATAGCCCGTCTTTTCACTCACGACCTCCAGCAGTATGTTCTTTAGCTGGGCAACATCCATTCCAGCTGTTTCTACAGCCGCAGGTGCCGCAACTGGGGCCGTGGCGACCTGAGCCGATGTACCGTGGCCGTAGCTGCTGCCATTGCCATTACCGTTTGTGTATTTCGGAGCTTCGAGTATTTCCGGAGCAATATTCCCTGAATAGTCTTTCTGAGGAACTTGCGCTTTTGGAGCTACTTCCTGACTTTCTCCAAGCTGTTGGGTAAGCAATTGCAATAATTGCTGAGCTTGTTGATTTTGATCATTCATAAAACGCTCAAAAATTTCGAGCGACTTTGTTTGATTGGCCTTGAAAGTCTCCAATGTGGATTGGATTAGTTGGAGTATTTCCTTTTTCATCATTTCTTCTTCGGATTCAATGGTTATGTTTTCTTTGAGGACCGTTGGGACCTCGATTATTTTTTCGACTTCAACGATTTTCTCCACCTCTACGACTCGTTCAATAATTTCTGGCTCTCCCCCACCCTGGATCTTAAATCCATCATTCATCACATTTTGATAAGTCTTTTGGGTAGCCGGAGAGACGTAGTTATTTCCGCTCAGTTTTACATTGAGCTTAGTCTTTGGAGGAAGTGGTGCTAATTCCCTTTTGTAGGGATCGATATTGGTCAAAGGCAAGCCTAAAACCTGCAGTTGGACGATGGCTTGTCGCAATTGCAGATCGCTATCTTGCCTGGAGTTTGGGTTGATCGCTATTGCGATAACATCCTTATCTCCCAGGATGTCCTTGACCAAATTGGTCAACACACTCTTAGGCCCAAACTCCACAAATACTCTTCCACCAGCGTTGTAAATATTCTCAATTTGACGCTTGAACAATACTGGATTTAAAATCTGATCTTTTAGGATTGACTTTAGGTTATTTAAGTTGTCTGGGTAGGCTTCTGCAGTTGAGTTTGCAAAAACCGGAATTTGTGACCGATTGAATTTCTGTTTGGCAATAAAACTTGAAAACGGCTGCTGGGCATGCTGAACAAATTCGGTGTGAAAAGCTGCGGCAACAGGAAGACGAACTACTGAAAAACCAACGGCTCGCAACTGCTTTTCAGCTTGCTCGATGCTTGAAGTTCCGCCCCCCAAAACGACTTGTCGATTGGAATTGACATTGGCGATCTTCACTCCAGCCATTCCGCTTATCGCTGACTGGACCTCCTCCAGGCTGGCCTTGACGGCCAACATCGTACCCGAATCTGACTGTGGGTTATTCAGCGCCATAGCTTCACCTCTGGTTCTAGCCAGGGCCAGGAAAGTCTCGTCATCATATACCGACGCTGCCCACAAAGCGGTCAGCTCGCCAAAACTGTGGCCCGCTGCAAATTGAGGATTAAAACCTGTGCGCTGCAAGACTTTGTATTGGCCCATGCTCAAGGCGCCAATAGCTGGCTGGGCCATTTGAGTATGGGTCAATTTTGCCTGATTTAACTTCCGTTCTTCATCTGAAAAGACCGGAACCGGGAAGACAACTTTTGATAGTGGACCGTCCGCATTTTGGGCAAAAACAGCATCTGCCAACTCAAAAGCCTGAGCTATTTCAGGAAATGCGCTGGCGGATTCACTTCCCATACCTACATACTGAGATCCCTGACCTGCAAATAGGGCAACGAGATGCTGACTCTGGGTATCTATTGCACCAGACCTGTAGTATATCCCTTTCGGATGGTTCCAGGCAGGGGTATTATTGGCGAGATTTTGGATGGCTATTTGCAAATACTCTTTGGCCGACTCCAGGTTTTCCACGACAAATCCAAGTCGTGGATTCGTATCGAGCAAGGCCAATTCGTTTGTTTCAAGTACGAGCTGCTTAAGTGCTTCTTCCCCCTCTGGACTGTTGAGTCCATCTAACTTGGCCCTACACAGATTTTGCAACTCGATGGAGCTTGCAGCCTGAAGGACTATAGCCTTGTAAGGCTGATGCAGTCTATATGCTGCCTCTTTTTGCCCCTCATACTCTTCTAGTGTGAGGTGTACATTAATTCCGCCAAACCCAAAAGCGCTCACCCCCGCGCGCCTGGAATGACCGTTTTTAAACCACGGCCTAGCTTCCGTATTGATGTAAATGGCCGAATTGTCCATGTCGAACTTGGAATTCGGTTTTTCTACATTGATAGTAGGCGGCAACACGCGATGGTGCAGGGCCAAAACGGCCTTAACTAATCCTGCGGCGCCGGCAGCAGCTTTTGTATGGCCGATTTGCGATTTTACCGAGCCAAGTGCCACACTGTTGACATTGGTATTCCCTTCTCCAAATACCATTTGCATGGAGGTGAATTCTGTAGGGTCGCCGGCCCCGGTTCCTGTGCCATGTGCTTCGATCAACCCAACAGTTGCCGCCGGATAACCCGCATCTTCGTACGCCCGACGCATGGCCAGAGCCTGGCCCGATGGCCTGGGGGCATAGACAGATTTAAATCGGCCATCGCTGGAAGTACCCACGCCTTTGATGACGGCGTAAATACGATCATTATCCCTTTCGGCATCAGTCAGTCTCTTTAATACGAGCATACCTATACCCTCACCTATGAGCATGCCATCTGCCTGGTCGCTGAATGGGCTGATATTCCCTGACTTAGAAAAGGCCGGTGTCTTGCTGAACGACATATACATAAAAGGCGAATTGTCGGTATCGACTCCGCCCGTCAGCATCATATCACAGCGTCCTTCAACGAGCTCGCTCAGTGACATCTTAATGGCACTCAGTGAGGCTGCGCATGCGGCATCGACCACACTATTGATGCCGCCTAGATCAAATCGATTGGTAATTCGCCCTGAGATTACGTTCCCGAGAAGACCTGGAAATGCATTCTCATTCCAGCTCACATAGGCTTTCTTAATCTTATCAACGATCGGTGGGATATCAGCTTCTGCTACTCCACTCGCGCGCAAAGCCCTTTCCCATATAGGATATTGCAGCCGGGCTATAAGGGGCGTAATCAATTTCTGGCCACCTCCGACTCCGAGTAAAACCCCGGTTTTTTCTCTGACTGCTGCCGTAAATTTATCAGACGACCTGCCGTAGCCTGCATCCTCGAAGGCATCGCGGGCTGCTACCAGACCGAGTAATTGACTGGCGTCCGTGACCTCCAGAATATTGGGCGGTAGTCCAAACTCCATTGGATTAAAATCAATCTCTGGGAGGAAGCCGCCGCGCTTGCAATAGGTCTTGTCGGGCGCGCTCATATCTGGATCGTAATAATCGTCAATCAGCCACCGATTAGCAGGCACATCCTTAATGCTATCACGGCCCTGAATAATATTTGTCCAGAACTCTTCCACGTTTTTGGCATCAGCAAAAATGGAAGCGAGACCAATAACAGCAATGGGCGTTTTTTGGAGTGAGCTATTTAAATTCATTTGGTTTTTCAATTCAGATGGAAACGCGAAACAGTTCTTCTTGCATCTTCAAAAGCTCTAGGCCTTTCGGGGTGCATAATCCACGCAGGTAGGGCACCAGAATCCCGAAAGTCAGTCTTTCTTTGCTGTATTCAGATACCGGAAACTGCCGATTGTCTTTCAGCAACTTAAGCATGACCAGTACCGTCTTCCCCGCCACTTCAACATCAATATCAGGATGGAAAATACCGTCCTCAATCCCCCAATTTGCCAGATCAATCAGCTCCTGGTGAGCAAAGTTTCCAGTATCTCTGTAAGATTGATTCAGCAAGCCCGGATAGTAGTGTAAAATGTCTCCGAAGAAGCTCGGATTGACCGAATGAGATCGCTGAACGATACGCTGATGCAGCCTTCCCATGGCCTCGATCACATTTTCTGACCTATTGATTATGGCCTCATTCTCCGTCTTCACTTTGGCATGATAGACCGCCAGACATGCTTTGAGCAGATCTGTTTTGTCTTCAAAATGCTGGTACATCGTACGCTTAGATGTACGTAACTCCTTGACAATGCGGTCAATAGTAATAGACTTCACCCCATTTTGGACAAACAGTTCAGAAGCTTTTTCTATGATCAGTTCTCTGGAAATCATATGCTTTTCAACGAGAAAAATACGAATGGTAATATTTTCGTCTCTAAAGTACCACAAAAGAATCAAACTCACTAGAAACCCGTCCTCAAACAAGTGTCTCTTTTTGAATTTGGACTACCGCGACATAGGAATCGGCCGATAGACTTGGGCCAATGTCATCCATCAGACCCGTCATATCCCGTCTCACACGATGCGATTTCGGAATATCAAGAAGCTGCTACGCTTAAAGATAGAATGATAGGTTATCAAAAATAAAAACGCCCTTCCCCATACCTATAATCCCTGAATCTCCTGAGGCTAAGCTGTCTTCTTCAACCACCTTCAAAAACGCATCATTGACAAACAGGTAAATATGAACTCCATCCTTGATGACAGCCAGTTTATTGAATTCACCTGGCTGTATTAGGTTGGAACGACCGGAAATGATTGGGCGGTAAGCATTATCGAGTTTCACCCAAAGCTTGTACTCTTTATCATTATTGATGGAATAGGAATAATAGTGTCGGGTCAATTCGTCAAAACAGAAAATCAGGCCTGCTGATTGGCCGGGGTGATGGTGATTCGCGTCTAGCTGCACATCGACTGACATGGGTGATTGTGACATGTCTCTGTCATCGATGTTTAAGTAATGGTACTTGACCGCGTATTCATCCTTATCATTGACGAGCTTGTATACTCCTCCGCCGAGTTTGCCCGACCATACAGCCTCTTCATAATTGCCAAAGCTGATTAGGCCGGCATCTTTACCATCGAAAGTCTCCAGAATACTTGGACTCTTTTCATCCCACTTATAGTTTTTCAATTCGGGCTTAATAGATGTTTTTCCCGATCCAAACAGACCGAGCATTGTCGCATCTGAACCAGGGGCATTAAGTGCTTTTACATCACTTTGCTCTATGTCGTCAATCAGATTGATCAGGGATTTGGTGAGCTGATTATTAACCAACCTATAGTCGCTATCTCTTACCACCCCCTGATCAAATTCAGATTTGGCGGTGTAGTGCCGACTTCTCAATAAAATCAGTCTGTTATATAAATCACTGTCTGGACTCAGTGCCTGCTCGATCTGGTCTATCGTCTTTCCGATATTTCGAGTCAAGGTCTTTTTCCAGTCTAGTTTTTGCGATCCTAACATGTCATACTCACTTTGAATGCGGAATACGATTCCTGTAATTGATCATGCCTTCATTCAGTTGGCCTTCTTACCTTCGGCCCGGGGCAGATGCTGGTCTATACAAGTTGATACATATTCGGAATCAAAGATATCAGAGCTTGTCGGGAAAACAGAATCTGGGTGCCATCGAAATCAGCATATGAATATGGCGAGACGCGCAAGAAACAAGTTTGTCAAGCGAGGAGAGATACTCGAGCTACGTATTGAAGACTATGCCTTTGGTGGTAAGGGAATTGCCAGGATACGCAATGAGCATGGTGAATTTGTGGTATTCGTGAATAACACCCTACCTGGGCAACTCGTCAAAGCCCAAGTCAAAAAAAGCGGAAAGAAACACGCAGAATGCAAGCTATTTGAAGTCTTAAAAAGATCCGAGGACGAGCTAGACATGCCTTATCAGGAAATACCCGGTGCCCCTTACATCAGGCTCCCTATCGATAAACAACACAACTACAAAAAGCAAAGTACGCTGGAACTATTCAAGCGGATTGGAAAAGTAGTGGATATCGAAAGCAAGTTTGATGAATTCATCAGCTCTCCAGCGACCTTCCACTATCGCAATAAAATGGAGTATGGCTTCTCTGCCATCGGATACGATCATGAGCAGAAGACCGACGTAGACGAATTTACACTAGGTTTCAAAAAGAGAGGAACCTGGTGGTGTGGAGATAATTTGAATGCTGATTCCGGTCTGTTTGACGAGCAGGTAGAAAACCAACTCAAGCTGATTAGGAACTACTGCGAAAAGACGGGCTTGGCGCCTTGGCATGCCCCTAGAAAAGAAGGCTTCTTCCGATATCTGGTCGTGCGAAAGTCCTATAAGACCAATCGCCTGTTGTTCAATCTGGTAACGACCTCCTACGATCTACCAAAATTTGACTTACACCAGTTTTCAGATTATCTGACCGAGTTATTTGGCGATCGCGTAGCTGGCTTCCTCCACACAATTAATGATGAAATTGGCGATCGCACCATTGCTACAGCTGGAAGCATAAAACTCATCTCTGGCGATGATAAAATCATCGAAGAGCTGCATGGCCTGCAGTTTGAGATCAGTATGCAGTCTTTTTTCCAAACCAATCCCAAGGCTGCCGAGCGCCTCTATGTCAAGGTCATCGACTATGCCCTCGAACGAAAAGAAACCATCGACAACAACATGGTCATGGACTTATTCTGTGGCACCGGAACCATCGGTCAATTGCTCGCGGCCAGGAGCACCAACGCAGAAATTATTGGTGTAGACATTGTAGAGTCTGCCATAGAGAATGCCCGCGAAAATGCTGATCGAAATGGTATTGAGGACATTAAATTTTTCGCAGCAGACGTAGGTAAGTTCCTGCGCGAACATCCAGAATACAAGGGTAAAATCAAAACCATCATCCTCGATCCTGCACGCGCTGGTATTGCACCAAAGACCCTCCAGAAGATCATCAATCTGGGAGCTGACCGATTGGTGTATGTATCATGTAACCCGGCTACTCAGGCCAGAGACACCGAGCAGCTGTATTTAGCAGGTTACAGCATTCAGAAAATGAGTCTGGTCGATCAGTTTCCGCATACGTCACATATAGAGACCGTGGTACTTTTCGAAAAAGATGGTATCGATTAGTAGGAAATCTTGTGATCAGCCATTGGGCTGGCTGTCATTTTCTTGAGCGGAGGCGAAAATTGCGTAAGCTTGATTCCCTTAACTGCCGTCTTGTATTCATCCAGCGTAGGTGTTCTACCCAGAATAGCAGAGAGCACAACCACCGGAGTAGAAGCCAACAAAGACTCTCCTTTCTTGCGGTCTGAGTCCTTGACTACGCGGCCCTGGAACAAGCGAGTAGAAGTCGCCATTACAGTATCACCTTTTTCGGCCTTTTCCTGGTTGCCCATGCATAAGTTACAGCCGGGGCGCTCCAAATAGAGAATATTGTCATACTCTGTACGAGCTGAACTTTTTGGCGCCGAATCATCGAATTCGAAACCCGAATATTTCTGCAGCATCGCCCAATCCCCCTCTTCTTTGAGCTCTTCAATGATGTTGTAAGTCGGCGCGGTAACGACTAGCGGAGCTTTGAACTCTACCTCACCGAGCTCTTCTTCCAGATTCTTCAGCATCTTGGAAACGATCTTGATATCGCCCTTGTGGACCATACACGAACCTACAAAACCCAGGTCTACATGTTTTTCACCACCGTAGTAGGAGAGCTCACGAATGGTATCGTGCGTATATCGCTTAGATACATCCTCATTGTGCACATCAGGATCGGCAATCATGGGCTCGTCTATGATGTTGAGATCAACGACAAACTCGGCGTAGTACTTGGCATTTTCATCTGGTGCCAGGGCCGGCTTTTCACCAGACTCCAATTCAGCGATTCGCTTATTGGCTTTATCGATCAACCCCTGGAGGACTTGCTTCTCATTGTCCATCCCTTTATCGATCATGATCTGGATGCGGTTCTTGGCTATGGTCAGCGACTCGATCAGGGTATCGTCTTGTGAGATACAGATGGACGCTTTCGCTTTCATCTCCGCTGTCCAATCGGTGAAGGTGAAGGCCTGGTCAGAAGGCAAAGTACCGATGTGTACTTCGATCACCCTTCCCTGGAAAACGTTCTCACCATTGAATTTTTTCAGCATCTGCGACTGCGTAGCGTGAACCACATCGCGGAAATCCATGTGATCCTTCATCTCACCCTTGAAGGTCACTTTTACTGATTCGGGAATGGGCATCGAGGCCTCACCTGTAGCCAATGCAAGGGCTACGGTTCCCGAGTCAGCACCAAATGCAACTCCCTTCGACATCCTCGTATGCGAATCACCACCAATGATGATGGCCCAGTCGTCTACTGTAATGTCGTTAAGCACCTTGTGGATCACGTCCGTCATGGGGTGATACTTGTGCTCTGGGTCGCGCCCGGTGATCAGACCGAAGTCATTCATAAACTTCATCAGCCTCGGAATATTCTCCTGAGACTTAAAGTCCCACACAGAAGCCGTATGGCAACCCGACTGATAGCCACCATCTACAATCGGAGAAATGACTGTAGCAGCCATCATCTCCAATTCTTGAGAGGTCATCAGTCCTGTCGTGTCCTGTGATCCAACGATGTTGACCTCTACACGGACATAAGAGCCCGCATGCAGAGTAGCGCCTGATGTGCCCACTGCATTTTTGTTGAAGATCTTCTCTACAGCAGTAAGACCCTGCGCTTCGTTAGAAATTTCTTTAGATGCTGCGAATACAGGAGGAACATCTATACCAAGAGCTTTTGCTGCAAAAGTCTGGAGCTTCTTGCCAAACACGATGGCATACGAACCACCGGCCCGCATAAACTCCATTTTCTGAGGAGTAAAGGCCGAAGATATATCCATCAGCTCTTCCTCGCCATTATATAGTTTTTTAGTCCTGGTGTTTATGGTCAATACCGTACCCGTATCCACAGAGTAGGCCTGCTCCAGCACGGGTTCACCTTCCTCGTCAACGATCAGATTACCATCGGCATCGTATTTCTTTACCCAGTTCTTGAGGTCAAGTCCAATTCCGCCGGTTACACCCACCGTAGTCAGGAAGATGGGAGAAATACCGTTGGTGCCTGCCACAACAGGGGCAATATTGATAAACGGTACATAAGGGCTCGCCTTCTTACCAATCCACAGGGCTACATTATTGACACCAGACATTCTGGAAGAACCAACCCCCATGGTTCCTTTCTCTGCTATAAGCATGACCCGCTTATCGGGGTGTGCAGCCTGCAGATCGAGCAGCGCTTGTTGTTGTTCTTTATTGTGCTCAAACATACACTGGCCGTGCAGCTCTCTGTCTGAGCGAGAATGGGCGTCACTACCTGGAGACAACAAGTCAGTCGAGATATCGCCGATGCCTGCAACGAAGGTCACCACCTTGATTTCTTCATCGATCTCTGGCAATTTGGTAAAAAACTCAGCCTGGGCGTAGCTCTCTATAATATCTCTGGCGATCGCGCTACCGCTATTAAAAGCAGATTCCAGGCGCTCCATATCTGCTTCATATAGAAAGACCTGAGTTTTCAGCACTTGAGCTGCCGCTTCAGCAATACCTTTATCTTCTCCCAGAGCCAGATCTAAAAGTACCTCTACTGATGGCCCGCCCTTCATGTGCGACAACTGCTCGAAAGCAAAAGACGGGGAGATTTCCGCCACTTCGGTTTCGCCAAGGATGATCTCTTTTAAGAATTTAGCTTTCACCCCAGCGGCACTGGTTGTTCCGGGCAGCGTGTTGTAGATGAAAAACTGGAGAGAGTCTTCTCTATGTTCATGGTCGACATCTCTGATCTGATCAATAACCTCACTTATTAGCTCCGCACCATCAATTGGCTTGGGGTGAAGGTTCTGCTGTTTTCTTTCTTCAATCTCCTTTAAATACGCGCTGTATCTGCTCATCAGTGTTATCCTTTTGGTACCTATCAGACCTGCTCATCGCCGCAATTCTGTCTGGTGGTTTTATCGCAAGTCTGCATACTGTTAACAACTCAAATCCATGGGCTGTTGCCCTTCCATCCGAGTTCAGGCAAATATCTATAAACTCGTCGATTTTTTGAAAAAGTGAATGAGGAAAACAAGCCAGTATGTTGTCATTGGACTTCCGCTAGTCGGGTGCTGCACCCTGTATCCTGAGCCCAACCATTCTATACCCATAAGCAAGCGAATTGAGCTAAGGTCTAATCTGGCTGTTCATAAGGCGCTGAAACCACAATCTTATTTTCAATCGGCCCTGAATGACAAGTCGCCCCAATCAACACCGCAATAACAAAAAGCGAAATCAACTTCATCTTAATTCAATAGAATTTACCAAGTCATCTTTTGATGAACCTACGTGCATGGGCTCGCTTAGAGCTGAGATCAACCAACAAGACTGAAATCACACCCGCAGGAAAGTCACTCACATCAACCCGGACTGGCAAACTGATATTGTCTATTCGCTTCAGCACCTGCCCCAGTGTATTTAAAAAGACCAAGCGCGACTGGTTCCGTTCTCCATCTACCCAGATGCTGTGCATGGCTGGATTTGGAAACAATTGAACATGAATATTTTTGGATTCTAGATCAGCCTGAGAGCTAGGCTCCCCACCCTCAAATGCTCCGATCGATGGAGGCGATAGAAAAGGCCAATTATTAAAGTCCGTAACCGGTGTCTCAACTGTTAGTCCCGCACCCACAGCGGGGCTATTGCTTGGTATTATGAAGTTTTCATTGACAGGGTCCTCGAATAAGGGGTCATCAATTATTTGATCAATATCCGGCACGGGCAGGTTTGGCGTCCAGGAATCACTGGATGCATTAAACCACAGATTATTGCTAAATCCAAAAGTCTCAGAGGCGGTGTTAGGACCAATATTCACCTCTGTCAGATCACCTGGCAGGTAGACGATGTTATTTCTAAACTCATTATCTCCACACACCAAAAATCCGGTAGCGGTATTCTCTTGCAAAATCCTGATCACCCAGTTGTCTGGATTATAGAAGGTGTTGTTGTACACCTTGACACGAACGCTGCCTACATAAGCTACTGGCGCCCTGCTACCGATAAATACATTAGAAAAAACCTCTAGATCCGCAGCTTCAAACGCATCTACTATCGGATCTGGCAGAGGCGGGCGAAAGAATTCAAGCCCCGTACTACCACCCAGATTTAACGCGCGCTGAGATACATTTTTAAACGTATTGCGCTGCATCCTGATGAATTGGGTTCCGCCCTTACACTGAATCCCTGTCACACCAGGGTCCTCGAAAAAACAGTCTTCCACAACACCCCAATGACAACCTACGAAGTCTACACCGCTGCCCCCTGAGCCGCCATTTAAAAACTGGCACTCTTGTATGAAAAAACTATCCACCCCAGACATTTTCAGCAAGTCATTATTGCCGGCCCCGGCCATGTCTCTAAACAGGCAATTCCGAATCGTAATGTGCGTAGATGGAGTGCTGTAATCTCCTCCGTCATCTATGTTTATCCCATTCCCTGTTTGTTGCTCTACTCGTATTCCATCAATTACAACATAATTGCAATCAATTAAGTGAATGGCTTCGGTTCCACCTCTGAATATGCTTTGATGATCAATCGCTCCCAGTATAACAATCGGACTTGCTTCCGTCCCAATCCAATCGACCAAAAACTGAGTGCCATCAGAAAAAATCTGAGCTTCCAACTGTACGGTATCTCCCGCAGACACCAAACCATCTAATGCCTCCAGGTTGGGAAAATCACCATTGTCGCCAACCGCAATTATTTGACTGCCAGCCGAAGCGGAAATAAGCATAAAACAGCAGAGGAGGTGGAGGTGCCTGAACATAGCTTTTGAGTTTAAAATATATTTGTTTTAATCAACCATCACTCTTGCTTTTTATGGCTATCTAGAATTGCCTTCAATTGCTCCTCTGAAGTATATTCATATTTTATCCCATCTATTATAATGGTGGTTGGTTCATTACTCATTTTTCTAAGCTCAAGGATTGAAACAAATATTGACAAAGCATCGGGTGCTATATCCATAAGGAATTGAACAACTTCGCTTACACCAATCAGCTTTTTCGGTTCAACCATGATATATTTCACACCATGAGTATCTAATTGACTCTTGAGCTTTTCTTTACCATCAACCTTTGCTTCAATTGCAATTGTCATCTTAGAGATTTTAATAATCTATTAATTGTCATTCTAGTTTTGTGATC
>JBCBVN010000057.1:0-17030 GCA_039817625.1 Bacteroidota bacterium
CAAATGAAATATTCATATTTCATTTGTCTGGTTTTAAGTTGAGTTAAAAGTACTTATTCAACTTGGACTTTACCAGCTTAGTTCAGGCTGGAAGTCACTTTAAATCAACCTTAATAATTTGCCCCCTGAAGAAGAATTTTTCCTGAATTTTAGTAGAATCTGAGGTTAGCCTGTCTTTCGTTTCACTAATCTTTTGGTTGACACCCTCTATGGTTTTCATACTGAAAATTAGGGTATAAGGTGGCCTGGCATCCAGTGAGGGGCAAAGGTCCTCACAATAGTGATACACTACATTGGGACCTAGCTTAGGTTCATGGATTTCTCTATAGTATCTGAGGGCTGGAACGGCCCAATAGTCTACAAATACAGGATTTGTACCCGATAGGCTATTGAGCATACTTTTTACTTGTCCGACCTGAAGAGGGCTTCGGTAATGCCGGATCACATTGGTGCCGGGTATAAGCAATAGGACTACCGCAGGTACAATCATTCCCCATTTGGGAGCCAAGCGGTTCTGTAGCCATTGCCAACCGAGCGCTGCTGCCAACCAGAGTCCCGGAAAGCTGAATAGCATCAATCGGGGGATGAGACTGTATTTACCCAATATAGACGCACCCACGGCAAGTAAGGTAGGACCAAGTAGAAGCAGGATGATGCGCCAATTGTCCCTTTTGTTAGTAAGGAGAAGACAAAGGATGGCAATACTACTCACTACCTGCGCAAGTACTGTATATCCAAAGCCGTGTTTGAGCGGAAACTGACTAAGCCTGGCTGCATTTAACCAGGCGTCTAAAGTCCAAAATTTCCATGGGAAAAAGTAGATGCTGTGGTAGGTCTGTAAGCCGGATTTACTGCTTTGATCATCCAGGAGCAGAGTATATAGTACAGCAAAGCCCAAGACCCAGCTCGTTCCTATGAGTAGCCATTTTTTACTGTCGATTTTGCTAGTGGTTAAAACGTAGATGCCGGTTGCTGCCAGGCAGAATATGGCCGGAAAAGAAAGCCAGACCAGGCTTATGCCTATTGGAATCTGCCACCATTGGGGTTTAGGTTTGCTCAATGTCCAGGCTATGATCATAGCTGCCAGCCCCATGTCTAGCGCATAGGGTTTGAGTTCGCCAACATATCTCAACACTAATGGGGATACGAAGCAGAAAGCCACTGGTGCCAGTGACCATTCCTTGAGTCCAAGCCTGCGCCCTGCTGCCACCAATCCAACAAGTGTCAGTATGCTGCCCAATAGGGAGGGGAGTCTTAAGATGGCTTCATCGTAGCCGAGTGTGCTTCCCAGGGCTTTGAGGCATACCAGGTAAAGTGGGGGGGCGTATTGCTCGTATCTCAGAGGGCCAAATAATTCTGCCCAGCTGAGCTCTGATACGTTTAAGGCCAGATTAGCTTCGTCTAAGAATAAGCCCCTCGCATTGAAGTTACACCACCACAACCCAAGACCCAATAAAAGGGTAAGGCCGAGTGCAAGTTTTTGCCGGTATGGTGCGATGGTTATCTGCACGAGTAGCAAAAGTACAAGGCCACCCTGGCCTGCACTAAACCAATCAGAAATTAGTCTTTTAAAAAATGTGGTTTAAAATTTGCGCCTATGTTATCGACGATGCTATCTTTGCCGCCGCTTTAGTAATAAAGCTATGGCTGAGCAGCCAGCAGACGCGGATGTAGCTCAGTTGGTAGAGCGCAACCTTGCCAAGGTTGAGGTCGCGGGTTCGAGCCTCGTCATCCGCTCAAATTTCAAAAACCTCAGTACTCATTTTGGGTATTGGGGTTTTTGTATTTAGGTTACCTTCGTACCCATCCAAAAAAGTAAGCCATCTCTTCACTACTCGCTATTGGCCCAGTCGACGGCCGCTATCAAACGAAAACTCAGGCGCTTCAGGCGTACTACTCAGAGTACGGACTTATCAAATATAGAGTACTGGTAGAAATCAGGTACTTGCAGGCGCTGCATAGCTTGGGATTGCCGCAACTTCAACAGGTTTCGAAAAGTCAAATACAGCAACTTGATGAGATTCTCTCCAGCTTTTCAGAAGCAGATGCTCAAGCAATAAAGGACATCGAGCGAACAACTAATCACGATGTAAAGGCCGTAGAATATTTCCTGAAAGACAAACTTAAAGAACTCGGACTGAGCTCGATCCTGGAATTTGTACACTTCGGACTGACAAGCCAAGACATCAATAACACGGCTGTTCCCCTGAGCCTTAAAGATGGGCTGGAAGAGGTAAGTGTACCCGCTCTTCAATCCCTTAGAGACCGCTTAGACGAGCTAAGTAATGAATGGGGCGATATACCCATGCTGGCAAGGACACATGGGCAGCCGGCCAGTCCGACCCTTCTGGGTAAAGAATTCGCTGTTTGGGTCAGTCGACTTGATGAGCAGTTGCGTCAATTGAGGGAGTTGGCCATTCCAGCCAAGTTTGGTGGTGCGACCGGTAATTTAAATGCTCATTACCTGGCTTATCCATCCTATGATTGGGATGCTTTTGCTCATGAGCTGGTCGATAGCCTGGGGCTTAAGCGCTCGTATCCGACCACACAAATAGAGCATTACGACAATCTGGGTGCAGTCTTTCACGTCCTCCAGCGCATCAATGCGATCCTCATTGATCTGTGTCGCGATGTTTGGACCTATATCAGCATGGAATATTTTAGGCAGCGCACCATTGCCGGCGAGGTAGGCAGTAGTGCCATGCCGCATAAGGTGAACCCTATTGACTTCGAAAATGCGGAAGGAAATCTGGGCATTGCCAATGCCTTATTGTCGCATTTAGCCGAAAAGCTACCGGTTAGTCGTCTCCAACGCGACTTGACGGACTCTACCGTCCTTCGCAATATTGGTGTGCCTTTAGCTCACCAATTAATCGCGATTAAGGCCATCAAGAAGGGTTTAGACAAGTTGCTGTTGAACGGAGCCAAACTCGAATCAGACCTTCTTGCCAACTGGTTGGTCACAGCCGAGGCCATCCAGAATATTCTTAGGCGGGAAGGGTATCCCAAGCCTTACGAAGCGCTGAAAGCACTAACCAGAGGCAAGTCCGAAATCGACCAGGATACGATGCACCAATTTATAGATGGACTTGAGGTGGATGATGCTGTCAAGGAAGAGCTGAAGCAGATCAGGCCCGACACCTATGTGGGGCAATGGAGAAAATCATGAGTCTAGTACAGCTCAAACTTCCAAAAATCTACATCTAGCGGACCGTTCTTGAGTGCTATCTTCTCACTAGGCCTGAGTCCGATACGCTTTAATGCAGGTCGATTACCAGATAGTATCCAGGCGGTACATCCGGTGAAATGGTGTTTGAGATGATCTCCAAATCGGCGGTAGAGAGATTCGATATCTCCGGTTTCCAACCTTATCTCGTAGGGGGGATTCGTGACCATGTGGCTTCTGGCATCTGGTTTCGATAAACCTTCAAAATCACCCTGGTGCCAAGTAATGTGTTGATGTAGGCCGAGTTTGGTCAGTGAAGACTTTGCCAGACCAAGCTGTTTTTCGTCATTGTCTCCTGCGAGGATGGGGTAGGGCGGCTGGCGTTCGTTTTCAATCAGGGACTTCCGCAGGTCGGTATATAGTGCGGCATCAAAGTCCTTCCAGTGCTCAAAGCCAAATCTTCTGTTCAGGCCCGGAGCTTTTCTTGCGGCCATCGTAGCGGCCTCAGCGATCAGCGTACCACTACCACAAAACGGATCAACAAATGGAGTGTCACCGCTGTAGCCACTTAGTATGAGTAGTCCTGCTGCAAGTACTTCATTTAGTGGCGCTTGTCCACCGCTACTTCTATAACCTCTTCGGTGCAGACCATCGCCTGAGCTATCAATACTCAAGGTCGTATTTCCTCTTTGCCCGATATGCACATTGAGTCTCAGCTGGGGGTTTTCTTTAGTTACAGAAGGTCGTTTGCCGGTTGTTGACCGAAATTGGTCTACAATGGCATCTTTACAGACTTGGGCCAGATAATGGCTATTGCGAAATCTCTTAGATTGATTGACCAGGTCTATCCAAAGGTTGCCATCTACCGATAGATGGTGTACCCATTCAATATCTCGCACGCCATGGTAGAGTGATTTTTCACTTGTGGCCGTAAATGTTTTGATGGGAACTATTACCCGCAAGGCTGTGCGCGACTCTAAGTTGATGCGATACAGCGTTCTCAGGTCACCCTGGCAACTGATCATTCTGCGGCCTACCTTGATATTTGTTGCGCCCAGCTTTTGAAGCTCCTGGCTACAGATGGTTTCTAGGTGCGCGAGTGTTTTGATGGTGAGGTTCAAACGGATTTGGGTATTTGGATTTTTCCAAAGATCCATAAATCTTAGAAACTTGTAAAAAGATAGCAAACAAAATGTATTGATATTGGCTAAAAAATTTTGTATTTAAAATTTATTGTTTATTTTTGATTCGTTGAGATAAAGCGTTAATCCATATCTCGCACCGTATTTTCTAAATTGGCAACAATGATTAGACACATTTTCCCACCTTACAGCAGGTGATTTCTGGGCTATTTGCCTCATTTATATCCATTTATCGATCCTTGTCTAAATCAAATTGTAGCTGTACGAGCATTTTGTATCTTTTTTGATTTTATTTATACCACTTTTTTGGTGATATTTTAGCGTCTGACCTTACTTCTTGACATTGAACTGAAAAAAGAAGTGAAAAAAAGTGTGAATTAGTGGGAACTTGTGGTAAAAACTACTAGTTTTGATAAACGATTGGTGCTCAAGCACTAGTCGTAGATCGATTATGGAACAGCAGGAACTGCTTGGCGAACACAATGTCACCCTCGATGGAAAGGGGCGTTTTCGTCTACCCAGCAGTCTCCTAAATGGCCTGGGCGAACGCGAAGACATCGAGTTGGTCGTCAACCGAGGGTTTGAAAAGTGCCTGACACTTTATCCCAAACCCATATGGGAGCGCATCAGCGGAGAAGTCAATAAGCTCAATAAATACAATGAGCGCAATCGTCAGTTTGTCCGCTACTTCTACAGAGGAGCTACCCCTATAAAATTGGATAGCGCCGACCGTGTAAATCTACCTCAACGGTTGATTGATTATGCGGGGATACAGAAGGAGGTCATCCTTTCAGCCATGCACGATCGTATTGAAATTTGGGCGCGCACCGAATACGATAATATGCTCGAAGCCGAACCGGAGAATTTCTCCGCTCTGGCCGAGCAAGTACTCGGAGGGTCGCAGACTGAACTGGAGGTAGAAGGCTAATGGCTTACCACGTACCGGTTCTAGCGCACGAATGCGTGCACTACCTGCAATTGCGCCCTGGAGGAATTTACGTTGATGCTACTATGGGAGGTGGTGGTCACACTCAACTCATACTACAAAGTATGGGGAATATGACCGACATTAAGCTCTTCGCCTTTGACCAAGACGAAGATGCACTAACCAATGCACCTCAAGATTCAAGGCTCACCTTAATCCATGCCAATTTTCGCCAACTGCGTAACTACTTACGTCTGTACGGTGTAAGTCAGATTGATGGCATACTAGCTGATTTAGGTGTCTCTAGCCACCAATTTGATCAGGCAGAGCGAGGCTTTAGCTTTCGTTTTGACGCTCAATTGGACATGAGAATGGGACAGACATCTGATCGAACTGCTGCTGATATTGTCAATCAGTACTCAGCGACAGATTTGCAGGCTGTCTTTAGCGAATACGGTGAAGTGAGAAATGCCAAAACGCTGGCTCAAGCCATAGTTCAGGCACGAGAAATCGAACCTATTGAAACCATAAGTCAGTTTTTACAGACTGTTGATCCATGGGTTCGAGGTCAGAGAAATCGTTATCTGGCCCAGGTTTTTCAATCCTTACGCATAGAAGTAAACGACGAAATGGGAGCACTCCGTGAACTGTTGACCCAGTGCACAGAACTACTAGCTCCTAAAGGGCGATTGGTCGTCTTGAGTTATCATTCTTTAGAAGACCGAATCGTCAAAAATTTTCTCCGCTATGGCAATGCTTCAGGAGAGCAGGTCAAAGATGAGTATGGCAATATCGAAAGGCCTTATCGCATACTGACCAAAAAGCCCATCCTACCCGAGCAAGCCGAAATAGATCAGAATCCTCGCGCGCGATCTGCCAAATTGCGAGTAGGGGAGAAGATCTGATGGTGTACTTCAGCAAGTAACATGCGACACGAATGTGGAAAGCAACAACCTGCGGAAGTCCTGAAAAATAAAACGGAGCAGAAGCTCTGACTAAGGTGTGAAACAATGGCAAAGCTTGATTTGGGCTTCGGAAAGAAGCTACCTAACATACCGACCTTAATACTGAAGAACCTGGGCTTCATCGCCTACTGTGGTTTCCTGGCGGTGCTGTACATCGCCAATACGCACTATGCAGAATACAATGTACGAAAGCTGCATAGCCTGAAAGAAGAGGTCGAAGTGCTGCAATGGACCGAGCGTTCATTGCGCAGTGAAAATAATCAGAATAGCCTGAGGTCAGAGGTCGTGCAAAGTGTAAGTGGCGAGGGTTTGCGAATGCATAGGGGCCGTCCAAAGAAAATAGAAGTACGCGTCAAACCGGAGAATCCTTGATTGGATCTCTACACCATTTCATTCATCCCATAAAAATATTTCGAGAGCACTATCCATGGCCAGTAACAATAAGAACGAAGTTTTAGTCAGAGTATATCTCGTACTCTTTCTGTTCTTGATACCTATAGCGGGCTTGCTGATGTATCGCACCATAGAGATGGCTGTGCTGGATGCCAAGGAGAATCGCCGTGCTGCTGAAAATAATTTCCGAACTCGAATCATAGAACCGGATCGAGGCGACATCTATAGCCATGATGGCAACCTGCTGGCTACTTCTATTCCCTATTATTCGGTCGCCTTTGACCCCTATGTGGCAGATAAGGATGTCTATTACGACAATATCGATTCACTGGCCTATTTGCTGGCCGAGCATGTAGATAGCGATTATACGGTGGGCGCCTGGCGCGATAGTCTTTTCAATATGCGCGACCTGGAGAACAGGCGTCGCTACTACCGTATTGCCGATCAGGTCAGTTATGGTCAGCTGCAGCGTTTGTACTCCTTTCCGATTTTTAGGTTGGGTCAGTATCGTGGAGGCATCATTGCTGAAAAGCGATCGGAGAGAAAACGGCCATTCGGGCTGTTGGGTAGTCGTACCGTAGGCAGTGTCCGCAATGGTCGTATGGTGGGTATAGAAGGTGCCTTCGACGAGCAGTTAGCTGGAGAACAGGGGCAGGAAGAAATGTTTCGTCTCGATCCCAGTAGCGATAATTGGCTTCCTATGAATAACCTGGGGTCAATCCAGCCCACCCAGGGAGCCGATGTTCATACCACCATCGATGTCAATATTCAGGATATTGCTTCTACAGCGCTCATGCGGGCTATGCGCCGTCACCAACCCGATTGGGGAACGGCAATTGTAATGGATGTAGAAACAGGAGCCATCAGAGCATTGGCCAATCTTGGCAAGACGACCGATGGGCGCGACTACTACGAAATGTACAATTACGCTTTGGCTATGGATACTGAGCCAGGATCCACCTTTAAGCTCGCGACCATCATGGCCCTGATGGAAGATGAATTGGTAGAGCTGGATGACGAGGTTGACATAGAGAAAGGCGAGAAAGTCTTTTACGACGATTGCCCGATGGAAGATTCCAATCTGGGTCTGCGCAGACTAAATGCAATCAGTGTTCGGCAGGCCTTTGAGCAGTCCTCTAATGTGGGTATGGCCAAGCTGGCTGATTCGCTATATACAACCGATGCCTTTCGTGAGCGCCTGGTTTCTTTCGGTCTGGACTTGCCAACGGGTTTAGAAATTGAAGGCGAGCAAGGTCCCATGATCAGACAGAGAACCGATGCGGAGTGGTCGGCCTGTTCACTCCCCTGGATGGCTATTGGCTACGAATCTGAGGTAACCCCTCTTCAAATGCTTACTTTCTACAATGCCGTGGCCAATGGTGGTCGGATGATGAAACCGTACCTGGTAGATCGGTTGGAACGAGAAGGGCTGGTGCTCGACAGATTTCGCCCTACTGTACTCAATGATCAGATCGCATCCAGAAGCACCATCGAAAATGCCCAGGACCTTCTGGAAGGTGTTGTAGAAAGGGGAACGGCCAAGCGACTAAAGACCAGTCAGTACCGGTTTGCTGGAAAAACAGGTACGAGTCAGCAGAATTATGGCCGTACACGTAGCCGCAGAAGACTAAAGCACCAGGCTAGCTTTGCTGGTTACTTTCCAGCCGGCCGCCCTCGGTACAGTTGTATCGTTGTCATTTTCAACCCAACAGCTGGAGAATACTACGGTGCTGATGTAGCTGGCCCGGTCTTCAGAGAAATTACAGACAACATCTACAACAGTATGATCGACATACATGAACCGATCAATAGAGGGCCTCGCCCTGTGCTGTATGCAGACAATCTACCTAATGGTTCGGTAGGATATCAATCTGACCTGGAGACCATTTTCGATTTTTTGAATATGGAGGTTGACTCTACCACCTCAGAGCCTTTTGCCAGGGTAAGAGCTACGGAAGAGGCACTCTTGCTCGCACCTGGAAACCTTGAAGAATACGCCCATCCCGATGTGCGTGGTATGCGTCTGCGTGACGCCGTCTACGTACTCGAGAACCTGGGGTATACCGTACATCCCGAAGGGGTTGGGCGAGTATATGATCAGGAGTGGCATCGCGACGCCCGTGGACGCATGGGCCGCGACGTGAGCTTGCGCTTGCGATGACTATTGAAAAACCGGAATACCATCAGTTACTATGCTAATCAGCAAACTGACTCAAGACTTGCCAGCAACCAACATCCAAATGCCGGATGAGGAGCTGAGCATAACGTCAGTCGTATTTGATTCGCGAAAAGTAGTTCCTGGTAGCTTGTTTGTGGCTATAAAAGGAAGTCAGGTCGATGGACATGATTTCCTGGAAAATGCCGTCGAATCAGGTGCTGTAGCTCTTGTTGCCGAGCACTTTCCAGATGGCTTTAATGCTTCAAACAACCTATGTCTGATCGTTGTGCCGAACGGAGCCGAAGCACTAGGTATGCTCGCTACGAACTGGTACGACCACCCTAGTAAAAAACTAAGGCTTGTCGGCGTAACGGGAACCAATGGAAAAACTACGGTAGCGACTTTACTGCATGATGCCTTCACGCATTTAGGCTACGATGCAGGCCTGCTTTCGACGGTAGAAATTCGAATCGGCCATAAAAAGCAAGCTGCTACCCACACCACACCCGATGCAATGGCCATTAACCAGGCATTAGCAGAGATGGTAGACCAAGGCGTAACACACGCTTTTATGGAAGTAAGCTCTCACGCAACACAACAGCGCCGCATAGCGGGACTGAAGTTTGACGGGGGAGTCTTCACGAATATGTCGCACGATCACCTGGACTACCACGGTACGTTTCGGGCATACATCGAGGCGAAAAAAATGTTCTTTGACACATTGCCCGCCAGCGCTTTTGCGCTGGTAAATATCGACGATAAACGCGGTGCGGTTATGGTGCAAAACACCGCCGCCCGCGTTTACCGCTATTCTTTGCGCAGCATGGCTGACTATCGTGCTCGTCTACTCGATGACAACCCAATGGGTTTACATCTGGAAATCGACGGGCAGGAAGTCTTTACCCGTCTCTTGGGTCGATTTAATGCCTACAATCTTCTGGCAGTGTATGGCGTAGCTCGCCTTTTGGAAGAAAATCAAATGGATAGCTTAACCGCACTCAGCCAGTTGCAGGCTCCTGCCGGACGTATGCAGTACGTGTTTGATCCGAAAGGAGAGCGAACAGCGGTAGTTGACTATGCACATACACCCGATGCACTGAAAAAAGTGTTGGAGACGCTGCTTCAAAGCCTACCTCAGACCAGTCAGCTTATTTGTGTCGTGGGTGCAGGTGGAGACCGCGATCGTACCAAGCGACCAGAAATGGCCCGCATTGGTGCGAGATTAGCCAGCCAGCTCATATTGACGAGTGATAATCCCCGAACTGAAAACCCGGAGTCTATACTCGATGAAATGATGACTGGCCTGGATACTCCTGATCTACTTGCTCGTACTGCTCGAATAACCGATCGAAAGACAGCAATTGAGTCAGCCCTTGCGCTTGCCAATCCTGGTGATCTGGTTCTGGTAGCTGGTAAAGGTCACGAAACGTATCAGGAGATCAATGGCGAGCGATTGCCTTTCGACGATAGAGAAGTGATTCGCGATTTTTTTGACAACCACACTAAGCGAACTTAGATATGTTAATCTATTTCATAGAATGGCTGGAGATGACAATGGGCGATTTGCCCGGGGCCAGACTTTTTCAATCACTCAGCTTTAGAGCGGGTTTGGCCATTATCATTTCCCTGCTGATTTCCATCGCTTTTGGTGGCAGGATCATAAATCTGCTTCGTCGTCAGCAAGTTGGAGAAACGGTCAGAGATTTAGGACTCAAGGGCCAAAAAGAGAAAGAGGGGACACCTACAATGGGTGGCATCATCATCGTGTTAGCCATTGTTCTCCCTTGTCTGCTGGTCACCAGGCTTGAAAATGCCTATTTGTTGATTATGCTGGTTGCTACGCTCTGGATGGCTACCATCGGTTTTATCGATGATTACATCAAAGTATTTCGCAAGAATAAAAAAGGACTACGTGGTCGATTTAAGATATTAGGTCAGGTCGGACTCGGGATACTCATCGCCATTTTCATGTTAAGTTCTGAGCAGGTGGTGGTTCGTATGCCAGTTGCTACAGCTGAAGCATCAGGTATTGGTACAGAATTCATGGTTGGTGAGCCCATTCGAGTAGAGCTCGATAACCAGGTGTTCGATCTTCGAGCTGACTATCAGGTAGGCTTGACCAATGTACCCTTCCTGAAAGGAAACTTGCTCAATTACGATACCCTATTCAGCCTGGGTCGTCAGCTGGCCTGGTTGCTGTATATACCATTCATTGTTTTCATCATCACAGCCGTCAGTAATGCGGCTAACCTGACAGATGGATTAGATGGACTGGCCGCTGGGGTTTCGGGAATCGCAGCTGCTGTATTGGTTGTATTTGCCTACGTAGGCTCTAATGCAATCACGGCCAACTACCTGAATATTTTGCACCTCCCTGGTACCCAGGAGCTGATCGTCTTCGCTGCATGCCTGATGGGCGCCTGCCTTGGCTTTCTTTGGCACAACAGTTTTCCGGCCTCCATTTTCATGGGAGATACCGGTAGTCTAGCCCTTGGAGGAATCATCGCTAGTCTGGCCATCCTGCTTCGAAAAGAACTATTGTTGCCCATTTTCTGCGGCATCTTCCTGCTGGAAAACTTGTCGGTTGTCCTCCAGGTCGGATACTTCAAATACACCAAGCGAAAATATGGAGAAGGGCGGCGAATATTTCTCATGTCTCCGCTACACCATCACTTCCAGAAAAAGGGAATGAGCGAAGTGAAAATTGTCACCCGATTCTGGATCGTGGCCTTGCTGCTGGCTGTTGCAACGATTTTGACCTTGAAGATAAGATAGATGCGCTACGCTTTAGAACCGACTCATTTTGAGCCTGTAGAGTCAGCTCCAGAAGGAGCTTTTAGAGACGCTTCGCTTTAGACAATAAATAATTATGGATAGAAAGCAGCATAGTTTCCGGAGAATGAGAATATGGCAAGTCGGCTTCGAAATCGCGGACTTGGTCTATCAAATGGTAGATGAATGGCCAAGGCAAGAACTTTATAGTCTTAGCCAGCAATCAACGCGTGCAGCTGCTTCCACTCCAGCAAATATTGCAGAGGGTTCAGCCAAATCATCGGATAAAGATTTTAGAAGATACCTAGAAATTGCGCTGGGAAGTTGTTACGAGCTGCAAACTCATTTGTTGCTTGCAAAGAGGAGAGGTTTTGGGGATCAAGAAAAGTTAGAGCTAGCACTTAATATGATTGATGAAGAGCAAAAGATGCTGGTTGGGTTCATGAAAGGGCTAACAACCAAGATCAATCAAAACTCTAAAACCCATTAGCATGTCCCAGATGTCTAAAGGTCGCGTAAGCGAGCGCCTCTCACATCTTAAATCCGCTGCAGCGGATGGGTTTAAGGTCTCCATCCTAGGCGCCGGCGAATCCGGTATCGGTGCAGCACTCCTGGCACAAGCACAGGGAGCTGATGTTTTTGTGTCTGACTTCGGATCTATAGGAGAGGCGCAAATCAGAGAGCTAGAGGCAGCTGGCATACCTTATGAACAGGGAGGACATGACGAAGAACGGATATTGAATAGCGACATCGTCATTAAGAGCCCCGGAATACCCGATACGGCACCCATCATTAAGCGCATACTGGAGCTTCAGGATGAGGACTTCCGCAGGTGGATGCCTACCTCGGAAATGACCAGCCCATCCAAGAGAAAACCAGAGCTAATTGGTGAGATAGAGTATGCTTTTCGCCAAATGAAAAAAGGCCGGATTATCGCTATAACCGGCAGCAACGGAAAGACAACAACTACTTTACTCATCCAGCATTTTCTGCAAACTAAAAAATTGGATAGTCGAGCAGGCGGTAACCTCGGAACCAGCTTTGCTCGCCTATTGCTGGAACCAGCTACAGAAGAGACCATATACGTGCTGGAAGTCAGTAGCTTCCAACTAGACAGTATCGAAGACTTTCGTGCTGAGCAAGCCATTTTGCTGAACATTACTCCAGACCACCTTGATCGCTATGATTATCAACTGGATAAATACATCGACAGCAAGCTGAGAATCTTTGAAAATCAGCAAGCTGAAGATCTGGCCTATTACTTCAGTACAGACGAGAACATAGCGACTGGAATGGGTAGGGTAGAAGTGATCGCTCAACAAAAGCCAATACCGCCATCGGCAGAGGTACAGCACGGGGAAATATCAGAATCGAATGTGGATTCCGACCCGCGGAAGTCCAAAAATGAGATCCACTACGCTGGTGAAACTTATACCCTAAGGACTACCCAATTGCGTGGCCACCACAATAAGCTCAATGCCACTTTTGCCATCGCTGTGGCGACTGATCTGGGGTTGACACCCGAAGACATACAAAAGGGGCTCGATACCTTCCAACCGGCACCTCACCGCATGGAAGTCATCGGCACCCACCGAAATATATGCTGGATCAACGATAGCAAAGCGACCAACGTCGATGCGACCCGCTACGCACTAGATGCTATGGAAACTCCGGTCATCTGGATAGCCGGCGGAACAGACAAGGGCAATGTATACGAACCACTGAAACCACTGGCGCGCCAACGGGTGCGAGCACTGGTTTGCATGGGCAAAGACAACGGCAAGCTGAACGCAGCATTTGCCGAAGACATAACTGAAATCGTCGAAACAGCCAGTGCTGCTGAGGCCGTGGCCGAAGCCAATAGATTGGCCCAAGCCGGAGACACGGTGCTCCTCAGCCCAGCCTGCGCCAGTTTCGATCTATTTCGCAACTACATCGATCGTGGAGACCAATTCAGAGAAGAGGTCCTCAAGATCATGGCAAAACCTGAATCCAAAAACCTGAAACACTAATAACTAACCACTAAATCATGAGTATAGGCACACGCATAGCAACTGAATTGAGAGGCGACCGCATCATCTGGGCGGTGGTTGTCTTGCTGAGTATTGTCTCGGTGCTGGCGGTCTATAGCTCTACTGGTACGATCGCTCACCGACAGTACGATGGTCGGGTGGGGAGTTTCCTGTTCAAGCACATCGTCATTATGGGGGGCGGATTGACGCTCATGTACCTGACGCACCTGACGCACTATGTGCGCTACAGCAGGTGGGCCCCGGTTATGCTGCTCACAGCGGTAACCTTATTGATCCTCACCTTATTTATCGGGGTCGAGCTCAATCAAGCACGACGCTGGTTGCAAGTACCTTTTGTTGGATTGACCTTCCAGACTTCTGATTTTGCCAAAATTGCCCTGATCATTTTTGTGGCCAAATCGATAGGCTCCAAACAAGACTACATTAAAGACTGGAAGTCGGCCTTCTTGCCCATTATCATTCCCGTTGTACTGGTATGCCTACTCATAGCCATCAATGATGTGTCAACAGCATTGATCTTGTTTGGCATCTGCATCATCATGATGATTATAGGACGGGTAGCCATCCAGTATATCGGGCTACTCATCTTATTGGGAATTTCCGTTTTCAGCCTAATGGTTGTGATTGGAGATGAATATCCTGAATTGCTGCCGAGAATGCCTACGGTACAAAGCCGAATGGCTGCTTTTTTCTCTGGTGAGGAAGCAGCGGCTGATGCCGACCAGAATTACCAAATCAATAAAGCTAAAGTTGCTCTCGCAAATGGGGGCATCATCGGGCAAGGCCCGGGAAACTCTACCCAGCGCAACTATCTGCCTCACCCGTATTCGGATTTCATCTTTGCCATTATCGTAGAAGAGTATGGCGCTCTGGGTGGGATACTACTTATTGGCGTCTATCTGCTACTATTCTTTAGAGTCGTCAGATTAGTGACCAAGAGCCCGAAAACCTTTGGGGCTATGGTCGCCTTGGGCTTATCGCTTTTGATTGTCTTGCAGGCTTTCATCAACATCGCTGTTGTACTCAATTTGGTGCCGGTTACGGGCATTCCACTCCCATTGGTGAGTATGGGAGGTACCAGTTTCCTGTTTACCTGCCTGGCTTTCGGCGTGATTTTATCTGTCTCTAAGTACATAGAAACTACCGCTGCATGAGCGCATTAACTCAGGCACGAAAGGATTGGGCTCCGCGCATTATAGTCAGCGGGGGTGGAACCGGTGGGCATATATTCCCTGCGGTAGCCATCGCCAATGAGATCAAGCAGCGACATCCCAAGGCAGAATTTTTGTTTGTGGGCGCTCTTGGTCGCATGGAGATGGAGAAGGTGCCCAAAGCAGGCTATGCCATTGAAGGATTGCCTATTGCTGGTTTGCAGCGCAAAAAGTGGTGGAAAAATTTTAGTCTTCCTGTCAAGCTATGGCGTAGTCTACAGCAATCAAGGTCGATCATCAAACGATTCCGGCCCGATTTGGCCATAGGCACCGGTGGCTATGCAGGTGGGCCACTTTTGTATGCAGCTGCAGGTCGCAGAATACCGACGCTGATCCTAGAACCTAATGCCTTTGCCGGCCTGGCCAATAAATGGCTGGGTAATCGGGTAGATAAAATATGCATTGCGTTTGAAGGAATGGAGAATTACTTCCCCAAAGAGAAACTGGTCATGACGGGCAATCCAGTTCGGGAGCAGATGCTGCAGAATGTGCTGGAGCGCCAGCAGGCATTGGTTAGTCAGGGAGTCACGGAAGCTACTTCAGCAGAAACAACCAGAGCCAGGTCCATTCTGCTGATCGGGGGCTCGCAAGGAGCTCGTACGCTCAATCGGGCCTTAAGAGCTTCGACTGCGGCTATAGCGGCGCATCCAGACATCCAGTGGACCTGGCAGTGTGGAGCCTTGTATATAGAAGAATATCGCGACTGCGAAACGGCACAGCTGCCTAACGTACATATCACGGCCTTCATAGATCGTATGGACGAGGCCTACAGTCAGGCCAGTTTAGTCATCGGTCGCGCTGGCGCCATCACCATCGCCGAACTTACCTATTTGGGAAAGGCATCGATTCTGGTCCCTAGTCCCAATGTGGCCGAAGACCATCAGACCGTCAATGCGAAAGCGCTTGAAAAAGAGGGTGCTACAGTGATTGTAAAAGATGAAAACGCACAGGCTCAGCTGGTGGATACTGCGATTAAACTCATCAATGAGCTCAGCCAGTTGACTGAAATCGGTCAGGCTGCATCGGCAATGGGCAGACCTGGTGCTGTGGGCCGAATTGTAGACGAAGCGCTAAGCTTGATTCCCATCACTCCCAAAAAAGCCGAGGTATGAGGATGGAAAGTATACAGCAAGTCTATTTCGTCGGTATCGGTGGTATTGGGATGAGTGCGCTAGCCAGATATTTCAATGCTCGAAACCTGGAGGTTAGTGGATACGATAGAACCTCGACTCCGCTGACACAAGCCTTAGCATCTGAGGGTATAGCCGTACACTACGAGCCAAGGCCGGAAGCGTTGCCGAATACTGATGGCGTACTCTATGTGTACACTCCTGCTGTACCGGAAGACTTCCCAGAACTTGTGGCTCTTCGCCAGCGAGGAGAGCAGGTTTACAAGAGAGCCGAGGTACTGGGTTTGATCAGTAAAGATCAGCGCTGTGTCGGGATCGCCGGGACTCACGGCAAAACAACAACAACTACGCTCACCACCAAACTACTAAGTGTAGCGGGCCTTGAGCCTTCGGCCTTCTTGGGGGGTATTGCCAAAGACTTTGCCACCAACTACGTGCACGGTCAGAGCGATCTGGTGGTTGTAGAAGCGGACGAATACGATCGCAGTTTCCTGCAGCTCGAACCAGAGATTGCGGTCATCCTGTCTATGGATCCGGATCATTTGGAGATCTATGGCGATCACGGTAAGATGCTGGATTCGGGTTTTCGGGCCTATGCCAAACAAATTCGGGATGGTGGAACACTGCTGGTGCGGTTTGATTTAGCCGATCAGGTTCAGGTACCCCAGGGGCTCAAGCTGACTTTTGGTCTTGGCGCGGGTGACTATAACGCCCATAACCTTAGAGTAGCAGAAGGCGCGTTTGAATTTGATTTAAGAACTACATCAGGTACGGTCATTGAAGGCCTGCGTTTGCCATTGCCCGGCAGACACAATGTTGAAAATGCAACGGCTGCTGCCGCTGCTGCTCTGGAGCTTGGTGCCTCTGCGGAGTCTGTCAAAAAGGGGCTGGCTGAATTCTCTGGAATCTCAAGACGCTTCGATATCCGTTTGCACAACCAGACTACAGTGGTTGTAGACGATTATGCCCACCATCCGACAGAGTTGCAGGCGACGATTTCGGCAGCGAGGGAATTCTATCCCAATCGGACAATACGTGGAGTGTTTCAGCCGCATTTGTTTTCTCGCACCCGGGATTTTGCAGACGGATTTGCACAGGCTTTAGATGAACTGGATGAGGTGATCCTGCTGCCTAT
>JBCBVN010000058.1:0-16974 GCA_039817625.1 Bacteroidota bacterium
TCAAAACTGAGCATAAGCTAATCAGCGTAATGGGCAACTCCATCCCTGTTCAGGAGGTTGGAGGAGATGCTACAGTCGAAAGCATTTCGCTGGACTTACCAGCCTCCAGAGTCAAAGTTGTAGAAACTAAGCGCCAGGAAGGTACAGTTCCGCTACCAGAAGCAGAATTGGTCGTTAGTGCTGGTCGCGGTATGAAAGGCCCCGAAAATTGGGGGATAATCGAAGAACTGGCTACCGAACTCGGTGCAACTACAGCTTGCAGCCGTCCGGTTTCTGATGTGGGCTGGCGCCCTCACCACGAGCACGTAGGACAAACGGGCATCGCCATTAGGCCCAACTTGTACATTGCCGCAGGCATCAGCGGAGCCATTCAGCATCTAGCAGGAGTTAATAGTTCTAAGACGATTGTTGTCATCAATAAAGATCCGGAAGCGCCATTCTTTAAGGCTGCTGATTACGGTGTGGTTGGCGATCTCTTTGATGTGGTGCCTAAGCTAACCGAGGCGGTCAAGAAATACAAAAGCGCCTAGTGGAAAAGCCTGGGCAACCGCTTTAGGCAAATGCTGTTAGGCTTATTATGAATAAGATCTACCAGCTTTTTTTCCTGATGCTGATATTGGGTTGCGGTTCTGAGCAGACAGATGATGTCGAAGCCTCAGAACCGCAAGCTTATTTTAATCCGCCTGCAGAAGGGTTTGATATCGCGGGCTCCGATTCGGAAGCCATTGCCATAGCAGACTCTGTCATGGCCGCTCATGGTGGTCGATCAGCCTGGGATAAGGCCAGGTACTTTTCTTTCAACTTCTTCGGACTGCGGGATTTGGTCTGGGATCGCTATCTGGGACGTGTACGCATCACCTCAGAAAAAGATGCGACAGTATATGTGTACAATGACGAAACCGGAGAGGGTGCTATCCAAGTAAATGGTACTTTGATCACGGATTCTGTGGAGGTAGCGTCAGCTTCATCTCGTGCTAAAAGCATCATGATCAATGACACCTATTGGCTAGTCTTCCCTTTTAAATTGAAAGATTCTGGCACAACCCTCAGTTACCAAGGTGAAGTGGATGCAGACCCTCAGGCAAATCGGCCGAGCTTTGTGATTGATTTGACCTTTACAGACGTAGGAGATACACCTCAAAATAGATATCGTATTTATGTAGATCGAGAATCCTATCTCATAAACACCTGGCAGTTTTATCGACAGGCAGATGATGAAGAGGCTATGATTGAGACACCGTTCAACAATTATAGGGAGATAGGCGGTTTACTTATGTCCGACGATAGAGGAAGTCGATTTCAACTAGGAGAGGTTTCCGTCCTCGATGATGTGGATGAATCTACTTTTTCTCTCACTAATCCTGATTAGTACTCCTCGATATTCCAAGAGTCAAGCCCAACTGTTAAACTAGCCCGTACTGTGAATTTTATCATTTACGACATAGAAGCCACCTGCTGGGAGGGAAGGCCTCCTCGTATGCAGCAAGAAACGATTGAAATCGGTGCCGTCAAGGTTAATGCATATGGTGAAATTCTCGGGGAATTTAGTCGGCTGGTCAAACCTGTAATTCACCCACAGCTGTCTCACTTTTGTAGATGGCTAACCAAAATTGATCAGGCGGACATCAACCGCGCTCGGGATTACAAAAGAGTAGCTGAAGATTTTCAAGACTTCATTGGTATTTATGACGAAGACTATGTCTTGGCCAGTTGGGGGAAATTTGATCTCAATCAGATGACGAGTGACTGTGATCTGCATCGGATCGATGATGATTGGCTGCATCCGCACATAAATCTGAAGAAGCAGTATCAGGAAATAAAAGGATTACCCAAACCCCGTGGTTTGCAATCTGCTATAAAGCACGAAGGATATGAATTTAGCGGTGAGGCTCACCGTGCATTGACTGATGCGAGAAACACGGTGAAATTATTCAGACACTTACTCGACGTTTGGGTGTACTAGTCATCTACACTGTTTCCCCAAAAATTATCTAAGAATGAATGCCCTGCAATTTGAAACCAGTCCATACCTGCTTCAACATGCGGGAAATCCCGTAGACTGGTACCCATGGGGAGAGGAGGCTTTGGCCAGAGCTAAGTCGGAAGACAAGCCCATCATTGTTAGCATTGGCTACAGTACTTGCCATTGGTGCCACGTTATGGAGCGCGAGTCTTTTGAAAATGAGACCACAGCGGCTTTCATGAATGAGCATTTCGTATGCATCAAAGTGGACCGAGAGGAAAGGCCAGACATAGATCATTTCTACATGGAAGCTTGCCAGGCCATCAATGGAAGTGGAGGTTGGCCACTGAATGCTTTTCTCCTGCCAGATCTTCGGCCGTTTTATGCAGGTACTTATTATCCGCCGGAACCAAGATATCAGCGGCCAAGTTGGAGGCAGTTGCTGGTTCATCTGACGGAGCTATATCGCAATGAGCCAGATAAGGTAAAGGCACAGGCAGAAAGATTGACTACTTCAATTGCTGATTCTTCCAGTCTTTTTATCAATGAACCGCTACCTGATTCGGCAGCCTTGACCAGTCTGGATGATATGGTCAGGAAGCTAAAATCCGGGTTTGATCTAGAGAATGGGGGATATGGCGGCGCTCCGAAATTTCCGATGACTCAATCCTTGGAACTCCTACTCGAATTTGGAATTTTAAAGGCCGACGAGCAGTGTGTCCAGCTTGCGGAACGCGGAATGCAGGCCATGATTTCTGGAGGCATTTACGATCAAATCGGCGGAGGATTCAGCAGATATACCGTCGACTCCGCATGGCGTGTGCCTCACTTTGAGAAAATGCTATACGACAATGCGCTCATTCTCAGAATGCTGGCCAAGCTTCAACTCTGGCGGCCCAATTTTAAATATGAGCAGACCATAAAGGAAACCGTAGACTGGCTCAACAGAGAAATGCGGGCAGATAGCCAAGCCTTTTTCAGCGCCCTGGATGCAGATAGTGAAGGGGTAGAAGGTAAATTCTACACCTGGACTCAAGAAGAGCTTAGGGAAGTCCTTCCTGAACAACTTTGGGAAGCCGCAGAGAGTTATTTGGGAGTCACAGAGGAGGGGAACTGGGAAGAAGAGAAAACCAACATCTTTTATCGAGCCCGTGACAATCATTCATTGTCGGACTTCGTCCTGGCGGAGATCAAGCAAAAATTATTCGACCATCGCGAATCGCGTATTCGTCCCGGTCTGGATGACAAAGTCATCTTGCAGTGGAATGGACTGATGATTGAGGCCCTCTGCTGGTGCCATCGTGCATTGCCAGACAATGGTTATTTGAAACTGGCCGAACAGGGAATGAAGGCCTTGCAAGCTAGCTTGTTGAAAGATGGAAAGTGGTACCGAACCGGGAAGGATCAACAATTAGGGGAACAAGCATTTTTAGATGACGAAATTTCGCTGGCTTCAGCAGCATTAGAACTATATCTGACGGGTTTCGATCAGCAGTGGTTCTACTTAGCCAAAGAGCGATTAGACTACGTGATCACGAATTTCCCTGTCCAGTCGTCCGGTCTATTTGCCATGGCGTCATCTGACCATGGTCAATTGCCAGTATCCGGTGCCAGTGTATACGATAATGCATTACCAAGTGGCAATTCGCAAACCACACAGCTGTTACAAAAGATGGATAGGCTTGTAGGACCGGGAAAGTATGGTCAGGAAGCCAGGCGTTTGCTGGGGCTTATGGAGTCTTCGGCCATTAAATATCCGACCAGTTTTGCCGGGTGGGGTAGGGCACTTTTGTACGAAAATTCCGATCGCGGAGAGTTAATTATCACGGGGCCGGAAGCTAGTGAGCTGGCCAAATCAGCCTGGGCCAATAGCCGGCCGGGCGAAATAATCGTCTGCGCAGAGACGAATATCCCAGAATTAAGCCTTCTGGAAAACCGATTTAGTAAAAATGAACGTCTATTGTATTATTGTCGCAACCTAGCATGTGGTCTGCCCGTTCAATCCCTGCAAGAAGTACTTGCACAACGCCAGCCACTGTGAAGTTGATGTATACCAATTTAGTTAGATTATGAGGTTAAGACTATGCATGCTGTTTTCTGTTGCCTATTTTGGCCTTTTAGCCCAGCAACCAGGGCAGTACAGCTTGTATTTTCTGGACCCGGTTCAGTTTAACCCCGCCTACGCTGGACTAGACAATAGCCTAAGTGTGACGGGTACCATAAGATCTCAATGGACTAATTTGGTTGGCGCTCCCTCGGGTCAAAGACTGAGTGCTCATTTACCCATTTATCGGCTATCTAGTGGCTTCGGTATCGAAGTGGAGCAAGAGGAGTTGGGGGCCAGGCAATATACCAGGGTAGGACTCAGCTACAATTATCAACTTGTTACCGGTCGATCTATTTGGTCTTTTGGCATTTCGGCCAGAGTCCGTCAGCTACAGTTGGACGGTAGCATTTTGAGGACTCCGGAAGGAAGCTATGAAGAAGGAGGGCCAATCATACATAACGACGATCTTTTAGGCACGGGTTTGTTCAACGCCAACCAGTATACTTTCGGCGCAGGTATCTACTATCAGTCTGACAAATTTGAAGGTGGAATCTCCGCCCAAAATCTCAATGCGCCTGCCCTGGAATTGGAAGCGCTCACCTGGTCGGTAAGGCCGATGTATACCCTCTATGGGCGTCTGCGATTAGAGGCTTTTTCCGACTGGGTGTTGTACCCCTCGGTTATGGCCAGGAGTGATGGATTGCAGACACAAGCAGAAATTTCTGCCATCATGCAGAAAAACGACAATATTTTTGTGGGCCTCTCGTTCAGAGGTTATGATGCGCTAAGCAGCGATGCTGTAATCATTTCAGCAGGCTTAAACGTAAGTCCTAAACTGAGCATTGCTTACGCGCATGATGTTTCCATCTCTGGGATACGTTCTGTTCATGATGGCTCGCACGAATTTGTGGTCAAGTACAATTTGAGGCAACGTATCGGAGATGGAGTACCACCCCCGATTATATACTACCCTCGAACTAAAGAATAAAGGCATTTTCCCCTTGTGCCTGTGTTCAAACCAGCAATCTACTCTACAATAACTACTCTCTTAAAACGGTCGAACTTGAACGATTTTTACTTTCCACAGTTTCACAGTCAATTGTGTTAAAAGATCACTTGGTTTTGAAATTAGGCTTGGATAAGAGTTAAGTTCGCACCATCTTTGTCACGTTTTGCTAAAATCAGAGGTAAACTCGGATTAAAGAATGAAGAATTTTATCAAAGTAGCGTTTACAATTTTTACGCTCGCAGTCATCCTAACATCTTGTGGGCGTCGTGAATCCGGCGAACTTGTCGGCGTGTTAGAAAGACCAGATTGGAAAGGTGTCAATCCTTACGGAATGGTATATGTCAGGCCTGGAACCGTACACATCGGTAACAGTGACCAAGACATAACCGGAACGTTCATCCAACGGCCTAAGTCTATCTCGATCTCAGGTTTCTATATGGATGACACGGAAATCTCAAACAATGAGTACCGCCAGTTCGTATTTTGGGTAAGAGACTCCATCGCTCACGATTTAATGGGCGACTATTATGCAGATGAGAACGGAGAAGAGCGCATCGATTGGGAAGCCCCTCTTGATTTTTCAGCGCCAGAGGTCCAGGATCTATATCTGGAAACTCGTTTCGCTGGTCGTAAACTGTATAATGCCAACATTTTCAAGTACGATTACAAGACCTTCGATTGGGATGCTGCAGCAGCAGACAGAGGTCGTTCTAGTCCGGAGCGATTCTTCGAAGAACATACTATTGAGGTCTATCCCGATACTATGGTATGGATTCGCGATTTCGCTTACAGTTACAATGAGCCAATGGCCCGTAACTATTTCTGGCACCCAGCCTATGATAATTATCCCGTAGTTGGTGTGAACTGGCACATGGCCAGAGCCTTCGGTTACTGGAGAACGTCTCTCTGGAACAGTGTGAATGAAATCTCTACAGAAGAATTCCGCCTGCCTACAGAAGCTGAATACGAGTACGCCGCTCGTGGTGGTCGTGAACATGCTCCATACCCCTGGGGTGGTCCTTATGTGAGAAACGCCAAGGGCTGCTTATTGGCCAACTTTAAGCCTGGTCGTGGTAACTATCCAGAAGACGGTGGTCAATACACCGTTCCTGTTGACGCCTACTATCCAAATGACTTTGGTTTGTACAACATGTCAGGTAATGTGGCAGAATGGACCAGCACAGCATTTGTAGAGAATGCGAACTCCTTCATCCACGATATGAACTCTGATGTCCACTACGAGGCAGATGAAGACGATCCAGAAGCTTGGAAGCGTAAAGTTGTACGCGGAGGTAGCTGGAAAGATGTAAGCTTCTATCTGCAAACTGGAACCCGTTCATACGAATTCCAGGATACGACCAAATCTTATGTCGGCTTCCGTAACGTACTCTCACTGATGGGACGTTCTGCAAGCGACTTCTAGCAGAGAGTATAATTGAATATTTACCTCTGAAAATGGCCACTGGCAATACTGCTAGTGGCCATTTTTAGTTTGTAGAGCGTGGTGAAATCTAATTTAATTCCTGTTTAGTATGTCCTGGAATTCGGCGTGAATTTGCACTAATGTTTAAAAATGCCTTTCTTGGCAAACAAAAGAGCCTCAACAACGTGAGCAATTACAACCGAGATCGTCGGCGTGATATACAATCTGCCTTCAGCCGTAAGCAGCGTGCAGGACGTAGGCGGACCTACTTTTTTGATCTTCGACGCACAAGAGCAGACGACTTCTACCTGGTCTTAACAGAAAACACCAGAAATTTTGGTCGTGACGGAGGCGGGATGGAGCGCCACAAAATTTTCATCTACAAGGAAGACATCAATCGATTTCTGGAGAACCTTCAGGATACAGTCGATTATCTGAAAGAAGAGTTGATGCCAGACTATGATTTCGATGAATTTGAGCGCAGAATGGAAGAGGAGCGAGCTGCTTATCAAGAGGAGGAAGAGTAGGGAGTTGTTGCTATTTGTACTTGTCTGCCCAAAATCGTTCCAGAAATGCTTTAATCTTTAGTTCCTGGGCATTGTTTTCCTGGGGCTCGAACAGCTTTGTCCCCGCTATTTCTTCTGGAAGGTATTCCTGAGGAATAAAGTTGGAAGGCCCATCGTGGCTGTAGGTATATTCTTTTCCGTAGTTCAGGTCCTTCATCAATTTAGTCGGTGCATTCCTTAAGTGCAATGGTACGGAGAGAACACCCGTTTCCCGAACCAGTTGTTGTCCAGCCTGAATGGCCAGGTAACTGCTGTTGCTTTTTGGGCTGGTAGCTAAGTAAACGGTGGCTTGAGATAATATGATTCGAGCTTCTGGTAGTCCAACCATTTGCGCAGCCTGAGCTGCGGTAGTCGCCATGAGTAAAGCATTGGGGTTTGCCATCCCTATATCTTCTGAAGCCGATATGATCAGACGCCTGGCAATAAACTTAATGTCTTCACCTCCCTCTATCATTCTCGCTAACCAGTATACAGCTCCATTTGGATCGCTGCCTCTTATGCTTTTAATAAATGCGGAGGCAATATCGTAATGTTGTTCACCGGTCTTATCATACCGACTCATGTTCTGCTGGACCAGCTCAGTGACCAATTCATTAGTTATGGTCAATCCATCGGTGTTGTCAGTATCCTTGTAATTGGTAACGAGCTCCAATACGTTATACAGCCTTCTGCCATCTCCACCAGAATATCGGATCAGCGCATCATATTCGCTTACTTCTATTTCCCGATTTTTTAACCACTCATCTTGGTCTAATGCCCGGTTTACCATGATTTTGAGTTCGGCTATTCCAAGCGGTTCGAGGATGTAAACCTGACAGCGACTGAGAAGTGCTGGTATAACCTCGAAGCTTGGATTCTCTGTAGTGGCGCCTATCAATGTGACAGTACCCGATTCTACAGCGCCAAGAAGACTGTCTTGTTGAGATTTGCTGAAGCGGTGAATCTCGTCTATAAATAATATTGGAGATGGACGGTCAAAGAATTGAGATCGCTTTGCTTTGCTAATGGTCTCTCTGACATCCTTGACCCCTGAGTTTACAGCTGATAATATGAAAAAGGGCAACTCTAAAGTAGCGGCAACGATGCGTGCGAGGGTAGTCTTGCCCACACCAGGAGGACCCCATAAGATGAAACTGGGCATGCGCTTGGCCTCTACTGCCTGGCGAAGCACGGCTCCTTGCCCGACTAAGTGTGTTTGCCCCACATATTGATCCAGCGTCTTAGGGCGCATTCGTTCTGCTAGTGGCTGCACAGTTACTGATTTAAAAATTTGGGAACAACCCAGGCTGTAAGTTTGCAATAATACAACCAAACCACACAAGCACGAGTGAATTTCATAGTATAAGCTACGATCTAGTTAAGCAAGTCAACAATAGAACCAACGTTTTACCAGCCGCATACCGTCTAACGCATCAAACCACTTTACTGAATCCAAAAACCAGTTTGATGATGACTAGATTATTGACCGCACTGTTTCTGACTTTGCTTCTTACCAGCTGCGGAGAACAAAACGACATCGAATTACCGGCACCACTCGACCCGGAAAGGATCAACTTCACTGCACCAGAAGTTGGTCAGTTCAATGAGTATCGTGCGGTGAGCTTTACATGCAGTGAGGCCCAGCCACTGGATAGAGGCTTGCTTCGCTGGGAAGTAACCGAAGTGAGTGAAGCAGAAATTGAAATTTTGGAAACCTTCGATGGAGACGAGATAACCACATTTACAGCTGATCGAACGGAAGAGGGACTGCTTATTTCTGAAGATGAAAGGGTTCGCTCAAATATGTTATTCTTTTATGGCGACGACTTGATCAGGCTTACTTCCGAGCCAACTGCTGAAGTATACCAGGAAGCGTGTGTCTTTTTCGATGGTGAAGAAAAGTTTACCGGAGAATACGTAGCTCGTGCCGATCAGTATCAGTTAGACGACTTCACCCTCAGAAATATGAAGGTCGTCAGTTGTGTGCCCACCATCTTAGACCTGGATGGGTACCTGATGTATACAGAACATACCCTTTGGGCTTCTTTTACAGCAGATAATCTATCAGACGATCCCTCTGTTTGGGCCTTTCTTCTGAAGTAATTAACCAGATACCGAATTTGATCAGATGAGTGTGGCATTTATATTTGTCCCCCCTTATCTGATCATTATGCGCTACTACCTATTTACTTTCTTGTTTTTTGCCATCACATGGTATAGTCAAGCTCAACAAGAAGCTGGATGGGCCATCTCTGCAGACGATATCGATCCTTCTGATTACTACGGCATCACGGTTGCCAATGGCATGGTTGGCCTGGTATCCAGCCCGGAGCCACTAAAAGTTACCGATGTAGTCTTGAACGGTGTATACGACTATTACCAACGTGGTCGAGTAAGCAACATCTTGAAGACATTCAACCACATGAACATGAACCTGGATGTAGATGGGCGTCGGGTTGGGCCCAGTGAAATCAGCAATTTTCAGCAAACGCTGGATATGAAGCGAGCAGAGCTGGTCACCACCTTCGATGTTGGGGACAAAGTTAGCGTCACCCATCGCTTGTTGTCTCTTCGCCATTTGCCTTTTACAGCTCTGGCAACGGTTGAGATTACGGCTCACCAAGATGTGATCATTTCGCCTATGAGTGTGATCGAAGCTCCCAACCACCTGAGAGATGTACGCAATTTATTTGCCGAAATCGATCGTCCGCATGTCACACTAAATCTGATGAGTTCGGTTGCGGATAGCCCGAGTGGAAAGCATAAGGTAGCAGCCAGCACCAGCTTCATTTTCGAGGAAGCGCACGGTGAAGAACCCGATTTAATTCATGAAGATTGGGATTACAACATGCACTTGACCAAGTTTTATAAAGACTTGCGCAGGTCGGAAACCTATACCTTTGCCCTGGTCGGCTCTGCCGTGGCCAGCGAGCACTATGAAGATCCACACAATGAAGCAGAACGCCTGACCATCTTCGCTCGTTTGGAGGGCACACAAAGGCTGCTGGATCGACATTACGCCGCCTGGGAAGAGCTTTGGGAATCGGATATTATCATAGAAGGAAACCAACGCGATCAGGTAGCTGTCAGGTCGGCTTTGTATCACTTGTACAGCTTTGCGCGAAAAGGCCAGGCCTATAGCTTATCTCCGATGGGTCTCAGCGGTCTGGGTTACAACGGCCACGTTTTTTGGGATACTGAAATTTGGATGTATCCACCTCTTTTAGCCATGCAACCAGATTTGGCAGAGAGCCTGATGGAATACCGATTTGAACGCCTGGAAATGGCCGAACGCAACGCCTACGCCCACGGATATGATGGCGCTATGTACCCTTGGGAAAGTGCCGATGACGGTAGTGAAGATACGCCGGTATGGGCATTGACCGGGCCCTTTCAGCACCACATCAGTGGCGATGTGGCCTGGGCTATGTGGAAGTATTACCAGTTGACTAGAGACAAAGAGTGGTTGCGCAATAGAGGATGGCCGGTAATCGAGTCTGTAGCCAATTTCTGGACCAGCCGGGTAGATCGCAATGGGCCTGGCCAATATGATATCGACAATGTGATAGGTGCCAACGAATGGGAAGAAAACATAGATAACAATGCTTATACCAACGGCATGGCCATTACAGTATTGGGATATGCTACTCAGGCAGCCATCGAGCTTGGCCTCGAGCCAGATCCCGATTGGGCTCATGTTGCCGAAAATATTCCCATTCTCACTTTTCCGGATGGCACTACTCGCGAAAATGCTACCTACTCCGGAGTGATCATCAAGCAAGCAGATGTAAACCTGCTCGCTTATCCAATGGAGATCGTTCAATCGGAGGAAGACATTCGAAGAGATTTGGCCTATTACGAGCCTCGACTCGCTCCGGATGGGCCAGCGATGGGTGCTGCTATCCTGGCTACCCTCTACAGCCGTATGGGAGAATCCAATAAGGCCTATGAGCTCTTTAAGGAAAGCTATCGCCCAAATGAAGTTCCTCCATTCGGTGTGCTGGCCGAGACGGCCGGTGGTACCAACCCTTATTTTGCTACAGGGGCTGGAGGGATGCTACAATCTGTAATCTATGGTTTCGCGGGCATTCACCTGACTGACGAAGGCCTTGTTCAGAAAGAGGCCCAGTTGCCCGATGCCTGGACTTCGCTGACCATTACAGGGCTAGGGCCTGATAAGTTAAGCTTCAGCGTTCGGTAAAAAGAAGTACAGTATCGGCACAAAAGCCAGGCTGATAAAAATCATACTGAACTCGAAGGTCTGTTATGGGTTAGGTTAGCAAGATTCGAGGAGAAGCCCGAACAAAATAAAGTTCCTATGGCTAAGCGAGCCGCCATTCTTTGGTTCAGACAAGATTTAAGATTACACGACAACGAAGCCCTGGCTGATGCCCTAAGTCACGGCGACGAGGTACTGCCCGTATTTATTTTCGATCCTAGAAAATTTACCGGTAAAACACGTAAATATGGCTTCCCTAAAATAGGCAGCCACCGAGCGAAGTTTATCATCGAAAGTGTAGCCGACCTACGGCGTAACCTGCGTAAAAGGGGCAGCAACCTCGTTATCCGGATTGGAAAGCCAGAAGAGGTACTTCCAGCCATTACGTTGGAGCTGAAAGCGAGCTGGGTATACTGTAATCGAGAACGTACGGAAGAGGAATTAGCGGTACAAGATGCGGTAGAGCAAGAACTTTGGACCATAGGTAGGGAGATCAGGTATAGCCGGGGCAAAATGCTCTACTACACCTCTGATTTGCCATTTCCCGTGACCCAGACACCTGATACATTCACCCAATTCAGAAAAGAGGTGGAGCGTATGGTTTCTGTAAGGGAGCCATTTCCAACGCCAACTCGTATCCAGACCATGCAACTGGATGGTTTCGACTTAGGAGAGATTCCTGCTTTGTCAGATTTTGGGTTGGAGGAACCCGAGTATGACGACCGGGCCGTTACTCAATTTAAGGGAGGTGAAACAGCTGCCCTGGAGAGACTGGAGCATTATTTGTGGGATACAGAAGCCATCGCTACGTATAAAGAGACGCGCAATGGTTTGATTGGCTCGGATTATAGTTCAAAATTTAGTCCCTGGCTTGCCCAGGGGTGCCTGTCTCCTAAGCGTATCTATCAGGAGATCAAAGCTTTTGAAGAAGAGAAAGTCGCTAACGATTCTACCTATTGGCTGGTTTTTGAATTGCTGTGGAGAGACTTCTTCCGCTTAATGGGCAAAAAGCATCTCAACAAAATTTTCCTCAAAGGTGGTCCTAAAGAAGAGATTGACCCTTCCTGGCGAGAAGATCACAGACTCCTTAATCGGTGGATAGCAGGTAGCACGGGTTCTCCCTTTATAGACGCCAATATGCGCGAAATGGCCGCGACTGGATTCATGTCTAACAGAGGTCGCCAGAATGTAGCCAGCTATCTCGTCAAGGATCTTAAAATCAACTGGCAGATGGGCGCCGAATATTTTGAGAGCATCCTCATCGACTACGATGTAACCAGCAACTGGGGCAACTGGAACTATGTGGCTGGTATCGGGTCTGATCCTCGCGAGAATCGCTACTTCAACATACTAACCCAGGCCAACCGCTATGACCCGGAAGGAGAATATGTCAAATTGTGGTGCCCGGAATTGCAGGGCTTACCGGCAGAATGGGTCCACAGACCTGATCAATTGAGACCTGCTCAGCAGCAAGAGTTTGGGGTTAAATTGGGCGGGCACTACCCTGAAGCGCTCGTATCCAGCCAAAAATGGATGAGCAGCAAAAATAAGAAGCAAGGCAAGCGCAACGGCGGCAGGAGAAGAAGTAGGCAAGGCTACTCCGACACGACCAGGTGAGGAACCTCGGCCAGGTCCCAGTCAATGACAAGCCCACGGGCCAGGCTGCGAGCTATATCCGCACCATATAAATACTCAGATAAGTAGAGCGCAGCTTCAAAAGACTTAGCTCCGCCAGCGGATGTAATGACTGGTCCATCGTGCACAAATAGCAGATCTTCCCTGATGTCTAACTCAGGGTATCTCTCCCGCATAGTTTCAATGTCGCTGGGGAAAGTTGTAGATATGCGACCATCCAGCAACCCGGCTTCTGCCAGCACAAATGCACCGTCGCAGTGGCTGGTTACAAATTCCGCCTCTTTACCCACTCGGCGGACGAAATCGATCATGACTTCATTATCAAGATCTGTATCCAGATGATGCTCTGCAGAGGGCACGACCAGAATGTCGATCTTTGGAAGGTCGTCTTCGAGGTAATTGTAATGCGGCAAGAGATCAATACCCTCAAAGCTGCGGACAGGCTCATAAGTATCGGCCACCAAAAAGGTATTCATGGCTTTAATACCGTCTCTGAATATGGTGTGCTGAAAAATATCGTAAGGGGCTGTCAACTCGGTATTGTAGACACCATCCATGATGAGGAAGGCAACATTATATCGCCCTTCTACCAGTTCAGGTTCAGAAGCCAACCTACCTGAATAAGCATTCTCGGTATCGTCTGCTGGATTTGTACTTGTCTGGCTTGAGTCGTCAGGTGGACTTCCGCAGGTCGTCAGTATGCACAGCATAGGGAGCAGAAAAACTCCACCAATAAGAGATTTGGATATCATAATTCCTCTTTAGAGCCACAATAAATCAGTTTTTTAGCTTTCTTAATTAAAAATCATTGGCTGGAGATCAAGTCTGTGAATTTTGAGCAAACAGATGAGTTCAGTGTATGAAGTTTGTACCTTCAAATTATGAAACAGATCAATTGGCGTTATGCTCTGGGCGAAGTCCTGATCGTCATTCTGGGTATTAGCATCGCTTTCTCGCTCAACAATTGGAAAGAACAAAGAGCGGATAATCAGCTTCGAAACCAGTACCTGATGGCCTTGCAATCAGAAATTGAGGACGAGTCCGCAGATCTTGATTCTATGGGAACCTTCATGTCAGATAGAGCTCAATTGATTGGCTTTATGGGCTACGCGCTTCTAAATCCCAACATCCCTAGTCGGGATAGTGTGCTGGGCTATCTATTCGAGGTTGCGGAAGGGCCAATTTACCACGAAACGGATGTGACCTACCAAACCCTAGTAAATAGTGGTGATCTGAGGTTGATCAATGATCTGGATCTCAGAAAAAGTATCGAGGCCCACTATTCGACCCATGATCAAATCAAGCGCAGTTTCTTCAGACTCGATAATATATATGCCGATTACCTGGGCAAATATTTTGTGGAGGAGATTGACTACATGGGGGTGCGTGCAAATGATTTCAGTAGTATCGAAAATTCATATTTCCAGAACATACTCTACAGCATGGCCGGAGCCTTTCAATTTGGTGCCAAATCTATTGACCGTTGTGCGGCGAGTAATGCCAGGCTATTAAAGGACCTTCAGGCTTATAACAAATAGTAAACTACTATCTCAAACGGAGTACTTGCTGCTGGAGATGATCGAGTAAGGCTTGACGATCCTTAATGCTCGATAGCTCTGTATATGGAATGGGTCGTCCTATTTTCAGCTCGATCCTTTTACCCATCTTATTCCTGATTTCATTGATGAGCAGACCCAGGCGAAGTTTGGAATCGATTTTAGAAGCCAGTTGAAAAAGCCTGCTGTTCTGACCCGGAAAATACAAGGGTACAACGGTTGCTTGCGTTTGTTGGATAACCTTAGCCGTAAATCGCTTCCACTCCAACTCTTCTGCTTCGCCTTTCCACCACTTTTTTGCTGTTGCTACGCCTCCGCCAGGAAAGATAGCCAGGGCTTCACCCGCTTGCATTCTTCTAATGGTTTCCTGCTTGGTGTGAATATTCTGTCGAATGGCTTCGCGTGTCTCCTCAAAGCTGATAGGGAGCAAAAAGTCATCGAGCAGGGCTTCCCCTAAGAGGAGAGAATTGACCAGGATGAAAAAATTGGGTCTGACCTGACTTACGGTATGTCCGAGAATTAATCCGTCCAAAACCCCGTACGGATGGTTGGAAATGAAGACCAATGGTCCATGCTTGGGGATGGCATCCAACGCTTTTTGATCGTAGGAGACCTCTATCTCAAGTTGCCGGAGCGAGGCGCCCCAAACTTGGTGGGGCTCGAGCTCCATATCGTAGATTTCGTGATAAAGGCGCTGTATTCGCCTTTGACCAGTCAGCACTTCTAAAGTGCGAATAAGGACCTTTCTAAAGGTTGGATCATTGTCTTTGGCATAACTGAGCCTGGATTTACCCTTAGTTTGTGACGATTGCATGCAATCAATTTTTACTTGTATGTATTTTCGAATCGAGAGGATAGCACCCTCTGTTGAAGCTAGTATTTGGCCCGCCGAATGGCCAAAAGGTATAGAAGCAACACAAGCAAGTCGGAACAAAGATCAGAAAATCAATCTACTTTTACTGGGTGCTGAGTTTAAGCACGATTGTATTTGACCAAGTTTTCAATGACCTATCTATGCGCATTTTTATTCTCATCATCTGCCTGGTGGTTGGCACAATGGATATCTGTGCTCAATCGCCCAGAGGAATCGGATGTCACGATAATCCGCTAACCTCCAAGCTTGATTTTTGGATAGGCGAGTGGGTAGTCTATACCCATGATACACTAGCTGCTTATTCTTCCATCATTAAATCTGTAGATGGTTGTTCTTTAAACGAGAACTACAGAACAGTTGGTGGATATACTGGCCAGAGTTTAAACTACTACGATCCGGCAGACAGTACCTACAAGCAAGTATGGGTAGATCGCGACAACTGGGTAGCCCACTTTCATGAGCTTGAGGCTCAGCAAGGATACTTTCAATTTGAAGCTGTGGGCCAACCACTGAGAATGGACTACAGATTGGTCCCTGCAACCGGGTATGTCCTGCAAAGGCTGGAACAAACTACGGATGGTGGAGAAAGCTGGATGGTTGTTTTTTCGGGAGAATATCGACCTCGATATGCCATATCTGCAGCTGATTTACTCGAGAAAAGCAAGGATTATTACGATCCAGATGACTCTTGGAGCACGCTCCGCGATACCTTCAAAGTCATCGAACCGCGTTTAGGTAATCCGGAGCGAGCGAGTACGGTCATGTTCAATCGCTCAGCTGATTACTTTCGCCTGGAGCGGTATTACGGACCTGATTTGATCGTCTTTGAAATCGAGGGGGAAAGCTGCAGCTGGGCCGTAAACGATCGAACGGAAATACCGGAAGAAGAGCGCCAAGACAGAAGGCTGAATTGCTCCAGAAACCGGACTTATGCTAGCTTTTACAGCTTCTTCTACGGAATGCCCATGGAAATTTTGAGCAGGGAATATGAGGTTGTTTCAGAACCAGAATTAATCGTACTGGAGCAGAATAGCCTATTGAAAACCAGATTGCGTATACCGGGTGCCCCTTTTGCCGAGCTTTGGGATGTTTACTTTGACTTGAATACCTCCGAGATCAAAGCCTGTGAGTATTTCCCCGAAGATCCTGAGGCTCATAACAATCTCATTTACTTTGAAAGGACCTTTCAAAAATCGGGTATGAAGTTTCCGCAAACGCGTATTTGGTATGAAGATGACCAATATCGTGGTACGGATGTCGGATTTTAGCAGATTGGCGATTTGGGGTTTTGAGTGCAGGCCCATTGGTTACATTTAGGCATGAGATATTTTCCATTATACCTTTTTTTGTTCCTGTCTGTAAATCTGTTTGCCCAAAATTCTTCTGAGAGTTGGATAGCCATTGAGGCTACACCGCCCACTGGTCGCTATGATGATGTTCACATATCTGCCTTGAATGAAGAAGAAACGGCTTTCGAGGCTTGGGCGGTGAATAGCCTTGGTATGGTTTTCCATGCACCAGATCTGGATGAGATTGAGGATTGGCATTTTCAGTTTAGGGACTCTTTTAATTACTTCAGAGCTATTGATTTTTTGGATGACGGACTTACTGGATTCATTGGGTGCCTGAACTCATCATTTTTTATGACGGAAGACGGTGGAGAAAACTGGACGAATATAGCCGATCAAATTCCAGGGCCAGAT
>JBCBVN010000059.1:0-16973 GCA_039817625.1 Bacteroidota bacterium
AAACCAGCGGCTATAGTTGGCTGCAAAGCCCATCACGTAAAATTTATCGCGCTCCCCTACTTGTGCATTGCTCCATCCGGATAGATGAGCAATTGACCAGCGGGTTCTGTCCTCTGGTGGTGGGCGCTTCCCATTTCTCCTTAAGTCGGGAAAATCTATGGGCGATAAGCTTCTGTTCAGGCCTAGACTTAGCGTGGGGGAGTTTAGCCCCTTATTGGGCACCTGTATTCCACCATTTGAAATGTGGTTGTAATTAGCGGCAAGGCGCAAGTTCATCTGATCAGACAATCGATAATTGATGCCAGCCCCCACCATAAGGGAAAAACTCAAACGCGTGCTGTAAGAAAGGTTATTGGGGTTGGTCTCTTCATCGTACGGCCTATTTAAGATAGCTCCTCCCATACCCATTCTAAAAAAGAAGTTAACCTTATGCCGGGTATTGAAATAGGGCTCCAGATAGCCCATAGGGACAAAGCCTCCACCCAGAATATTCGGATTATCGAAATTCCAGTAGGCTAAACTCAAACCCACACGCGGGAAACAATTGCAAAAGTCCCATGCCTTTTTCGTCACCAGGTGCTTGCTCCAACTGAACCGAATGGCATAAGGATAGGCATCTTTCAATTCCCTCAGGTTTTCTGAGTGCTTGATCAGAAAACCATAGTCAACACTCAATCCAAGTACTGTTGGTTTTATGTCTATAAAATCAGGGTACTCCTGGGCCTGTACGGGTACTGCTAAAACATGCAAACCGATCAGGCAGCTACACAAAAACCTTCTCATAGTTCAATAAAAATGTGATAGTAAAATGCACCCAAACTATTTTTAATAGTGGATCGGGTTTATCTCAAAAATATGAATATCATATCTAATCTCATTTAAGTTCGATTACCTCTAATGCAAAAACTCATTCGTCTAACTAAAGCTCGCCTTAGTCTAATAGAACTCAAGTTTATCTGTAGTCTTCTGACTTTTATTTATCCATTTCAGTACATGTACAACAAACTGTGGCTCTAGCTAAGAAATCCACCTGTGTCAACAAAAAGAAAATTCGCTGCTCAAGTCCTACTAATTGGAATATGCTCTATGAGCATATATGCACAGCATGGACAAACTGAGTTGATCAATGAGATAGACACATACTTAGTTGAAAGTAAAATACCCGGCGCTATGGTCAGCATAGTGCGAGCAGACTCAAGCATTTTTGTTGGTGGTTTTGGTTACGCAGATATTGATGATCAAGAATTTGTCGATGAAAACCACCTGTTTAGACAAGGTTCAATCTCTAAGTCTTTCACGGCAATGGGGCTCTTACACCTACTGAAGAATACCCCCTTCGACCTGAGTAGTCCCATCAGGGATATCGATCCCAAGATTCCATACTCCAATCCATGGTCCGAAACCTATCCTGTCCGAGTCAGTCACCTCTTAGAGCACACCTCTGGCTTTGAAGATTTTCACCTTCACGCTATGTATTGCCACGGAGAGTCCCAAAGGCCACCAATAGTAGAAATGCTGGAAGATCACCAGCAATCACTACACGCCAGATGGCCACCAGGCACCAGAAAAGCTTACGCCAATCCAAATTATATCGTCGCCGGCCATTTGATCGAGGTCTTATCTGGAATGCCTTTTGACACGTACATCCAGCAATATCTCTTGGCAGAAATCGGCATGGAATCCTCTGGATATTACTTTACGCCTCCCGAAGAGCTATCCTTTGCTAGTGGATATCAGCGCATAGGTAGCGATTTTACAGGTATTCCATTCGCCACTATAAACGGAAGCCCAGCAGGCGATTTCTGCGCCAATGCAAAAGACATGGCCAAATACTTGCAGTTCATGTTGAGGCGAGACCACTCCATGTTCAGCCAATCTGAATTCAACAGATTAGAGACGCCAGAAACGAGTATTGCCGCAAGACATGGGCTCGCCTACGGATATGGTCTTGGAAATTATTCCATTTGGAAAAACGGACATCTCTTCCATGGGCACGGTGGACAAATCGACGGCTTTGCCGCCAGATATCTCTATTCGAGAGAGGCCGATCTCGGTGTAGCTATAGCCATAAATAGAAACGGAAATGAAAATGCCGTAATCGATAAGATTTTAGATCTAATCATTCAAGAACTCCACTACGATCCTTCTCAAAGATTGGTTCTCCCAATACCTGATTCACTGAAAGTGGCTTTTGGAGGTTTCTACGAATTCACTAGCCCCAAAAGTGAACTAATTGCTTTTACAGACAGGATGCTGGCTGGCATAAGTCTTGATTTTCAAGCTGACAAAATTGTAACCCGAACACTCCTTGGCAAGGCAAAAGACAGCTTATGGTATGCGGGAAATAACCAATTCTACCTGAATAACGAAGGCGAGCCTTCAGCTATGCTTTTGAGATCAGATTCAGGCAATCCGGTTTTATGGATAAAAGACAGCTATACCGAAAGAAAATCCAGAACAAAACGAATAGCCATCTTCTTTGGCCTGCTCTTCTCCTTTTTTACCGTATTTGCCTTTTTCGTATACAGCATATTTTGGCTCGTAAAATCAATCTTTATCTCATCGAGTAAAGACCGAAGCAACCATCTGGTTCTATTTGGATTTGGAATAGCCTTTATCCTTACCCTTTTAGGATTTGGTCTTTCTGTCAGCAACCCACATATTGCTCAACGAGTCAACTTTTCTTCCTTGATGATGTATGCCAGCTCCTATGCGTGCGTTATACTCGCAATAGCCTCATTATCCAGATGGAATAAGCTAGAGGGAAAGCAGCGGTTTAAACTCTTTTATGCGCTAAGCTCTATAGGAGCTCTGATGATTTCTCTTTACCTATGGCAAATCGGGATGATCGGTTTAAAACTTTGGAATTACTAGATCACACAACTAAAAGAGCGGTTTGAAAGCATCAGTCAATAGTTTTCCCCTTTTCATGCTGCTGCTCTTTGCCTGCACCGCAGACGACGATAGCAACCAGCCGTTAGAGCGTACCCCTACCGAATTTATCGATGGCTTCGAGACGACAAACGGACTTATTGCAGATCTGTTCCCTTCGGATGGAAGTCGATGGACTAATATCCAACAGGTCAATCCAGGAACAGGGGACAACCTCATCGAACTGGATAATACGCTTTTCAGTGAGGGGACCTCCTCCTTGAAGATTATTTCTCAACCATCAGACAATACGCTCTCCAAGATAGATATAGAAAAAGCCGGATTCTTTGCAGAGACGGGAAGTACCGTGATCATAGAAGCTGACTTTTACATTGATGGGGACGGCCCTTTAACTGACCTTTTCCTCATTGATCTGGAGTGCTGCTCTTGCTGGGATTCCGATGTGCCGAATAATCAGTGTCCAGGTATCAGACTTAAGATGAGTGGCGATAATAATTTCCTATTCATTGAAAGAGGTAAAATACTAGGGAGCACCCTGCAACAAACAGACTTGCCCTTCCCTCTAAATGAATGGGTTAGCGTAAGGTGGCAAATGCAACTACACCCGAATAATAACGGGGAAAACATTTTAGCCATTAACGGCCAGGAAGTCATCAATACCGCAGGCAAAAACCAACCTAATGCCGATGAGTTCCGATCGGAATTCGCCGCCAACAATATCGACTTTGAATTGCAGGAACCCCTTGGTTACGAGCGCTTACAAATCGGCGCTACTGCAAATCCAACAACTAGCCAAATCGTACTCTATATCGACAACTTCAAGCTCTTGATTGAATAGTTTCCTCTAGCATGAGCTGCGTTTGAGTAGTACATACTCCCCTTTCTTTTTAAAATCTCTGATAGATACTCCAGCATATTTTTTAAAGGTCTTAGACAGGTGACTTACATCTGTAAAGCTCAGCTCATCTGCAATCTCTGAAAGGGTATAGTCAGAATGAAGCAATCTAATTTCAACAAGTTTGAGCCTAGCCCTGATGATGTATTCCCTCAGTGAGATTTTTACTTTTTTGCGAAAGAATTCACTCAGATAAGTTGGCGAGAGCAGAAAGTTACTAGCAAGCTGCTCAACCCGCAATAGTTCGGGCTCGCGAATATGCTCGTTGATGTAGGTCAACATTCGCGCTATGCGGCCATCTTGATCTGGAATAGAGGCCGTTTCATAGGCTGCTCCTTGTTTAATGTTGCGCAACAATATTTCCAGTATGCTTGTCATCAAACTTTTTATCAAAGCCCCTGAGCTGGGCTGATGATTCTGATTCTCTCTACATATCAGATCAATGAGCGAATAGATATGTTGCCGATCGATCTCCGATTGGATAATATCCCCCGGTAATTGATTGTAATTCGATAAAATGTAAGCCGCTTCCCTAAACCAATCAGAGTGACTAACTGTATTTCGGCCGTCTGCGTAGAAAAAATCGGACGTGAATCTGATAAAGATGAAACGGGTTAGGTCTTCAATCTGAAAGGAATGGCACTGTAAAGGTGGCAGCAAAAACAAGCTTCCCGCTTTGTAGTCGTATAGATTATAATTGATGCATTGCGTCCCCTTTCCCTCTTTGATCAGTACCAACTCAAAAAAGTTATTCTTCGCTGGCCTGTGTTTCCAGGCGGCTAGATCGATTTCTTGTACTTCAAAAGGTTTATAGGCCTGAAAAATTTGCATTTCCCTTTATTTTAAAATTAAAACTAGTGATTACCTGATGGTTTCATCAAAGAACAAGCTCATAAACCTTTAAAAATACAAATCATCCCTTCTTACATACCAAATCGTCATTTGTGTAATGCCAGAACTTTGTCGTGCAAGCAAAAGCCTGCACTAAAAAGATCAAATGATGCCTTACTATTCCATCTTAGATGTTACTCCAACTTCCGATAACTGGATTCCAGATTACCTCCCAACAGCTAATAAACTGGTCGCTCAACATGGTGGCAAGTACTTGGCCAGAACAGCAGAGCACGAACAAATAGAAGGAGACAAAAAAGAAGCAGCGCTGAGGATAATCATCGAATGGCCATCGAAAGAAGCAGCTCATTCATTTATGAATGACCCAGAATATGCTCCTCATCTAAAAGCACGTACAGCGGGGTCTGTGAGTCATCATTATCTGGTACAAGCAAAAGATGATCTTGCTTAAGTTCGCCCTATGCTAAAGCACTTTGAACAAGTCAATCCAGGCTACAATAGAGTCTTTAAAGCCGGAAAATTGAGCTTGGGCATAGTCGTGCCCATAGAGCACTACAGTCAAAGTGCTATACCAACTATGTCTCGGCATTTGGAAAGGGTTAAGCTGGTCGAACAGCTCGGCTTTGAAGCCATTTGGACTCGCGATGTTCCCTTTCAAGTGCCGTCCTTCGGCGATGCTGGACAAACCTTCGATCCATTCACCTATTTGGGATTTCTGGCAGGACAAACCAGCGAGATTACTTTGGGAGTAGCCAGCATCGCGCTACCTCTGCATCATCCATTGCATATAGCAAAATCTGCCGCAACTATTGACCAATTATCTCAGGGTAGATTCGTCATGGGTATAGCCTCAGGTGATCGGGCAGAGGAGTATCCTGCAATGAGCGTTGACTACCAAAAACGCGATCAGCTATTCAGGGATTCCTTCCAGTATATTCGTGCCGCCCAAGAACCTTATCCAAAACTGGAAGACAATACGTTTGGTCAGTTGAGTGGCCTGGCCGATATCTTACCAAAACCTCATTCCTCAAAAATTCCCTTACTGGTCACAGGCTATAGCAGACAAAGCCTGGAGTGGAATGCCCGATATGGCGACGGCTGGATTTACTACCCAAGAAGTCCTATGCAACAAGCGTATATCATAGCAGAGTGGAGAAGATCGGTAGACCAGTTCCACCAGCACGGCAAGCCATTTATGCAGCCACTGTATGTAATCTTAGAGCAAGACGACGACTTCAAGCCTCAACCCATCCAATTGGGCCTCCGGACCGGAGCCAATTATCTGATGGAGTACCTACAAGACCTCGAGAGAATGGGGGTTAACCACGTCGCTATCAATCTTCGTTTTAACTACAGAGACACAGAGAAAACACTAGAAGAATTAGCTAATAAAATATTGCCGAGTTTCAAAGTAAAATAGATATGAGAAAGACCATCTTAATAACCGGAAGTACCGACGGAATAGGCAAACTAGCCGCCATTAAACTCGCAAAGTCGGATCACAAATTATATCTGCATGGCAGAAATCCCGACAAGCTATCCGCGACTATTTCAGAAATAGTGACGACTACAAACAATCAAAATATAGATGGCTTTGTGGCTGACTTTTCCAATCTGGATCAAGTATCGACAATGGCTCACCAGATAAATGACAGAGTCTCGACATTGGATGTGCTCATCAACAATGCAGGAGTCTATAAAAGCGCTCGTACCAACAATGAGAATAGCCTGGACCTCCGATTTGTGGTCAACTATCTTGCTCCTTACAAACTTACTCTTGAGCTACTGCCTCTATTACGAGCGTCTGCGGCCAGAGTCATTAATTTGAGTTCAGCTGCGCAAGCCCCTGTTTCCCTTAATGCCCTAAGGGGAGAGAAGCAAATCCCGACTCATTCTAGCTATGCACAGAGTAAGCTGGCACTTAGCATGTGGAGCGCTCACCTGGCTAAAACTGAGCCTCAGCTCAATGTGATTGCCGTCAACCCGGGCTCCCTACTCAATACCAACATGGTTAGAGAAGGCTTTGGCTTCCATCAAGCATCTGCCGATGTAGGGGCAAAGATCCTATACGATTTGGCGATCTCGGACCAGTACAAAAACGATAGCGGTAAATATTTCGATAACGATCGCGGAGGATTTGGTCAGATTCATCCCAGCGGGCAGGAGCAAACCCATATAGATGAGTTGCTACGAGAGACTACAAGATTAGTAGGTGTAGCATAGGTAGATGTCGATTGCAGCTTCTATCCTGTAAGTTAAATGACTATTCTTTTCCTCTTTTTCTGGAGAAAAGTATTTGGGAAAATGCACGCCTTTGAATAAAGAGCAGAATAGAAATTTTTATCTTTTACGACAATTGTCGTAATTTTGCAATTCAACCTCTTTGCTTACATCTGCAATCCTTATTTTTGCGTTCCCTTTGATATAGGCGGTGCTTGCTGGGCGGGCAAAGCCAACACACTTACAGCGACGCCCCAAAACGGATACGAAACATGCGACGACTACTTGCGCTGACTTTTACCTTGCTATCGGTAGCTTACCTACCTGCTCAGATCGTGACACCAGTCACCTGGACGTTCACTGTAGAAAACCTGGAAAACGGCCAGGCAGACCTGATTGCCACGGCCAAAATAGACAATGGCTGGACCATCTACAGTCAGGAACTAGACGATGGTGGCCCGGTTCCTACTACTTTTTTCTGGTCAGAAGGAGATCACTATCGTCTCGTGGGTGAAACCTCTGAAACCGGACACCGCAAAGCCGGCGAAGATGAGTTCTTTATGATGGAAGTCGTCAAGTTCCTGAGCGACCAGCCCGTTGTTTTCCGTCAGCGAGTAGAAGTCCTCGACTACAGCAAGCCCATCGAAGGCGAAGTGGAGTTTATGAGCTGTAACGACGAGCAGTGCCTTCCCCCAACCAGCGAACCTTATAGTTTCCAACCACAACCACTGGGACCTGCTCGTGGAGAAGTGGAAGATGTAAATCCCAATACCGACGAAACTAATCCAGCAAGAGTCGAGCAAAGCGGTGGGGAAAGTAGCCAAACAACGTCTTCCGACCTTGCACAAGCAGTTGGGGAAGTCCTTGCCGAAACCGACGAAGAAATCCAGGGCAACCAGCCGGAATCCCAAGACCAACAAGAGGGAACTGAAACTGAAGAAACAGATACCGAAGCGGCAAATGAGGTAGTCTCGATAGGAGCAACCCTGGCTCGTATTCCTGCGCCTGCGCCCAGTGAAATGGACCCGCTGACCTTGGAGGTCGCTGTGGCTAAACTCGAAGGCGAGGTATATGAAATCACCCTGACCGGCCACCTGCTTGATGGGTGGTATACCTACAGCAGCACCATGAAACTAGAGGAAGATGAGATCGGCCCCGTCCCTTTGGAGCTGGTTCCGCTGACCGATTCCGGCTTTGAATTTGTCGGTGAATTCCGAGAAGAAACCCCTAATCGCAAGTCGGTTTTTGAAGAGGTCTGGGAAATGGACATTGTAAAAATTGCAGGTCCAGAGCCCTTCATTCTCACTCAAAAAATTAAACTAAGCGATGCTGACCAGGTCGACTTCTTGCTCGACTATCAGGTGTGTGAGGAAGGCGCTTGTATTCCCGGAGGCTACGAATTCAGCCTACTAGGCAACGCCCCTTACTTGACCAGCCAGCAGGCAGATGCTGTCCTCGCAGCTGCAGATGACCCATCTGGCCATTCAGCCCAAGCCATGGCAGAGATCAGTGCCGACCCTGTAGCTACAGGCTGCAACGAAGGGGCCATGAATGCACAGGGCCTGGGTATTTGGAAAACCTTCCTCTACGGTATTTTGGGTGGCCTTTTCGCGCTATTCATGCCTTGTATTTTCCCAATGATCCCCCTAACAGTCAATTTCTTTAATAAAAGTTCGGGCTCACGTGCCCAGGGTATACAGCGTGCAGGCTTGTATGGCTTCTTCATTTTCATGGTCTATCTGCTGCTGAGCTTGCCTTTTCACCTTATCGAAGGGGTAGACGCAGGAATCCTCAACCGAATTGCCAGCAGCGTATCACTCAACGTGGTCTTCTTCCTGGTATTTATGGTTTTCGCCGGCAGCTTTTTCGGTTTCTATGAGCTAACACTACCTGAAAGCTGGTCGAACAAGGCCAGTAAAGCAGAGGGTCGTGGTGGCCTGGTAGGTATTTTCTTCATGGCATTGACCCTGGCCCTGGTTAGCTTCAGCTGCACGGGCCCGATCTTGGGCAGTCTGCTGGCTGGAACCGCTAGCGAGGGTGCCTGGCCGCTCACTGCAGGGATGGCCGGCTTTGGTCTTGCTATCGGCTTACCATTCGCTCTATTTGCAGCTTTCCCACAGGTTTTGCAAGCCATGCCACAATCCGGTGGCTGGCTCAATAGTGTCAAGGTAGTCCTGGGCTTTGTGGAAGTAGCCCTGGCCTTCAAATTCCTGAGCAATGCCGACCTCGTTGGCGAATGGGGGCTACTGAAGTTGGAGCCTTTTTATCTAATCTGGATCGCTTGTTGCATCGGTATTGTCTTGTATCTGCTGGGATTCATCAACTTCCCATTAGACTCAAAAGGAAAGAGCCGACTCAAAGGACTCGGTGGCGTTACGGCGCTGGCCAGCCTCGCTTTTGCAGTCTACCTGGCTACTGGTTTTCAGTACAATGAGAGTTTCGAAACCTATGAGCCCCTCGACCTGCTGAGTGGCCTGGCACCACCCGTTGGTTACAGCATCCAATACCCAAAAGACTGCCCGCAAGGCATCAATTGCTTCAAAGATCTGGACGAAGGGCTGGCGTATGCCGTAGAAAACAATAAACCGGTCATGCTCGACTTTACTGGATATACCTGCGTCAACTGCCGAAAGATGGAAGAAAACGTATGGTCCAAAAGCCAGATTCGCAGCTTACTCAATGATGACTTTGTGCTCATCAGCCTGTACGTCGATGACCGATCAGAGCTACCAGCCGAGCAGCAGGAGCGCGTCTCTCGCCTTGATGGGCGTGAAGGCACCGTTCTGCTAGATCGAGTCGGTGAAAAGTGGCACTACTTACAGCAGCGGGTATACAACTACAATGCCCAACCCTACTATGCCCTTATCTCCCCAGAAGGACAGACGCTCAACCCTCCCGTAGCCTACACACCTGATGTAGACGATTACGAGGCCTTTTTGCGTTGTGGTTTAGACGCCTTCGAGGCGATGAAAGGCAAATAAAGCCTTTCCTTTTTAGGCTATGAAATACATACTCTTTTGGGGGCTACTCGCGCTAGCCTGGCAGCTGCCTGCACAAAAACAACAAATACAAGAAGCCGAAGCCTTCTTTCAGGCCGGCGAGTTTGCCGCAGCTGCCCGCACGCTGACCGAATCACGCAACCTCGTCAGACGCAATGAAGAGGCCGCGCTATTACTCGCTGTCTGCTACTATCAACTCAACCGGCTCGATGAGTCCGAACAACTCCTCCTAGGATTAAATCCAGAAGAAGACAACGACCAGCGAGTTGCCGCTTATCCCATCGCCTGGTACTATCTGGGCAGGCTATATCATAGCCAGCACCGATTCGAAGAAGCAGGGACTTACTACAAGCGCTACCTGCGCACCCTAGCAGATGGCTCTCTTGAACGCCCTCAGATTATAGATCTGCTGCGCATGTGCGACAACGGGCCCCGCCACAGCTATACCGACGATGGTGTCATAGCCGAAAATCTGGGTCCTCAGGTCAATACAGAGCAAGACGAATTTGGACCAGTCCCCAGCCCGATCGGCGCGCCTCGGGTGTACTTCAGCCTGATGCTTCCGCCCCCTGGACAGGCAGAAGGCGAGCTACAAAGCGACATCGTCGTTACCGAGCTGAGTGGAACCGACTGGAGCACACCCAGAGCCATGCACACCTACCTGAGCAGTGGCAAGCATGAACTCCTTCTAGACATCAGCCCAGGCGGAGACCGCCTATACTACTTCAGGGGCGATGACGAACGAAATGGCGCCTTCCTGATAGACACCTTCCAGTCCAATAGCGAGCGCAACTTCAATACCTTACGAGTAGACGCCCCGCTCCAACCCGACCGAGGAGATGTCACGCCCTTTTTTGTCACCCCCGACCTCATCTACTTTGCAGGAAATCGGCCCGGCGGCTACGGTGGCCTCGATCTCTACCGCCTATCCCGAAATACCGATGGCAGCTGGGGCGAAGCCGTCAACCTGGGTCCCGACGTCAACTCGCCCTACGACGAAATCTGCCCTTTCCTGGCCATCGATGGCCAGACCTTGTATTTCAGCAGCAATAACCCTCGCTTCAGCATGGGTGGTTTCGACGTACTGCGCAGCATCTACCTGCCAACCGAAGACCACTATCTGCAGCCAGAAAACCTGGGGCTACCCGTCAATAGTGCCGACGACGACACCCACTTTAGACTAGCCCCCGACACCTACACCGCCTTCATGGCCAGCAATCGCAAAGACGGCTACGGCAAGCGAGACGTATACATCCTCTACTTCATTGAACCCCGAGAGGAAATGCAGCGCTAGTTCAAGAACTAATCACCTGTAGGTTTTTCCACCGTCAACTGATACTTTTTATTTGGACTTCCGCAGGATCGGTAACTTTCCTAAGTGCACCGATTGTTAGCTTTTGCTGACAAAGCCTACCTTTACAGGAAGAGCATATGAGCAAATTATCTTTTTTGCGGGAAGGCATTCGCCACTTAAAGACAACGGGCACCATCTTTCGATCTGGCTCAGCCTTGTGCCATGCCGCTATTGACCGCATAGATTTCGCCCAGGTCCGCACCATTGCTGAGTTGGGTGCCGGCGATGGCGTAATCACAAAATATCTACTGGACCAAATGCACCAGGATGCTCGTCTGATTGCCTTTGAGCTCAGTCACGATCTCTGCGACAATATGCGCGCAATAGGAGATGATCGTCTGGTCGTGGCCGAAGATTCTGCCGAAGCCCTACCCCAATGGCTCCAAAAATCAGGCCTCGAACAAGTAGATGCCGTAGTATCGGCCATACCGTTTGCCGCCATCCCTGAGCAAGTCGGCCAAAACATCCTCAACAACGCGTATGAACATTTAAGACCCGGAGGCCTTTACAATCAGGTGCACTACAGCCTCAAGCGCTTGCCCTGGTATCAGGCTACCTTCGCCTCGGTCGAGAAGCAACGTGTTTGGGCCAATGTGCCTCCTGCCTGGGTGTTGTATTGCCGTAAGGCCAATACATAAAACGTACCTTTATATATCGAAAGTCTTTTTTTGATGGCTATTGTTCATCATCCAAGACTAAAATTAACCCATCCGACGTGTATTTTGACGATATGGATCTGGCCCCGGAGTTGCTCGATGCGCTCTATGACATGGGCTTCGAAAAAGCAACGCCAGTCCAAGAACAAGCCATTCCTGCAGCTCTTGATGGCCGAGATGTTTTAGCCGTTGCTCAAACCGGGACGGGCAAAACCGCGGCATTCTTACTGCCGGTCTTAGACCGCTACACCACCGACCCAAATGACAAAATAGACACCATCATCCTCGAACCCACCCGCGAGCTGGCTATGCAAGTCGATCGACAACTGGAAGGCTTCAGCTTTTACGCACCCGTCTCTTCTGTGGCGGTATACGGTGGTCGAGGCGGTCAGGAAATGGAAATGGAGAGACGGGCCCTAAAGAAGGGAGCCCCTGTAATCGTAGCTACTCCAGGTCGCTTCATCGCCCACTTGGACCTAGGTTATGTTGACCTCTCTGGTGTAAGGCACCTTATTCTGGATGAGGCAGATCGCATGCTGGATATGGGGTTTGTGCACGATATTAAAAAGATCATCGGCATGCTGCCTAAGGAAGGCCGTCAAACCTTGTTCTTCAGTGCGACCATGCCGCCAAAAATCAGAAAGTTCAGCAAAGACATTCTGGTAAATCCTGTCGAGATCAACATTGCCATCTCCAAGCCTGCTGAAAAGATAGACCAGAAGGCATACGACATAGAGGAATCTGGCAAGCTTCGCCTCATCGAAAGCATCATCAAAGAGCGCGAACACATGGAACGCATCCTGATCTTTGCCGGAACTAAAAAGGGAGTCCGGGATCTAGACAGGACCCTGCGTCGCCGTGGCCATACCGTTGGTGCCATCTCCAGTGACTTAGAACAGAGCGAACGAGAAATTCGCCTTAGAGAGTTTCGTTCGGGCAAGCTTCCTATCGTTGTAGCTACAGATGTCTTGTCGAGAGGCATACATATCGATGGCATCGACTTAGTGGTCAATTACGATGTCCCAGGCGATGCCGAAGACTATGTGCATCGAATTGGCCGAACCGCTCGTGCTAGTGCCGAAGGAGAAGCCATCACCTTTATCTCTCCAAAAGACAGAGGCCGCTTCCGCCGGATCGAACAACTTACCGACCGGAAGATTGCCCGAGAAAAACTGCCCGAAGACCTCGAACAATTCAAACCTGGGTCAGGGCGAGATAATGACCGCAGAAACAACAGAAGTGGTCGATCTGGCAATAGAAATCGCCGCAACAACCGACAAGGCAGCTCCAATCGTTCCGGGGGAAATAGAAACAGAAATAGAAGACAAGGTGGCCGCAACAGGCCAAATGGTGGTTCAAATGGCTCTGGAGGCAACCGCGAATAGCCCTTTTTGACCTGGAAAGTCATGAACAACAGAAAGCTGATCCTCTACATTGCCTGCTCTCTTGACGGGTATATCGCTAAGCCAAATGATGATCTCAGCTTCCTAAGCATGGTCGATAGAACGGGGGAAGACTACGGCTATGATGGTTTTGTCAAAACTGTAGATACCGTAATAGTAGGCCGCAAAACCTATGATTGGGTGATCAACCAGGGATACAACTTTCCACATACTGACAAAGAGACCTATATTATTACCCGACGGGAAAGACCTAAAGAAGGAAACTTAACCTTTTACAATGGGGACCTAAAGTCTTTGGTCCAGCAACTCAAACAAAGTCGTGGTCAGAACATCTTTTGCGATGGAGGGGCAGAGATTGTCACCTTACTGCTAGCCGAAAAGCTCATTGATGAAATCATCCTCTCAATAATCCCCATTCTGATCGGAGATGGCATCAGGCTATTCAAAAACCAAAGACCAGAGCAAGAGCTTCAGCTAGTATCTTCCAAAAAATACGACAGCGGACTCGTGCAACTTCACTACCAGGTGAAATAAAATCAGAAGCAACATGAAAAGCCAACGACTTATTTTCACAATCCTTTTACTCCCTTGCTTTGCCATCTTATTGGCCTCTAATCCCACACCTCCAGACCCTTTACCGACTATAGCTAAGTACACTGAGAATATGGACGAGCGCCCAGGGTTCTTTACAACCTATTGGGACGAGCAAGGAGGAAGAATCCTGATGGAGATCAGTCAATGGGAAGAAGACTTTCTGTATGTAAATAGTCTAACGGCTGGCTTGGGTAGCAATGACATCGGACTGGATCGCAATCAGCTGGGAGATAATCGAGTAGTCCGATTCGAACACTCTGGCCCAAGGGTACTCCTTGTCGAGCGCAATATGAGTTACCGAGCTGTCTCAGACAATGAAGCCGAGCGCCTGGCCGTCCAGGAAGCCTTTGCCGAATCTGTTTTATATGGAACAAAGGCTCTAGCTGCGACTGATAGCACCTTACTCATAGATCTGACGGGGCTACTCTTTCAGGACATGCACGGAGTATCTCAAAGGCTTAAATCTCGTGGGCAGGGCATCTATAAGGTCGACCCGAAACGTTCGGCGGTGTACTTAGATCGGACCCGCAATTTCCCAGACAATTCCGAGTTCGAAGCCAGGCTAACTTTTGCTGGCACCCCCAGCGGTTCTGAAGTCAGGTCTGTAAGTCCGACCCCGGAATCCATCAGCCTTCGGCAGCATCATTCTTTCGTTCGCCTCCCCGATGATGACTACCAAGCTCGCAAATTTGACCCTCGCTGTGGCTATTTTAGCTTCAGTTTCTCAGATTATGCCCAGCCTATTGACCAGCCACTACAGCAGCGCTACATTACCCGGCACCGATTGGAGAAATCTGACCCCGAAGCCGAGCGTTCAACGGCTGTAGAACCTATTGTCTACTACCTCGACCCAGGCACTCCCGAGCCTGTCAGGACTGCCTTGCTAGAGGGGGCTCGATGGTGGAATGAAGCCTTCGAGGCTGCAGGATATATAAATGCTTTTCAGGTCAAGATGCTGCCTCCTGATGCCGACCCGATGGATGTCAGGTATAACCTCATCAATTGGGTCCATAGATCTACCAGAGGCTGGAGTTACGGCAGCTCCGTAATAGACCCCCGTACAGGTGAAATCATAAAAGGTCACGTACTGCTTGGTAGCCTTAGGGTCAGGCAAGACTTTTTGTTGGCGCAAGGCGTCATCGAGGGCTATGCCAGTGGTGAACAAGCTGATCCAAGACTGCTGGAAATGGCCTTGGCGCGTTTGCGTCAGTTGTCGGCTCACGAGGTAGGGCACACCCTGGGACTTGCTCATAATTTTGCCGCCTCTGTCAATGGACGAGCATCTGTCATGGATTATCCACACCCCTTCATCCAGCTGCTCGCCGATGAGCGTATACAGCTCGAGGATGCCTATGATATTGGTATCGGAGCTTGGGACAAGCGGACTATACTATATGGCTACTCCGACCTCCGCGAACAAGATGAAGACCGCGCTTTGAGTCAGATTCTTGACGAAAGCGAGGCCATGGGGCTGCACTATTTAACGGATCAAGACGCTCGTCCCTTTGGCTCTGCTCACCCTTTAGCCCACCTTTGGGATAATGGCGAGAGTGCCATTCTTGAACTAAACAGACTTGGACACCTGCGCCGAACGACACTTAACCGCCTGGGGCTGAATAATCTGGCTCCAGGCCACCCTCTTGCCGAATTGGAGCGAATTCTCGCGCCCGTATATTTCATGCATAGGTATCAGATTGAAGCAGCCTCTAAGTTTATCGGCGGATATAATTATGATTACAGCGTCCGATCGGTTAATACAGACAGTCGAAATCCGAGTATAAGCCCAATCAGTCTACAACTACAGGAGGATGCGACTCAGGCATTACTCAATACGCTTAGTCCAGAGTACTTGAGCATTCCCCAGTCTTTGATCAACCAATTACCACCACAACCTCCGGGATACTTTAGAGACCGAGAACTATTCCGTTTCTACACCGGTGCCACATTTGATCCACTAGCAGCAGCAGAAACCGCTGCAGATGCCGTTTTTCGTATGCTTATGAATCACGAAAGGCTAGCCAGGCTCGAAGTACAACATGCCGCCTCAGGAGGTAGCATTTGGGATAGTGGTACATACCTATCGGCTATCCAAAATCAAATGACAGACTACCTTCAAATAGCCGAAGGCAATCCACAATATTCGAGCATTGCAGAACTCGCTTTTTTCAGATTCTTCCAACACTTATTGTCCTTGGCTTCAAATGATAACCTCCAGCCAAGGGTAAAAGCGGAGGTATTGAATCAATTGGAATTAATTAACCAAGCACTTCCCGGAGATGGCTCTTTTCAACTATTGATATCAGAGTCTCTGCGAAAGTTTAAAGCCGGTACGGCCGACTTTGAAATCATGACCGCGTTTTCTCCACCAGACGGTAGTCCCATCGGGTGTAGCGGACTTCACTAAAATCAAGCTTAGATGCACCTGAGTCTAGCAGACATCATGGATATGGAGTCCATGTATCGTCGCAATCTAATGAATACACTTCCCGGTCCACGGGGAGTACACCTTCTCGGCACCAAAGGCCATAATGGCGTAGAAAATTTGGGCGTATTCAGCTCTGTCGTTCACATTGGCGCCAATCCTCCTATGCTAGGTTTTATTATGCGTCCGCTCACCGTGCCCAGACAGACGTATCATCACATTCAGGCGAGTGGCTTTTTCACGCTCAACACCATCCAAGATGATATTCTTGAACCTGCCCATCAAACATCAGCAAAATATAAAATGGAAGAATCTGAGTTTGAAGCAACCGGCTTGACCCCATTCTATGGCAAACATTGTCAGGCGCCGTATGTGAAAGAAAGTCAAATCAAAATCGGGCTCCGGCTGGAAGAGGAGCACCGCATTAAATCCAATGATACCCTCTTTTTAGTAGGGGCTGTTGTTGAAGTCATCATAGATGAGGCTGTGGTACAGGCATCAGGCCATGTAGACCACAAGCTGACCAGGGCTATGGCCGTATCAGGTCTTGATAGCTATTATGATCTGGGACGAGAAACTCGACTTCCCTTTCCAAGGCCTTAAGGCATTTATCAGGGGCACTGACTATCGACAGTCATTTCGATGAGTTCCTCGATGATAAACATTTCTCGACGACCTTCAGGATT
>JBCBVN010000060.1:0-16972 GCA_039817625.1 Bacteroidota bacterium
AAAGTCTAGGTCCAGGGTGCAACTGCTCGTTTGAATGGTAAAACTGCAGGTTTGTGTGCAGTTATTGCTGTCAACCACGGTGAGGGTGTACACGCTCACGCCGAGATTGTCAAACTGGAAGCTGTTGCCACTGGTCGTGAAATTGAGTGTCTGCCCATTTCCTTGCAGAGTCAGGTCATAGGGCGGTGTTCCAGTATTGAATAATACTTCGGCACTTCCGTCTTCTACCGCCGGACCACTAGCTTCTGTTAAAGCATTACAGCTGATGTCAAGCGCAGGTGGACTGGTGATGGTAAAGGTGACGGGGTTGGGGCAATTGCCAAATCCACCTTCATATATGGTTCCAGTGTAAGTGCCGGCTGATAGTCCGGTTAAGTCAAATACATCGGGTAAGCTGGGATCATCCCAGTCTACAGTGACCACCTGGGTATTACCCGTCACGACTGTCGAGGCTTGACCATCGTTTCCGAGGCAAGTGACGGATTGAACGGTAGTGGTGATAACGAGATTGGCGCAAGTAGCCGTGGTTGTATTGATGGTGAAGGTGCAGTTCGCAGTACATCCATTTCCGTCGGTCAGTTCCACCTGATAGGTGCCGCCAGCCAGTCCGTTCAAGAAAATATTGCCATTTACTTGATTGGTCAGTGTTTGATTAGAAGGACCACTGATATCTATGGTGATAGGCTCGACAGCATCGGAGATCGTTAGTTGGGCCTGGCCATCGGCGGCTCCGGCCTGAGACTCTGCTTGGACCTCGCTGCAATCAAGTCCTGGTGCTGGCGGGTCTGTTAGTACGATATTATCGAGGGTAAGCTCGCAATTACTCACCCCGTTATCAGTGATGATTACAGAGTAAATGCCTGCAGAAAGGCTACTCGCTACTGTTTGATCATCGAAGCCTGGGACAGACCATTGTATGCTTAACGGGCCGGTTTCTCCACTAATATTTAGTGAAATCTGACCGTCATTCCCTCCGTTGCAGCTAGGGTTGGTTATGGTGAAATCAGCGGCCAGAGTACAGTTTTGATCGACACCTATAGTAAACGTACAGGGGCCGGCAGGGGCAGTACAGCCATCATCATCTGTAACTTCAACCGTGTAATCGCCTGGTGATAAACCACCAATAATTTGAGGATCAGTAGCTGGATCGATCACAAATGTGCCATTGGGGCCGCTAACCGTGAGTATGTAAGTTCCGAGGCTACCTCCAAGGTCTATACTGGCCGCTCCGTTATTGCTGGTCGGTGTGGTGGAGTTGGCGAGCACAGTGCAGTCAATGGTCAATGTGGGGGGAGGGTCTAAGGTATAAGACACCATAGTTGGGCAATTGCCAAACCCACCTTCATAAATGGTTGCCGTGTAGGTGCCTGGTGGAAGTCCGCCTACAAAGAAATCATCGGGTAGGGTAGGATCGTCCCAATCGATGGTAACAGCTTGATTATTTCCGCTTACGGTCAATAGTATGGCTCCATCATTTCCCGAAGAACAACTAACCGGTACAAGATCTGGGGTAATGTTCAGGTTAGCACAAGTGATGGCCTGCTCAGTAATTTCAAAGGTACAAGTGGTCATACACCCGTTACCGTCTGTCAGTTCGACCTGATAATTACCGGCGGGAAGATTGTCGAGTATAGTTGTGCCATTGGATTGATTGGTCAGAGTCTGCGAGATTGGTCCGGTAATATCGAGGGTGATGGGCTCTATCGCATCAAAAATAGTGAGCTGGGCCTGGCCGTTGGCAGCACCCGCAGGTGACTCAGGTTGCAACTCGGCACAGCTAAAGTCGATAGGTGGCGGAGCAAATAAGTCCAGGTTTAAAATCTCAAGCTCGCAATTAGTCACACCGTTATCGGTTACGGTAACGGAGTAGCTGCCCTCGCCCAAATTGGGAAGTAGGGTCTGATCGTCAAAGCCGGGAATAGACCATTGAATGCTGACCGGCCCTACGGCATCGAGTATGGTCAATTCTATGAAGCCATCGTTGCCTCCATTGCAGGTAGGATCTTGCAAATCGGTAAGCACCTGAACCACACAGGTTTGGTCAATATCAATGGTAAATGTGCAGGGACCGCTCGCTGGACATCCCTCACTATCAGATACAGTGACGGTGTAGTTGCCAGGCGCCAGGTTAGACAGTGTTTGTGGATCACTGGCCGGATCTACTGTAAAAGTTCCATTCGGACCATTGACGGTAAGTACATAAGTGGGGGCTCCTCCGGTTATGTCGATATTGGCAACCCCATCATTGCTCGTAGGTGTAGATGAGTTGGCTACAACCTGGCAGTCGATCTGTAGCTGCTGTAAGACAATAAGCTGAATGGCCTCTGGTTCTGATTGGCAAGCACTACTGCCTACCGTAGCGAAAATTGTCGTGGATGCTGATGAAAAAGGATTGGTATTTATTGGGATTTGCAGCGCACCATCGGTGTAAAAGTTGACGGGGTCGCCGCTGCCTCCATTGATGGTATTGGTCAGGGAAGAGAGATCGAAGGATCCGATGCCCCCACCTTCATCGCAAGCACTGAGTGGCCCCGCGGTATTTGCATCTGGCAGTTGGGTAAGGGATATGCTGACGGGCACAATCTCAGAAGTACAACTCCCGGTTTCAGTCTGTGCAAAAATGGTGCTTTGGCCGGTAAATATCAGTTGTTGTATATCGGCCAGGGAGAATGGATCAAAGGATTGATTACCGCCGGCATCGAAGAAGAAGTTGACATCATTTCCCGTGCTGCCATTGATTATTTCAATGATATCAACAATATTGGAGGACAGGAATGGAGGCAAAAAATTGTAGCAGATTTCAAAGTCTACAGCTGGAGCGGTTATGGTCGGACTCGGTTCTACGGTGATGGTAACCACTGAGCTAACAGCTGGACATGGGGTGGCTGGATCATCATCTGTTGTGTAAGTGAAGTTGTAGACCCCATCGGCAACCCCATCGAAATCTACATCGGTCGGATCGCTGAGGTCAACGCCGCTTCCGTCGTCATCGGTAAATGAGCCAGAGGTCACACCGGCACCTAGTAGGGCCAGCAAGTCAATAACATCTCCCGAGCAGATGGTCGCCGACCCATCGGTTCCTGCATTGCCATCGGGAGTCGTTCCAATATTAACTTGGAAACTGGTTTCATTGCAGGGCACTGTAGGATCAAATATGTAATAGGTGCCACTCGTACTGATGTTGGATCCAGGACTAAAGCTGGTTCCGGTTCCCATTGGTCCGGTGAAATACATTTCGTTTCCAGTAAGGCAACTTCCGCTGATAGCAGGTAGACTGTAACTTGCTGCACAAAGACTTACATCTGTAGCAGGATTGAATTCCGGAGCTCGATCGAATATCCTGATATATTCTATCTGAATGCCTTCCGTCACGCTTTGAGAGCCGAATTCTATCAGGAAGGATACATCCCCGGAGGGCGGAACCAAGATTCCTCCTGATGCAACGACATGATCTGTTCCCGTTCCACTGCCCATACCGGTTTGGCATCCGCTGGTACTGGGGAATTGAACCAGTCCACCCTGTCCGCTATAAGCTGGGTCGATGGGCGAATAGGAAGTGCCGCCGTCTAGGGAATAGGAAATTTGTAGAAAATCCATACCAATCCCACTCTGGCACTCTAAAACAGGATCGCCGGGAAAATCCGATACATTGACGAAAGAAAAGCTTGCTTCAAATTCGACATAACAGTAAGCGGAAATGTCTATAGCATTTGTCGTGTAGGTGCTGGAGTTATCGCCTCCGGTATTGCCACCCGAACAGTTGGTTCCTTCCACATCGACGAATAACATGCTCGAATTATTCACTTCTACGATGTTTTCCCAAAGTCCGGCCATACCAAAGTAGAGCGTATAGTCGCTCTCCTGCACACCGCAATCGTTGATGTTTAGGCTGGCCTGGTCGGCAATAAAATCTACAGAATAGACGAGGTCATTGCAAGCTAGGAAAGATGTGGATGATTTGCCTTCGGAAGGGGGCAGAGTGTTATCTGGTCTGGTATTACCGTAACTAGCACGGGTAAGACCTATCAGAATGAGCAAGATAGCGACCTGCGGAAGTCCATAAAAAGAGACAGAGGCTGGCCGGAACGACCAACTGAATAATCCGGATGTTGGATGCATAAGATTAGCTACATAGTGAGGGATGAGGCAGGGGCTAGTTACCTAATACCTGGCAGTGTCCAAGTATATCATTCAACGCTGTCGCTAAAATACGCATTGCGTGGACTCGAAAGAGTTAACCTGGGCTTAATTTATGCACATGATTCAAAAGTGCAGACTACAAAAGAGAAGGGCGCCGGCAGATGCCGCGCCCCTCGGTAACTAAACCCCAGTTATAAGATCTTTGAGGCCCCGTGGGCCGTTGATGTGCTAATAACGGACAGCTTCAAGCTTTATTATGGATTTATGATTTTGTTTACAAAATCTAGTCCAATAGTACCTTAGCTTTGCACGTTGAAAACATGACACAAGCTGCGCTTGCTAATAACAACAACCAAATATATGATAAAATTTTCATTATCTCTAATTGGTCTAATATTCATAGGTCTTCAGACCGGATTCAGCCAGACAGATATTCGCTTTGAGCTCGAAGGTTACGAAGAGTCATATATGGCAATAGCCAATAACCTATTGGACAACCAATATATAGTAGATACGATTTATCCCAATGACGAGGGTCAGTTCGTGTATCAACCGGAAGAAGCGATGCCTCCCGGCATTTACCTGGCTGTCATGGCACCAAACAATGAGTTTTTTCAATTTTTGGTGACTGAAGAGGAGCAAGCCTTCTCGATCCGCACGAAAGTGGGAGAGTTGGTCGACGCAGCAGAAATCGAAGGCAGTCGCGAGAATCAACTGTTCTACGACTATTTGTCTTATCTGTCTGATGCAGGCAAGCAGAATAGAGGGCTCAATGAAGAGCTGGCTGATAGCACGATCAGCCAGGCCAGGCGTATGGAAATCGATCAGCAACTGCAAGCCCTGGATGGCCAGGTCAAAGAACATCAACAATCGCTTCTTGAAGCGCATCCCGACAGCTATCTGGCTGTAATCATTAAGGGTAATGAAGGCGCCAACCCGCCAGAGTTTACCGAAATCGAAGACGATCAAAAGCGAGGGCTCAAGCGATTGTACTGGATGCGTGAGCATTTCTTTGATAATTTGGACTTAAAAGATCCGCGACTGCTGCGCACGCCATTTTTGTTTCAAAAGGTCGACTTCTTCGTGAACCGACTTCACTCCAGGGCGCCAGACACCCTGGTTCAGGCCATCGATCAGGTCTTATCCAAAATGGAAACAGAATCGGAAACATTCAAGTATTACCTTATTCACTACCTCAATGAGGCGGCCAATAGCGAATTCGTGGGCATGGATGCCATTTATGTACACTTAATTGATAAGTACTATGCTAATGGTATGGCTCCCTGGACAGATGCTGAGCAGTTAGGTAAGTTTCTCGATAATGCCAATCGATTGCGTCCACTGCTCGTTGGTAAGATTGCCCCAGATATTAGGATGAAGCGCCGCGATGGTACGGAGATCAGTCTGCACGAAGTAGAGTCGCCCTATACGGTATTGTATTTCTGGCGCTACGACTGCGGTCATTGCAAGGAGTCTACGCCTTTCATGAAGGAATTTTACGACAAATGGAAAACTATGGGCGTGGAGCTATTTGCCGTATGTGCCAAGACCGGAGAAGAGATAGGGGAATGCTGGGAGTACATTGATGAGCACGATATAGGCTCTTGGCTACACACCATAGATCCCTATTTGCAATCTCGTTATGCCGTGCTCTACGATTTGCAGACGACTCCCCAAATCTATGTGCTCGATGAGAATAAGGAAATTTTGTCCAAGCGAATTGGTGCAGAGCAGCTAGACGAGTTGATGGGACTGATTATGGAGGAAAGGGCCAATGAGGGACGATAATTTATGAATCCAATCAATCTTTCCAGTACATTCTCGCCAGACCTTTCGGATATCTACGGCTACATCGTTTTTGGTATCGCGCTGTTGTTGGCAGGCATTGGGATAGCCATCTGGGCATTTCGATTACCAACTTCTGCTGATAAGCGACTCAGATTACTGGTGCCCTATGCTGGGTTCATTATGGGCATTATCGCGCTGATGATTGTAGTCGGAAATGTGTGGCAGCTGTCTAAGTATCCGACCATAAAAATCGAGTATCCGGGTATGTACGTCAATGACGAACCCATTCAGCCTTTGCCCAACCGGTCTGCCTGGCGGGTTGAGCGAGAAAAAAGCACACCGGCCAGCTGGGGTAAATCTCAGAACATCCTACTCATGAGGGTCAAAGATGGCACGACTTATGCGTTGCCAGAAGATCGATATGAGCTTCCTATGTTGCTCGATATTCTCAGGAAGAGCAGTGAGGATTAAGCATCCTACGCTACCTCTATCCCGGGTCATCGCTATTGAGCTTTAGCTCGTCTAGTCGCCAGATCGGTATCGTAGGTGGAAAAGTCAGTCAAATTCTATATCTCCACCGATCTCTTCATGCCACTCCAGCCCGTGTAGTCCAAGCTTGTCCAGAAACGGATCTGGATCAAATTGTTCTACGTTAAATACGCCCGCACCGGTCCATTTGCCAGTGAGTAGCATCATGGCACCGGTCATAGCAGGTACACCGGTCGTATAGCTTACGCCCTGAGCTCCTGTTTCTTGGTAAGCCGCAGCATGCGAGCAATTGTTCCAGACATAAGCTGTTTGCTCCTTCCCGTTTTTGATGCCTCGAATTCGGCAGCCGATACTGGTCTGCCCCGTATAGTTTTCTCCCAGTTCCCCCGGATCTGGCAGGACGGTCTTGAGAAACTCGATCGGAATAATGTCGACGCCCTTATGATTGACCGGTTCTATGCCAGCCATGCCTATGTTTTGAATGACCCTGAGATGCGTGAGGTATTCTTCGCCAAAGGTCATCCAGAAGCGGGCGCGTTTCAGGCTGGGGTAGTGCTTGGTCAGGCTTTCCAGTTCTTCATGGTAGATCAGGTAGCTCATTTTAGGACCGATATCCGGATAGTTGACTTCGCGTTTAATGGCATGAGGTTCGGTCTCTATCCATTCGCCATCTTCCCAATATTTACCGGGCTGGGTAATCTCGCGAATATTGATCTCGGGATTAAAATTGGTCGCGAATGCCTTTCCGTGGTCACCTGCATTGGCATCCACAATGTCTAGATAATGCATCTCGTCGAAATGGTGCTTAGCTGCATGAGCCGTAAATACTCCAGTCGCTCCGGGGTCGAAGCCACAACCTAATATAGCTGTAAGCCCGGCCTCCTTGAATTGATCGTGGTAGGCCCATTGCCAGTGATAGGCATATCGAGCTTCGTCTTTTGGCTCGTAGTTGGCCGTATCCATGTAGTGCACTCCTGCAGCCAGGCAGGCATCCATTATGGTCAGATCCTGGTAGGGGAGGGCTAAGTTTAGGACTACCGCAGGTCGGTAGCTTGTTATGAGGGCGGTAAGGGCAGGCACATCCTCGGCGTCGATTTGGGCTGTAGTCAGGTTTTGATGGCCAGTTCGGCGCTTGGCGTCGGCTACGATGTCTTCGCATTTGCTTACCGTGCGGCTGGCCAGCATGATATGTTCGAAGACCTCTGGGTGCTGGGCGCATTTAATAGTAGCCACACGGCCTACACCACCGGCTCCTATGATCATGATTCTATTTGACATGGGGCTTGATTTGCAGCGAAAGTAGGGGAAATTCCTGTTTGGTGTAACACTCTTCTTTTTGCGAGTATAAACACATGTATCACACCTTTTTTTAATCCTAAATCCAGTAATATGGAAACCAATTCCCTAGTCGATGTCGCAATCAACGAATTCGACGAAACTGATGACATGACCGGTAACGGCGCCACAGAAGACCTTCTCATGGAAGGTAGTATGGGGGCTGATGCCGAACGCCTGTCTGAGCTTGGCCTGGAGTCAGTAGCTCAGTTTTCCCTAGACAACCTCGACGAAAGCGGAGTCAATCTGGGTTTGCAAGATGTATCTTCTGAAGAATCGAATGCACTCAATGAAATGAGCCTGGAAGAGTTCGATACCTTGGAGGATGCTTATCTGGCAAGCTTTGATCGCAACTCTGCAGAAACAGACCGCTCTGTGAGCGAAGTAATCATTGGTGCCGATAACCGCATTCGGATCCACAGTACTCACCGTTATCCCTGGCGTGCGGTGTGCTCACTTCTGATAAAAGCCAAAACCGGCAAATACTATATTGGTACGGGCTGGTTTATCGGCCCTGGTACCGTCATGACGGCTGGTCACTGTGTTTACCTGCACAATGAGGGCGGTTGGGCCGAATCCGTAACCGTCATGCCAGGTCGAAACGGATCAAATATGCCATACGGTTCCATCCGTGCTACGCACCTGCGTAGCAATACGAGCTGGACAAACAACCGTAGTGCCGATCACGATTATGGTTGCATCATATTGCCCCGCAACCAGCGAGTTGGCAATCGAACCGGTTGGTTCGGCTTTGCCTACATGGGCGATTCTGCGCTGAAGAAAAAGTACCTCAACTTACCTGGGTACCCGGGCGATAAGCCATCCGGTACTATGTGGTACCACCACCAGGGGGTTAAGCGTCTGACCAGCCGCCGCATTTACTACACCATCGATACCATGGGAGGCCAGAGTGGAAGTCCGGTCTACTACATCAAAGATGGAAAGCGGTATGCGGTAGGTATTCACGCCTATGGGCACAGCAGTGGCAACTCGGCACCGCGTATCACCAAAGGCGTTTTTAACCTGATGAAAAGCTGGAAGCAACGTGGACAATAAGTTCGCTATTCCACTAATTTTCCTATTAACCGTTTTCGGGGGGTGGATGACCACTTGTGGGTCGTCTGCCCCCCGAGGCGTTAAACACACGCTGATGGAATATTCAATTACTGGTTTGGTTATGGATTCGTCAAATGGCCCAATTCCCGCTGTAACCATCATGATAATAGCAGGCCCTGGCGAATGGCCGGATTTGGGAATCCTGTCAGATGATAATGGCCAATTCGAACTCAGTGGCTTATTCAAACCGGGCAACTATAGGCTGTTGCTTACCAGCATAAGCGGGGCCCAGAAAGAGGTCGAGGTCGAGGTAAAGGCCGAGACCACCAATGTTGAGGTGGTTTTGGAATGAGAAAACAATCGCAATCAAATTCTAAATACTTCATTAGTCTTGTGGATAAATCCGCTTAATTTCTCAGAAGAGACAAAATAATTCAACACGCACGCAACACTTTCCAAAATTCTACGGATAGGTGGTGTATTTGAGGGAAGAATTGGATTAAGATTCCTCCCTAACCCCAAAAAATCACACCATGCGAGCATTAGCTATTTTTTTGTTTTTGACCCTTTTCTTCGCTTGTGATCGAGAAGAAAGCCTGCTTTATCAGGAGATTGAATTACCTCGTGATGTCGTCATCGTTGAAGAAGAAGGAACGGACTTCCTGGTCCATAGGCTAGGAGATTTGGTTGCAGAAGGCACCGCCGGCTCAGCTTATTATTCTGACGATTTTGGATGGTTCTATCTGGGCAGCCTGATCTGGAATGAATTTGATTGTACAGTTAATGAGAGCAACTTTAGCTTTTCTGGTTCCGGCAGTCCCGTGGGCGGCAACTCCAGCTTGTACTTCGACTTCTTTGGCCGACACGACGGAACAGATGAGCCTTTTCCTGTAGTGATCAGCTACTATACGACTGATTCTGGCGGGCAATTTGCCCGATACAATTCTGGCTTCTGTGGAACCTCTACAGATGTGGTTATCGAAAATGTTACCCCAGACAGAGTGGAAGGTCGTTTCTACGGAACAGTAGCGCGAATACCCAACAGTGGGCCATTTGATTGCGAAGATCCCGATCTGGAAATACTACCAGTCGATGCCACCTTCAGCCTTCCTCGATTAATCACCGATTGCAACTAAGTCGGTGAAAGACGTCCAGAGACTCATAGAAAAATGTCTGGCGGGTGATCGCCGCGCCCACGGCCAGCTGTACGAAGCTTTTGCTCCGTACAGCTTAGCCGTTATTCGCCGCTATGGAATTGGTGGTGGTCGTGAAGCAGATTTGCTCCAAGAGATTTTTATAGAAGTTTTTCGGGACTTAAATCGCTACAATTTCCAGAAAGCCAGCTTTAAAACCTGGCTTCGACAGATCACTGTCTTTCGCATCATCGACCACCAGCGAAAAGGTGCTCAACTATATTTCAAGTCCATTGAAGGCTCAGTGGGATTCGATGTCGCTGATGATTCTGAACCCTTGCAACATTTACCACCATCTTACTTACTCGAAGCTATTGCAAAGCTGCCGCCTGGCTATCGGACGGTTTTTAACCTGTATGCCGTCGAGGGTTTTTCCCATGATCGTATTGCAAAACTGCTGGATATCAGTGCGGCCGGATCTCGGTCACAGTACCACCGGGCCCGAAAGCTGCTGCAAAAAATGCTTAAAAAAAACTTGATGCCCAATGAAATCTACTGAACAAGCCGGATTCCTGGACGAGCAGCTGGGTGATCAAAAAATCCCGCTACCCGACGAACTGAATTGGCAGGCCATGGGCGATCAGATTGTGCCACCAGACGAAAAATCTCGACGTAGGTTTTTGCCGCTATGGCTGTTTTGGGTTGCTGGTGTCGGTCTCATTGCACCCATATTGTATTTTAGTTTCACCCCAACTACTAAACCGGGTCTGGTAGATGCTGCAAAATCTATAGAGGAACCCCATCTAATGGGTGTTGAAGAAATTCTGTCAACACACGCAACCCAGGATGAACAAAATGATAATTTCCCTTCCAGACTTCCCGAAAATGATTCTGAGGATGGTACCCTAAATGCTTCTTCTACTAATAATCCGGCCAGTGATGTTGAGCAGGTCGAAGATCATACAAGGTCAACACCTAAAACTTTGGAAGTAGTTACCAAAAGCGAAATTCCACTCTCCGAAGTTTATTCTATTTATACCTCATCCGCAGCTCGTGTAGAAGGTCTAGATCCGCAGCCAATTTTAGTGCATCGGTTGATGCCAGTAGTCAATATCCCTTCTTCGATAAGTCCACTGCGAACCCAGGAAGCCGATCAAAGCCTGCACTATCTTCAACTCAAGGCTGGCACAGCGGCTTACTTGGGCTTACCTGACCGCTTTGATCGCTTGTACGATCCCCAAATCGGAATTGACGGGCAATTCACGATCCGCAATCAATGGCTGCTCCGTATGGGTTTTCAATGGGGGCGGCAGAGCTGGAGAAGTGATCTTTTGAATACGGAAGATGCCTTTCTGTACCGTCCAGGTACACCTGATACCCTATATCGAAACCTCGCTACGGGTGAAGAGCGTCTCGTAACGACTGATAGTGTCAACGGTTTTTTTGAAACCCGATTTACGGGCTACAGCCAGTTAGATTTGATCAGCTTGCCATTATCAGTCGGTCGTAGCTGGTCCTTCCTAAGTGGTGATTTTAGTCTTGCCATTGGATTGAGCCCAACCTGGGTCGTTTCACAAAAAGGTCGGACTGTTGATGCCGAGAGCAACATCGTTTCCATACAAGATGCTGATTTTGGAGATGGATTCTTGTTGCCCGTAACCCTTGGTCTACAACAAACCCAGCAACTGACGCCTAGCCTTCATCTACTATTCTCTACCCAGTTCGAATGGTCTAGTGAGCAGCCATGGAGTAGCTTGGGATATAATGAAGATTGGAGGCGTTGGCAGTTTAATGTAGGACTGAGGTATCGGTTAAAATAAAAGAAGTGCGTAAAGAATCCTTTAAACCAGATGATTCGATTGTAGATGAATTAAATAAGATGGAGGATGGAAATAGCAGACCAAGATATTTGATACTAATCCAGAATAAACAACTTCAGCCAGTAGTGTACTTCAAATGGTTGACAGCTCTTCTAATGCATATTTTACCTCACCCTATTCTTCTGAAGAACAAAAGCAATAGAAATCAAATGGGCCGATAGCCTATTGCTCCTCTCCAGGTAGCGATAGCGCAAAGTGATGGTGTCGAAATAAGTGTTTTGGCCAATGAAGAACAACGGGGAATACTTGAGTAAAATCCCGCCGCTATAGGTGTTGAATGTAGATAAATCGTAGTCTGAAGTGTGAAATTCAGATTCTAGCTCGTGTTCCTCAAAGGGGCGGAAGAATCGAGCCCCTTTTTGGGTGAAAAACCGCAAAGAATAGCCGACAATCAGGTCAGGAGACAGCTGGTACGACAGTTCATGGCTAAGAGCTAAGCCTAGGATGCCAAAGTTGTCGGTATAACCTTCGATACCGTGCTTTACAATGGTACGGTCCGATAATGCGCTGTTTAGCCTTAGTCCCAGAGCAGCTTTTAATCGCTGATCAGGAACTTGCTCTACGCCCACGCTGCCATCTTCGAAATAAACTCGATGAAATGGAGTGGCCAATAGGCCTGATTGATAGCTTAATTCTGGGAATATCCCTAGAATGTTTTGGTTGCCTAACCTTTGAGTATATGCGGTTCTTAAGTTGATACTGGTTCGCCTGAAGTTTTCATACCACTCCTGGGTTCTCAATTCTTCAGGATAGATCAAAAACTGAGGTTGCAAGAAGGAATCGTCGTCTAATCTACCCCAACGTAAATCATCATGATATAGGGAGAGCTCTACTTTGTAGGTGCGCTCGAGATCAAGTGATTTAAAAAGCAAGCCAGCCTTTTGAGCTACAGAAAAGTAATCGCTTTCTATTGAGAATCCGCCACCGATGTAAAAGGAGCTCTCTGATTCTTTGAATTGACGGGCGTAACTTAAGTTGCCATAGGATCTTGCGTCTTTAATCGATGCAGATGAAACGACAGAATCAATATTGTCTGTAGAAGCTGAAGAGATAATATCCGCTCCAATTTGCAAGCTAAAACTGTGCTGGCTTTTTTGCCAATTGATGGTTGCAGAAGGCCCATAAACACTTAGCTTCTCGGTTCCTTCTCCTCCTGTTACCGCAGAGTTATCCCCATCTTGTTCGTAGTGATTATATACCAGCTCAATGGTAGTTCGATTAATCTGCTGATCGACAGGGTTAGCCATTTGCTGTGCTCTGGCTATAAAATGAGCCATGGCCAGGCTGCCGACTATTAGGTATCGTATTATCATTTATTAAATCAGTTGCATCCACACCCCGTGGCTGATTTGTCGCCTCCGCTAGGGGTAGCTCCTTCTCGAATTTTGAACACGTAATGCTCAAATGCAGAGCCAGAATCCAGGCCCATCTCCAACTCTGGATTCAAAGTTTCCTTAGGATTGGCTAAGATGGAAGCACTTCGGCAAGAACTGATCATTAGCAGCAGAATAATAATAGCATAGTTAATAGGACGAGATCTCTTCATAGGAAAAATGCTTAGAGAAGTGGTAGTGATTTTTGGAGTCAATAATTATAGCGTGGGTATTCGGGAGTTGATTGACGAAGTTTATACCATCAGATATACCTTTTACACCAATGGCGGTGGCTAGCGCATCAGAAAGCTCGGCACTAGGAGAGCAAACCGTCACGCTTTTGACCTCACTCAGTGGTGCGCCAGTATGAGGATTGATATTGTGTGAGTATCTCTTTCCCCGGTAGAGGAAAAATTGTTCGTAGTCTCCCGAGGTTGCCACTGCATTGTTTCTAAGAGGTAGGTGTAGCTTTATGGTATCCGGCTTATCTGGATCTGCAATGCCGATATTCCAGGGTTCACCGTTTGCTTTGCATCCGATTACGTTCAAGTCGCCACTGGCATTGATAAATCCTGATGTTACACCAGATTGGAGCCACAATTTTTTGACTCGGTCAGATGCATAACCTTTACCAATAGCTTCAAAGCCTATACGGGTTTTGGGATGAGTCAACTTGACTGTATGTGTCCTGTCATCCAATACAATACGATGAAAACCGACGCATTGGAGCGTCTCTCGAATTCTTCGCTGGCTAGGCATAGCAAAACCTTTGCCCTTGAAGTTGTAAAGTTTCTTTAGCGGCCCAACAGTTATATCAAAACTGCCAGCTGTGAGTCTAGAAATGTGAATACTTCTCCGGATCAGTTCAAAACACTCCTTACTGACTTTTACCCCCTCGGCAAACGCTTCACAATTAATCCTTGAGGTTTCGGAATCTGATAGAAATGAAGATAGAAGAGCTTCTATTCTTTGGATTTCGGCAATACCTGCTTGAAGATATTTGTCTGCATCCTGAAGGCGCTCCGAGGAAACACCAAGCTCAAAAGCAGAGCCCATAAGTTTTACTAATCGCGTTTTGGTGACCATGAATACAGTCTACTCCTCTCAAGCTTGAGGCAATGATGATTCTTTAAATCTAAGATATAACATAAACACCTAATAGAGCTACCGAATACCCCAACCACCAGCGCCAGGCGCAGTAGGCATGCAGTGGGATCCGGCGCGAACTCCAAACCCACCAGATGGCAATAAACTTGTCGAGCAGGTAAGTGATGACGGTGGCCCATACAATCCCGATCAGCCCTAATTGCTGAACAAGGATAAATGATAGTATGGCGTTTATGACGATTTCTATCAGGCCGATCCAAAGGAGCTGGCGTTCCAGGCCTCGGGCAGTCAGAATGGGAATGGGGAAAAGCATGCGGCTGATGCCAATGAGCAAAAACAATTGGAAGAGGGGCAAGCTATCGGCAAAGCGCTCGGTAAAAACCAGGGTCCACCACCAGGGACTAGAGAGCATAAGCAGGGCTGCACCAGGGTAGAAAAGATGCATAAGTCTCAGCGAGCTTTGCTTGAGTTGCTTAAGCCCTTGGCGATCGCCCAGCATAGGAAGGGTAGCTTGCACAATACCGCCGGTTGCTGCTGCGAGCAATGGAAGCTCCCTGGTCCCATATCTAAATAGTGCGAAGGTGTCTCCGTCTCCCTCGAACCAGAAATTGACGAACCAGGCATCGAAACTGTAGTTGACACTATTGAGGGCCGAGTACAGAATGAGTGGACTAGCGAGGGTGAGCCAAGGCTTCAGATCTATGAAGTCTAAAGAAGGAAACACAACGCTGGAGCGAAGAAAGCTAAAACTCAATATGACTTTTAGTAAGGCAACAGGCACCAACCACCGAATGGCTGCAGCAAAATCATATCCCGAGCTTAAGGGAACGACTATCGCCAACAGCAGGGCAAAATTGGTCAGTATCGAATAGATGAGCAGTTGCCTGGGCCTGGATCTGGCCAGCAATACTTTTTCCGTGAACAGCCCTGGCCAATGCGCGGCCAAAAAGCACAAGTAGAATGGCCAGCCGGGCAACTCGGCGTCTCCAGTAAGGACTTGAAGAAGCGGGCCTGCTGCCAACCAACCGATGAGAAGTATAGAAATAGAAATGCCCGCAATGACTGTGAAAGCCTGGCCCGTAAAACGGTCTGCGGCCTCTTTGTCCTTATTGCGAAGCTTAACCAGATAGGCTTGTTCCAGCCCAGCTAGCCAACTGAAGCCAAGTAAAAAACCGAGGTATTGCATCTGCTCCCACCAGCCGATGGCCTCCAATCCTATGCCAGAGCGAGGCAACCAGAGGGCCAGGGAAATGAGTACGACTTGTCTGATACCTTGAGCAAACTGCCCGGCCCTGACGTGAGCGTTCCCCAGGCTAATCAAGCTCAATGGTCTCATCCTCGAAGACGACTCCGTACTCCTGGAGCTCTTCTAGTACGGGCTGATAGACTTCGCGCATAGTCGGAATATGGACGCCCTTGGCGGTGATTTTACCCTGGTGAACCAAGCGCACAAAGATACCCATAGGCAGACCCACTGTACGAGCCATTGCGGTGTCGAGGCGATCTTCACCCTTCATCACTAAGTTGCTGATTTCACGACGCTTTTTGCCGTCGAGCTCATAATCGATCTGATGCTGCATAACGATCATATCCTGATCATTATCTCCCAGCTTCCATTTGTCGAGTAATAGCTCTTCGAGTATGAGCGCTGGTGTCGCATCTCGCAGCTTGATCCGCTTTTTTCGGAATAGCCCAAGCCATTCCAGCTTTCGCATAACAGCACTTCCCGGGTTTTCACCCAGCAACTTACCAATGCGATCTTTTACTGATCCTTGGCCCTCTGGAGCCATGGCTTCCATAAATTCGTGATAGCTCAGCTTTTCACTATCGAGTATAGGGAAATCTGCATCCGTCAGTCCGATTTGGATCAGCGCATTCCAGGCTTTACAAAAGCCTGGATATCTCAGAGTCCCCCTGAGAATAGTAGGTATATCCTGCAGTCCGTATTGATCTTTGTAGAGGAGGCTGTCCCGATTGGCATAGGCTTCCATGGTACCCAGGCCATTGACCTCTATTTTCCATGGATTGGCAAATAGCCGAGGGTAGGGGATGAACTTAAACTTGTTGTCCTGCAAATACTGAGCAGTTCCCTGGCCGGCTAAGACTACATTTCTCGGATTCCAGGTGAACTTATACCTCCATGGGTTGGTGTCGCTCTCCGGGCTTATAAGGCCACCCGTAAAGGAGCGAAAAGCCAATATTTTCCCACCCTGATCCCGGATGTTATCCAGGCGCTGCATGGCCGACATATGGTCAATGCCAGGGTCTAATCCCATCTCACCCATAAAAATCAGTTCGCGGTCGCGCGCTTCATCACCGAGTCTGTAGAGTTCCTGACTGACATAACTAGCTGTGATCAGGTGCTTCTTCAAAGCGATACAATCATGTGCAACTTCGAGATGAAGATGAGCGGGCAAAAGCGATACCACAATATCAGCTCGCCCTATCAGAGTCCTTCTATCTTCTGCTTTTTTGACATCCAGCCAGGCGGCCTGCCCTAATGGGTGACCAGCAATTTTCTCTTCGGCCAAAGCGGGATCCATATCAGCAACGGTTACGTTCCATCCGAGCTCTCCGGCTTTACGCAATACGTAATTGATAAGAGCAGAAGCAGATCTGCCCGCACCGATGATTAAAATTTGGGCCATGAAGTATGTTTTCAAAATGCCAG
>JBCBVN010000061.1:0-16890 GCA_039817625.1 Bacteroidota bacterium
TCCTGATCCAAACGGCCGAAGACCTTCAGACCAGAAACGAAGAACTTCGGCCGTTTGGATCAGGATGTCATTGAGCTGATCGCGATAAATGCGCTCGTAGGCGATCTTTTGTTGCAAGCCGCGATATTTCCAGTATAGGGTTTCCCTGGTCTGGTGGTGGCTTCCCTTCGTAGATAGTGAAATCTGATCTGACCATCCTTGTGGTAGATTTACCTTTTCCCGGAAGCGAATATGTAATCGATGTGCATTCAGTCCGGGAATATCACAATCTTCCTCTTCGAATTGTATATCTAAGAAATCCAAATCATCGAATATGCTCATGCCACCCACGAAAACGCCATGCGAAAAGGCAGCTGGAAATGGCACGACGAAGCTAGCTTCTGCTTCACCGCTTTCCTTGTCCAGCCGGTCTAGTTGTACAAAACCATTCTCTTCTGGCGTAGCTGCGCGCACAACAGAGTGGTAACCCTGGCTATTGGTCTGGAAGTGCAGAAAGTCGAAAGATGAAAATATGAGTTCCCTTCCTGGTCCATGCCTATGCCAGGACTGAATGAATTCTATCCCTGCTCTGAAGACTAAGCCTTTTATATCCTGGTGCTTATTAGCCACAGCTTGTAAGATTGACTGAAACTGCGGTAACGGATACCAGGCATCCAATTGTGGCGGTTCGGGCATCAGTCTGCGGGCGTCTTCACCCGTCAGGGCGTGGATGCTTTGGAAAGACTGCAGAAGTCCGCCGATTATTGGGCCTGCTACTTCGATCATGGCTTGGGGATTGTGGTATTTTATAAATCTATTGCAAATTTCTTTCCGCTTGTATTCTGGGGAATCGGATATGTAGTGAATCGGTAAAATCGGGTAGTGAGATGGACATCCGCTTCACCCCTCATTTTTCCCGCTTCACGACTTCGGGTGATGAACGCTCAAACGGTGACTTGCACTTTCGTGGCCAATGAAAATAATACGCCATGAGATACTTGTTCATCACCCTCTTATTGAGCTTCGGGCTGACCCAGATTTTACCGGCCCAAGACATCGAGCGCATCGCAAAGGCTAAGCCCTTTCAGTTGAGTGGCTTCGTGCGTGCAAATGCCGATTACAACGAGACCTTTGATACAACTCAAGCTTTCGAGCCATTCGGCTATTCACTCCAGGCCAGCGCTACCGTTTCTATTTACGGCTTATCTGTTCCTTTCAGCCTGACTTACAGAAGCAACCGCTTTGCTACAGGCTATCGCTTCCCATTCAATAGGTATGGTTTGAGTCCCACCTTTCGATGGGCCAAAGTACATCTGGGCACCCGCACCATGACCTTCTCTCCTTATACCCTGGCAGGCAGATCATTTCAGGGCGTAGGTGTAGAGCTCACTCCGGGGAAATTGCGATTGTCGGCCCTGCGCGGTCGGCTAGAGAATCAACTGACTCAACTGCGCAACGACGAGGATTTGCCTATAGCGCTACCTGCTTATGAGCGCCACATCTTGGGTGTGAAAGCAGGTATTGGATCAGCCAATACCTTTTTCGACCTTATGGTAGTAAAAGTCGAAGATCGTGGCGATCTCGATTTGGAGGAGGCCGCTCTCGACAGTCTATTCGTCATGCCCAGGCCTGAAGAAAATATGGTGCTGGGCAGTGAGTTTGGCATTACGCTTTTTAAAGCTTTTAGTATCAAAGGCAGTGTTGCGGCCAGCTTGCATAGCGGCAATACAGAAGCGAGGAGCCTGGAGCTGAGCGGGGAAGATAACGAGCCTATAGCCGAATATTTAGAGTCTCAGTTTAGCCCCAATCTATCTACGCGATGGGGTTATGCTGGCCAGCTTAGCGCCCAGTTCAATTGGCCAAAGATTGGCTTTGGTGTCGAATACCGCAGAGTCGATCCCTTCTTCATATCCCTGGGTGTTTTCTTCCTTCAGCAGGATGTACAAAACATCCGCGGCAACCTGCGCCTAAATATGTTCAAAAACAAGTTGCTCATCAACTTGTCGGGTGGGGTAGAGGAGAACAACCTGGCGGGATTCAGAGCCGTCACCAACCGCCGTGTTATCGGCTCGGCCAACATCAATTATTCACCACATAGAGACTTTAGCCTCGGCTTCAATTTGTCCAATTTCAGAAGAGACAACCAGGCTGGCTTCGTCGAGGTGAACGACAGCCTGCGATCGGTTAATTTAAGTCAATCTCAAAGTCTTTCCAGCCGCTGGCGACTGGGCAAGGGCGACCGACGCATCGACCTGAGGTTCAATGCCGCCTACCAAACGGTGACTGACCTCAGTATGAGTCAGGTTGGCCCAACTGAGTTTAAGGTGCTTAATCTAGGCTTATCGCCTGGCATTCAATGGGAATCTGCTGGCCTGCGTATAGGCCCCACTTTCCGCTATACCAATACCGAGGGAACGATGATTGAGAATCGAAGTATGGCCGCTGGTCTGCAAATGAAAAAGAGCCTCTTCGGCGATAGCTGGTCCGCTCAGCTTCGGACCACCTTTCGTAGGCTAATGACCAACGAGGTAACCCGCAACGACTGGAACTGGCGCGGCTATATAGGCGGCCAGCTTGGTCGCAAAGTCACACTTTCCCTCAATCTACACTATCGCCAGCGCCAGGAGGCCCGCAACCTCCGCTCCAGCCTGAGCATCACCCAAAGATTCTAAAAACGGCATCTCCACACGACTAAAATTTTTCATCATGTTTCGCTTTACTTCCTTTTCACTACTACTGTTTTCGTTAGCTTTTTTTGGACTTCCGCAGGTCGGAAACACTCAAATCGTGACGGTAGAAACCAATGTGTATCCACCCTATCCGGTACAATTGGATTACTATATCGAAAATGGCACGCAGACGCAGGTGCTGCTGACTAATACCACTCAGGCAGCTGTGGAAATGTACTTCCGCTTTGCGTTCATAGGCGATAATGGCGTCACTATCCGAGTACCCGAAGACTACCGTCCCGACGAGCCCTTCGCCCTTTTCGCTGGTGAAACTCGCTTACTGATCGGTTCAGATTTAGAAGAACTACTTGCCGACCTATCTCTGCCCAGTGGGCTAGATGTGAGCGGCTTTACACCGGAAGAATACGATGAGTTTCTCGACAACCGAGCCCTCCCGGAAGGGAATTACCGACTCTGTGTCAGCGTCTATGACTACTACAATGACCTGCTCATCACCACTGATTGCAGTGATCCCTTTGCAGTAACTTATGGGGAGGCACCACAGATTTACCTGCCGAACAACGGTCATAGTGTTACCTCACTTCAGGAAGAGGTTTTAGTAGCCTGGTATCCTGCAACCACAGGCAATGCCCTTGGAAGTATCGAATACGAACTGGAAATATTGGAAGTAGACCCCACCTATCTGGACTTTGGCCTCGATTTCATAGATGCCTTTTTCGAAGAGGGCAGCGATATCGTTTACAGTGAATCTGGCCTTACCAGCGTTGCCCATTCCTTTTGGGTGGAAGAGTTGAGTAGTTTCAACAGCGATCACGCTTACTTTTTGCGTGTTACCGCTACTGATCCAGATGGTAGTATAGTTTTCAATAATGATGGCAAAAGCAATTTGGTGGCTATTGTACTCAACGAAGAAGAAGCGGAGGCAGTGGATCCCTTTGAAAATCTGTCTCTGGAAATCATCGTGCCTGAAGCGAGTTCCTCGCCAGTAGTCAGCAGTGAAAACGGAGAAGATGTTTGGTTGTATTGGACCGTATCCGGTATCGATGCAGATGCAGAGGATAAATTGAGATATAAATATTTAGTGGTCGACCGTCCTAAATTCGGAAGTAACGAAGATTGGAATGAGCATGCAGACTTGAATTTTTTCCAGTTGGCATCAGCTTATTCGAGCAATACAACTGCGCATTCCACAAATGCTGGTTTCCCAGAGGTGTTTATATCTAGCTACCAACTAGATCCTACAGTCGAATACTACTTAAGAGTAGAGGCTTACGATAGCGAGGATACGGATGGTATTATGATCGCCAAAGACGAGGTATACTTTACTTATCAAGAGACTACAACTCCAGAGAATGAGGATGCCGGTTTATATGTCAATACCCCAATGTTCGATGATGAGCTTTTGTATTCAAATCCGTTAAGCGGGCAAGTCACCCTTGACTGGGATGTTAGCCTGCCGGCGATTTACGCCTCTGAGTCTATTGTGTATACTTATACTATTTTAGAAAAAAGCGACCATCCAGGTAGCATAAGCTGGGAAGCACTGAGTGAATATGGGCACACAGAATTTATCGAAAGTGGCTGGCCTCTACTAGCTGACTATGAAGACTGGAACCTCGCACAAACTCAAGCTCAAATTAGTACTGACCATTTCATCGAAGGCGTGGAATACGTACTTCGGATCTCAGCTTGGATTATCAGGCCAGATGATACCGACTTTGTTCCTTTTCACTTTGCTTACGATACGCGCTACTTTGAATACGGAGGCTCAGGAACACCTCTGGAGCTGAGTTTTACTTCACCCGAAACAATATTAAGCAATCAATCCCTACCTGATGGGAGCGAACCTCTGATCACTTATGAGTTGATTAATTCGCTTACCAATCAAGCTGACACGACAGAAATTGGTCTAATGCTCTTTGATGTCAATGATTTGGAAGACATAAGCTGGCTCAATGAACCTACTGCTCAAAATGTTGAAACGGCATTGGGCTTACTCATGGAAGGCGATCCTCATTTGGAAACCACCTCTCATTCCATAATCATGAGCCCAACAGATTTGTATGTCAATGCCAGCTACTTGACTGAAGGCCATACTTATATGGCATACTTTTACCTGATTCCCTCAGAGGAACAAGGTCAGTCGGTGAGTTTAAGTGGTGACATAACCGACAAAGTGCGCCTGATCTCTATTGGTGAAGAATTTGTCAGCTCTAGTACGGTTACCTTTCGCGACTCCGTGGAATTATGGATCAGCGATCCGCTCAATCAAATGGATGATGTCTTCGCCACCGGTGGCGAAATGGAAATCTCCTTCGAACGCATTGACGAGGGTAGCTTCCCGACCGATGAGCTGGCTTATAAGCTATTTGTGTTCGATGTGAGCAATATGGAAGATGAAATCTGGTTCGGGCAGCCAGAGCAAATCAGCGACTCAACTTGGCAAAACCTCATGCTCAACCACCAAACCATCAATAAGAGTTTGGATGCAGGCTCAGTACAAGCTGGTTCAAATACTATCACAGTCAGTACGGATGAATTAGAAACCGGCAAGAGCTATATGATTTGGATCACATCCACCTTTGCGGCAGCCGATGTGAGGCAGGATTCCATGGTAGCTGCCGGTCTCAATGACGACAATGCTCGCTTCTTTACTTTTCGGGGTGAGGAAACAACAGATTATAGCCTGCGCATCCTGACACCAGAGTTGGAAGGTGATGTCGTATTGAATGATGATGAGACTACAGTCATCTTAGCTTGGTCATTTGATCATCAGACCAGCATTCTCGAAGAGGAAATTGCCTTCCAGTATGCGTTGCTCGAACTGCCGGACAATATCACCGAAGCTACCTGGGATCAGCTAGAGGATTTCTCCTTCCTCAGCCCCGGTGGCAGTGGTTTTGAGGTCATCCAGGCCTTTACAGGTACCAGTTGGCAGGATACCCTTTGTACTGTACCAGCTGGCATGATGGAAGCCGGTAAAAACTACCAGCTATTCGTACGTGCTGTCAATTTCGATCCTCTTGATCCGACAGCCATGGTCTTCGAGTTGATTCAGGACGAACGCTTTTTCGTCTATGGCGGGCAGGAAGAAGAATTTTACCTAAGCATCACAGCACCAGAAGACTACTACGATCTTGAGCCCACGCTCTTCGATGGTAGCAGCTTCTTCTTTGATGTGGTGGGAACGGAAGGTGTCCCAGCAGACTCAGTAGAACTGACACTTCAGTTATTCGATATCGCGGCCATCTTTGATTCAAGTTGGATGACCAATCCAACAAATGAACAGCTGGACAGCTTCATCACATCGCTAGATTTCGTGGATCGAGTCATTAGTCTAAACAGGAGGTTGGATAGCGACCGCTTCTTCTCAAGCTCGGTCATACTCGATACGACTGAGCTGGAAATGGATCACCAATACTTCGTGCTCTTCAGTCACAATGTCAATATGACCGAAGGCGACCAGCTCAACCTGGTACTCGGTAGTGCCCCGCTCGATTACACGCGCATACTGCACTTCCGTGAACAGACTGATGCAGATCTGGATTATGTGCTCAATATCGAAACGCCTCTAATGGATGGAGACATCCTATTGGCAGATGAAAACGAAGTGGTTTCTATCGGATGGTCTTTCACCAATCGCACAGAGGTGCCAGCAGATGAAATTGCATTTCAATACGCGCTGCTGGAATTACCGGATACGATCACAGACCAGACCTGGGAAACACTGGATAACGCCCTCTTCTCTAATCTGAGCGCTACCGGAATGGAGGTTATTTCTGCATTCACGGGTAACAGCCTACAGGATACTTTCTTTACAGTTCCGGCCAGCCAGATGGAGGCAGGTAAAGGATACTTTGCCATCGTAGAGGCCGTCCGGATCAATCCCAGCGATCCCAATGCCGAAGAGACCTACCTCGCCGATGCGGACCGTTACGCCATCTATGGCGGTATAGCCGATCCCTATTACTTGACGATTACCGCTCCGGAATCTTACTACGATGTAGAGCCTACGCTCTTCGAGGGCAGTAGTTTCTTTTTTGAAGTAACGGGTACAGAAGATGTACCGGCAGACTCCGTCAAATTGATTTTGCAGGTCTTCGATATTACGGCCGCTTTCGATTCTAGTTGGATGACCAATCCGACCAATGAGCAATTGGATAGCTTTATTCAGACACTCGATTTTAGCGATAAGGTAATCGGTCTCAATCGGAGGCTAGACAGCGATCGATTCTTCTCGAATACGGTAATCTTGGATACGACCGAGCTGCAGATGGAACACCAATACTTCGTGCTCTTCGGCAATAATGTCGATATGACTGAAGGCGACCAGCTAAATCTGGTCTGCGGAAGCGATCCGCTCGATTATACCCGTATGGTCTACTTTGGCGAAGCACCTGGTATCCGGTTTACTTCCCCAGAAGAGGAGAATGAAGTCCTGGCTGCTAATGGCGAAGGAGAGATCACCCTGAGCTGGACGCTGGAAGACAGCACCAGACTCGAAGATCATTTATTCTACGACTATCGAGTAGTAGAAGTCGGTCATAAGGACAGTAGCGGAATTTGGGAAGAGTACATCATTCGATTTGCCGATACAGAAGACGTGCTATATGCTGAGGATAGTCTGGTCATGGTCGAAGAAAAAGAGCGCGATTTCGCAGCTCGGTCATTTGTGTTGAGCAATGACGAACTCAAGGCGGATTACGTCTACGTACTTGCTGTAGCGGCCTACGACTCAACGGGCGCAAGCTCATCTGAAGCATATTTCCGCTATGCCATAGATGACATCGCCTTTGTCTATGGCGGCGAGACCGATTCGCTTTCGGCTTGTGAACAGAACTGCTACTACACCACAACCATCAGCTCTACGGGTGCGGAAGATGCTTCGAACTTCCAGCAAATAGAAGTCGGGCAGTTTACGATGACCGATCTGAACATCACGAGCAGCAGTAACGAGCAGATCAGCGGAACGGGCAAGATCGAGCTCGACTTCTTCAGAGGTGCCAAAGTTGAGGTAGAGTTCAGCAACATTAGTATTAATGCCGAAGGCCGAATGATGGCCGGTGAGGTAAAAGCGAAGAACAACTCCAGCTTCTCTATCGGCAATCTCAATACCTACCTAGAGGCCGGCACACCCATCAGTGAAGAGGAGACGGAGACTGTCCACAATTTCCTCAAAGACAATAACCTGGGTGATGCTTTGGCCGGAGACGATGTCACCATGCCCATCGGCTTAGATATGGACATAAAGGGCTACCGCTTCACTTTAGGCTTTACCAAAATGACCTTTGAGCCGACTACAGCCGATATCAATCTGATCGCTTCGGTATTCCTGCCGACCATGGGTGAAGGCAACTATCTGGCTTTAGGAGCCTCTGATATTTGCGTGAACCCCGGCGGGTTGTCATCGGAGTATATCCTGCATCTGGTCGACGACCTGGTCTTCGATCAGGATGACTGGGCCTTTGCCATCAATGGTGCAGTGGGCGTGGAAGACTCCATACGCCAGAATGCAACCTACCTGGAAGTCGACTGTGAAGGCATCAAAACCTTTTCCTTGCGCGGTTATCTAGACCTGCCTGCCACGGTGGTCGTACCCGAAAATGAAGATGGTGAGATCATCGAGGGCGAGCTGGTAACAGCAGACTTTTTATTTGAACTTTCGCGGGGGGATACCTCTCTGGTTACCGAAACGGATTCCAGTGCTAACGGCCTTCAGTTTTTGGCTCATCTGGACCTGGAAAATTTTCAGATCGCAGGCCTTCCCGGTTGGGGAATCGAAGTGAATGACGCCTATATCGATCTCTCTGATGTAGCTAATCCTACGGATATGGAGTTCCCCAGTACCTATGACGAAGATGAGCAAGACAATACCTGGCAAGGACTCTATTTGCGCGAGGCGCTCATCAAAACTCCAGTCGGCTTCAAGAGCGAAGGAAGGGCTACGGCAGAGATCCACGATCTGATCATCGATCCCAGCATGAGCGTCACCCTGGCGTTGACCGATATTCTTCCCGTAGATGAAGGTGAGCTAGATGGCTGGGCATTCAGTATAGACTCTATCTATATGACAGTTGCACAAGATGCACTCCAAGCTTGCGGCATGAGCGGTAAGATCGGTATGCCCCTGATGGACGAAGAAGGCTATCTGACCTACGAAGCCATCATCTCCAGTAATGAAGATGAGGAGCTGCAATACAACTTCGCCATCGAAAACGAAGGCACTATGCAGATACCTATGTGGATTGCTGCTGCCGAGCTCTACGAAGACAGCTATATCAAGCTGCAATACGAGCCCGAAACACAAGAGGCTCGCCTGACCAGCTTCCTGAAAGGATTGATCACCGTCGATCCGGAAGTACTCTTGAGTGATGAACAGCAAGGTAACCTACCGGCGATACCTACTTTGCCTGGGGCGAGCTTCCAGTTCAAATTCGATAGCAAGGATGGCTTCAGTGATTCCAGCTTTGGCTTTACGAGTAACGACTCGGACAATGAGACTTCTTACTACCACCCCCATTTAAGTGATTGGTATTGGGCTGGTGTAAATGAGCGCGAACCAGGTATGCTACCGACCCGCGGAAGTACAAGCTCCACACAAACCTCGGCTGATGGCGGGCAAAACCTGCTCAGTGGTTTTCCGATCAGTATCAAGGATGTCAACTTGAATACCACTGGGAATGAAGTCTCTTTGGAGATGACGCCCAGCTTGGCCCTTATGGGCGATGAGGATGGCTTCTCGATCGAGGCCGAGCTCAGCATCAATGCAGAGCTAGGTACTGACGATAACGGTAAAAAGCGGTTCCGCTTTACGGGCATCGATGTAGATTGTGCAAGACTCGATGTGTCTACCGGCCCGGCGGAAATGGCGGGTGAGCTGTGCTTCTACAACGAGCGCGACGAGAACGGCGTAGGTAAGAAGGGCGTAAAAGGTGGTGTGAACCTGATCGTTCCCGGCCCTGGGCTAGCGGTCAATCTGGCGGCTGAGTTTGGTACCATGGTGGCTGATCCCGATGCCGACTTTGGTACAGAAGACAACTTCGCCTACTGGGCGGTAGATGGCCTCTTCTACACGGGCGAAGTGGGCATTCCTTCCCCTTGCGGCTTGCTTTACTTGCACGGTTTGGGTGGTGGTATGTCGGTCAATATGATCGAAACCGGCGACAACCAGATGAGTACGGCAACCATCCAGGATTCCGAAGCCATGTCAGCTGATGATGCTGCGGATGCAGAAGCAGAGGTCGATGTAGAAAGCTCGGGTGTACAACGCGAGCCCTACTTCGGGCGTCGTAGTCTGGAATTCATATTGGTGATGGCCCTGGCCAACCAGAATATCATGAATATGGACCTGGGCATAGGCGCCAGCTGGCAAAAAGGTGAAGGCCTGCAATCAATCAGCGTGATGGGCGATGCCTACTTTATGACGCCGCTTACGGATCGCAATGACCCTCAATTGCTGGCCGAAAACGAACTGACCTTCTACCTGATGGGCGATGGTGATATTGCCTTGACGGGTACCCAGAATCTGTACGTCGACTTGGGGCTCATTAAAGGCGCTTACGAAAACGACAAGATGCTGGACGGTGGCCGATTCCACTGGCAGAACTACGGTGGCGAGCAAGGCAATGGTTACTGGGACTTTAAGATGGGTACTTACGATGAGCCGGGCAAGCTGAATATGCAGCTGTCTGATGTGCTGGATGTGCAAGCTTCGGCTTACTTAATGGCCGGTCATAACGTACCGACGACCCTGCCACCTTACCCCCAAAAGGTTCTCGATCTGCTGGCGGCCGGTAGCAGCGAAGATGGCGAAAATAGTGCCAGCGGCGATGCTGTAGACGGCAGCGAGTCTGCCCGTTCCAGCGATGATACCAATCAGATGCGCACGGGTATGGGCGCGGCCTTGGGTATACAGGCAGCTCTTGATTTTGAACTGGATGCCGGTATCATATATGGCGATTTCGATGCCATCATTGGTTTGGACTTCAATGTTAGTCAAGACGATGCGCGCATGTGCTACAACAATCGCACCGGACAGACCGAAGCTGCAGGCGTGAACGGCTGGTATGGCACTGGTCAGGTCTATGCGGGTCTGGAAGGCAATGTCGGTATTGAGATCAAGGCATTTGGAAGTGAGCGCAAGATATCGGTACTCGACCTGGGTGCTGTATTTGCCCTGCAAGGCGGCGGTCCTGCACCTTTCTGGGCTGAAGGACGCGCCAACTTGACGTATAGTGTGCTGAATGGACTGAAGGAAGGCCACCATCGATTCGCCATTAGTTTGGGCGATAAGTGTACGCCGACTTACGACGATCCGTTGGCAAGTGTCGATGTCATTGGCGAGACTTACCCGGCCGATGGGGAAATCGGCGTCAATCCGTACACCGATCCAGTGGTGACTTTCAATCTGCCTTTGGATGAGGTGATCTACGTACCGACCGAAAATGAATTCGGAGAAACGGTCATGGAGCAGTATCGCCCATATCTGAGCACTGTCAGCATCAGCGAAGATGGTACGGAATGGACACCCGATGAGGAGAGCTGGAACACGGATCGCACAGAGTTGACCCTCTCATTCGACGATCCCTTCACGCCCAAGACTACGCCCAATGCACCAACCTTCGATTTCAATATCGAGGTGCGCGCGGAGAAGTTCAATACAGGTTCGGAGGTTTGGTCGCCGCTCTATGTAGATGGCGAAGAGTGGATTGAGTCTAAAGCCATAAGCTTCCGTACAGGCGCACATCCAGATTACTTCGATGATGACTTCATCACGCGGACTGTGCCTATCAACCGGCAGCGATTCTACTTGCAAGACGAAAGCTTGAGCGGTACGGGTGGTCTATACTTCGAGCAGAATATGGATGCCTTCTTCCCTGCATCTGATAATAATGGCAGCTATGAGTACTACATCCGATTCAAGGCCGAAGACGGTACGGTCAACGATATAGATGTGACTAGCGAGGTAGCCGGTGCTACCGGGCTGGACTACATCCACTTCACTGTGCCAGAGCTGATTAATGAAAGCATCTATGCCGTTCAGGTCGTGAAGAAAAACACCAGTAAGTTTGCTGGGCAGACGACTAGTGGCTCTGAAGTATTGCTCGAATCTTATGTCAGCAACGATGAAGATAATGATCTCTTTAGCAACTACAATCTTTACTCGGCAGCGAATAGCATTCCCGCCAGTAAAAAAGTTGGTCGCGACGAGGAGCTGCTTTACGTTTTCTACTTCCAGACGAGTGCTTATGACTTGCTGTCAGATAAGCTGGCTAATGCAACTCTGACCAGTGAAGACGGCGTACTCTACCTACAAACGGATGAGCCTTTCGACGGCTTCGATATCTTTGGAACTACGGATGCGGATGGAGCAGCGATTATGCCGCGTGTCTACCTTAGCGATCCCTTTACTGGCGATTATCATTCTCGTATAGCCAATATATATCTGGGCAACCCCGCTTTGGATTATGAAGATCAGATGTCGAGCAATCCAGTTATCTATGGCAATAAGCGCTATAGTCATATACCAGCCTTAGAACTACCTGTCGATGACTTGAATATCAATTGGGCCAACGCCAGTCGCACTTACTTGCTCAACGGCAATGTATTCGATGGCTATCGAGGCATCTTATCTCAGCAGGAGATCAATTCGAGCTTCCGAAATGGTTTGATCGAGCAACTGGGCGGCAGTAAAGACAAGAGTCATTTGTCGGGCAGCGGATTGTCATATACTGACCCCAGTACTTTCTTCAGTAGCCTACAAGGTAATGAGTCGGCTAGTCAAAACGGTTTAGCGATATATTACGACTTGCATGATCGGGTGGAGGAAGATGCTCAGACCTTGGAAGACTGGATGGCGGGTATTGTCGGGACTCGATTCTTTTACAACAGTAGTCTGGATTATCACTACTACCAGTACTTCGCCAGCGATTATCCTGAGTGGATCGATTGGTATATAGACTTAATTGGTCGCGGCGGTAAGCTGACTCAAACCCATGTAGTGGGTGGCGCAAACGGTCCTGGCGGTCTTGGCGGATTCGGTTCTTCTGGTAAGAGCGGTCCTTCTCCTGGGCAGTCGGGCAGCCAATTCCCAACGCTCTACCAACTGAAAGTACAGGCTGATCAGGGCTTTAACTACGTCCGATGGGCTACGGGGAGTAGTGTGGAGTTTGAGTTTGAGATGGATTAGTTTAGTCTGCTAGTTTTTTAGTTCGTTTGTCTGTTAGGCCGCTTTGGCGTGAATGCACGCCAAAGCGGCCTATTGGATTTAGGGTTAGGGCTTTATTCAAAAAACGCCTTTGGGTAAACGACCATCCCACTTACCTCACTGAGCCCTTTTTTGGTCAACTCCACTGCCATTCCATTTTCGGATGGTATATCGAAGGGGAAGCGAATGTCGAAAGTATCTGCTTGCCGGTAGCCAAAACGAGGATAGTAGTCGGCATGACCGATTAAAACAACAGAGGTATGGTCCATCTTACTAGCGCGCAGGTGGGCTTCTTTTATGAGACGAGCACCGATACCTTTCCCTTGCTGACTTGGCAGTACAGCGACGGGAGCTAGTGCCAGGGATTGGTGTCGGGTTCCATTTTTTGATTCGATTTGGAGATGGGTAAGGAGGATAAAGCCGACGATCTGGCCCTCAAGCTCTGCGACTAGAGATAGCTCTGGGATATAGGCGGAGGACTCACGTAGCCGCTCAACTAGGAACTGTTCTTTATGATCGCTGTAGGGCTCGTTTTTAAAGGCTTGCTCAATGAGGGTAAAAACAGTCTTGTAGTCTTTAGGACATTCGGTGCGGATAGAGAGGTTCACCATGGCAGAGAGTGTTTCTTACAAAGGTAAGTGGACCTAATATGAGCCATTGCCAACTCAATACTCGTTTTTACCGATTGACTGCATTTCGCAAAGGAAAAGGGGTGTCACGTGCCCAACTTTGGAACAAATCCAACAGCTATGACTATTCACATTCATTCTTTTCGCTTGATTCTTCTACTTTTCGCTGGTTACTTGAGCTCAGGCTCGGTTTCTTTGCTAAAAGCCCAGGAATCTGAGAGAGAACCTTCTCTCAGTCTCATTGGCCAATACTATGAGGGCCAGATCGAACTCCGCTGGGCCCCAAGCGACCCGCAGGTATGGCTCGAAGCTATGCAGAAAGGTTACCGATTGGAACGGGCAAGGATAAATAATCTTTCTCTGGAAACTCCGGTTTTTGAACTAATGGCTGAAAGAATACTTCCTTTTGAGCGCAATTACTTCGAAGCTCGTGTAGAAGATGAAGACGCCGATTATATCATGGTCGTGGGTGAGTGTGTCTATGGGGATTGGCGGCAAGCGGCCTCGGAAAATTTGGGCGGCTGGATAGCGGCTTCCGATCAGGTGTACAATAAGTTCGGTTTTCACCTTTTTGCTTCCGATCTCGACTTTGAGGCGGCACAAGCAGGTGGCTTGGGATTCGTCGATAAAACAGCTGAGCCAGAGACAGCATACTTTTACCGCCTGAGTATAGTGGGGCTGGAAAATACCAGCACAGTTGTACGCGTAAAAGCCGAAAATAGCCAGCGGGCTGTACCAAAGATTTTCCAGGCCGTAGAAGGCGAAGGCCAAGTTCGATTGGACTGGCTTAAAGCAGATCACAAAAGTCATTTCTCGGCCTATTTTGTCCAGCGTTCAGCCAATGGTCAGAGTTGGTCGGATTTGAATGAACTGCCATACACGCAAGGAGAAAGCAGCGACTCAGCATTCGTGAGTGCACACTTTTCTTATACCGACGACGTGGTCAACTATCAGCCCTACAGCTATCGCCTGATTGGTGTCGATGCTTTTGGTCGCCGCAGCCGTCCTTCGGAGTCAGTACAAGCCATGGGGCGTGATCGTACACCACCCGCTTTGCCCGAAACCTTTACTGCCGAATGGATCGGAGGAGATGATATCGAACTGAGCTGGCAACTGGAAGTCAGCGAATCTGATCTGACTGGTTTCTATATCGTGCGAGCCATTGACTACGGTGGTGGCTTCGAGTTGATATCTGGTGATGATGACTTTTTGCCCATCGAAACGCGCTCTTTTACAGATGAAGCTGCTAATCCCTTTGGCATAAATTACTACGTGCTCGGATTGGTCGATACTGCGGGCAATGTAGCGGCTACTCAGCCAGTAACCGGATTCATCATAGACGAAGTCGCACCTGAAAGCCCATTGGACCTATCTGCCGAAGTCGATAGCTTCGGGCACATCACTTTAAGTTGGTCAGCTTCTGAGGCAACTGATCTCAAAGGGTACTACGTCTATTTTGCCAATTCGGAAGAGGATGTGTTTACCAATATTTCCAACAAGCCTTTCCAAGAAAATCAATTCCTCGATACCATATCCCTTCAGTCGCTGACCAAAAATGTTTTTTATCGTGTAGCCGCTGTAGATCGCCGCGGAAATTACTCCGAATTTTCAGAGGTTCTCCGGGTAGAGCGACCTGATATCATTCCACCCAGTGCCCCCCTTATGACGGAATATCGCGCCGATGAAGACCACAATTATTTGGCCTGGCGCAGATCGTCTAGCATCGATGCTTTTCAGCAAGTCGTATACCGTAAAGCCAAGGGTGAAGACAATTGGTTCAGCTTGGATACCCTGCTGCTTGTAGATGCCGAGTACCGCGATTACGAGGCAGCTGCTGGACAGACTTACTACTATAAATTGACAACCTTAGATGCTGCCGGATTGGAATCCGAGCCTTCCCAAACCGTAAGCTTTCGGACCCGTTTTCAGGCTCAGCATCCCGCAGTGGCATTCAGTTGGTCTAGTGCGGAGGGTGGCTTGCTGACCTGGGAATATGAGCAAGCGGCCAATCAGCCTATCAACAGAATTATATTATATCGGGCTGAAAACGAAGCTCCACTTACCACTTATGCACAGTTGCTCAACTCGGCTACCCAGCATATCGATACACAAACAGACGCAGGCCAGACTTACCATTACGCACTCAAGTTTGTGTACGAAAATGGCAGCCGCAGCCCACTTACACCTGGCTTTCGGGTGCAGATTCCCGCGAGTCGTTAAGATTGATCGGTAGCCTGATGGTGGCTACCGTTCCTACATTTTCTTCACTTTCTATCATCAAACGTCCACCATGATTTTCTACAATTCCATACGAGATCGACAATCCCAAGCCCGTGCCTTCACCCACTTCCTTAGTTGTATAAAAGGGTTCGAAGATTCTGGATAGCTTTTCTTTGGGAATACCTTTTCCGGTATCAATTATTTGCACGAAGACCTCATTCGCTTGGGTGTAGGTCTTTATTTGTACTTCCGCAGGTGGAGTGCTCGCCTGCAAACCATTTTTTATGAGATTCAAAAATACCTGGGCTATCGATCCCGGATAAAAGTAAATGGGTGGGGTAGAATTGAAGTCCTTTACAATATCGATGCCATTTCTAACTTCCGGGGTTAATATATTTAGTGCAGAATTGATAGGGTCTTCGATACTGCCTCGCGTTTTTCTGTCTTTTTCAGCGAAAGAAACATAAGAGAGCCCTTGTACAATTTTTTGAATGCGCTCAGTGCCATTTTGCAAACCTTTGGTCAAGCTGTCAAGCTCCCCAATCAGTTCTTTTAAGTCGGCATCTTGTGCTTGCTTTAGTAGCTTTTCATGGTTTGATTTTGTGGGCTTGGCTAAATATATTTCTAGAGTAGACAGTAAAGGACGTATGTCTTCCAAATCTAATTTCAGAGCCGTTGTATTATTAGAAATGAAATTAAGTGGATTATTAATTTCGTGCGCTATCCCCGCTGTAAGCTGCCCGATGCCTGCCATCTTCTCTTGCTGAACCAACCTTTTTTGGGTGGTTTTAAGATTGTCTAGAGAAGCTTTTAATTCTTTGGTTCGCGCATTGACCTGAATTTGCAGCTTTTCATTCTTTCTAAGTAATCTTCTTGTCCTGTAGCTGCTAAATCCATAGGCTATCAGACTGAATAGAAGAAAATATCCGAGATATGCCAGGGGTTTCCGATACCAAGGCGATTCAATAGTAAAGTCAAGACTCAAAGTCTCCCGATGAGTGAATGGTCCTTCGGCTATCCGAGCTTCCAAGGTGTACGATCCAGGTGAAAGGCGGTCCATCTCCACTTGCGCAATATTACCCGTTCGCTGCCAGGTAGTATCTATGGGCAATAATCGGGTTTCGTACTCTACAGAAAATCCACTCTTTCCCATTTCCGAGGAAAA
>JBCBVN010000062.1:0-16807 GCA_039817625.1 Bacteroidota bacterium
GCCATTCATCTTACCAATGGCTGTATGTGCGGCCAAGCAATAAGCACATTCATTCACCTGACTGACAGCTAGATTGATGGCCTCTTTCTCTTTGGCTTTCAAACTGCTGGGAGCCGCCTGGAGATCCAGATATGTCTTCAGGGCATTGTTGCTGTGTGCAAAGGTGGCATATAGATTAGGAACAAATCCTAGCTGAGATTCCAGCTTGTCGAAAATAGTTTGGTTGGTTGCATTTACCGTTTCGCGGGTAGGTACTGAAATGTTAGACATGAGTTGAAAATTTTGTGATGATTAATTTTTGACAACGCTTCTTTGCGTTGACATCACAAAAGTGGGGCCAGCCAAGCCCGCTGACTATATCTGTTTTTCCCGCCTAGTTATCGATTTTTCCCTGATCCCTGAATTGTGATGCAGATTGGCCCGACATCTTCTTAAAAAAGCGACTAAAATGAGCACCTTCCACAAAACCGAGCTCGTAACCTATCTCAGATATGGGCTTGTCCGAATAGCGTAATAGGCGTTTTGCTTCCAGGGCTATCCGCTCTCTTATGACTTGCAGGGGAGTCTTGTCGCTGTATTTACCAAAGAGATTGCTCAGCGTTTTAGGCGATTTATACAGCAATTGCGCATAGTCCTGTACCTGGTGTTTGCTCGTAAAGTGCTGCTCAACCAGTAGGTTGAACTGTCTTACGGTATCTAATTCATCGGTTTGTGGGCTTGTTTTCAGGTGTTGCACTTTGGCCAGACGGGTCAGAATCACGATCAGTCGCTTAAGCAGCATACGCATCATCTCGCCCTGCAGGTTGTCGTGTTCACTAAACTCATCGACAAAGACTTGACGCAAGAGATCGATTTTCCGTTGATGGGCCTCATCAAGTTCCAAAAGCATTGGACTTGGAATACCGTAAAAGATAAACCCAACACAACTGACCTCAGCGTCGTGGTCGATGATGCAATAGAACTCGCGATTGAATCTCCAGATGACTAAGTCTTTCTCTCGCTCAAAGCGGAATCTATGCTCATAAATAAGCAGAATGCAGCCTCCTGATTTAACGAGGTAAGGTGTATCATCTATCCATGCCGTTTGGTCTGGCCCGGTATTCCAGACAATGGAAAGCAGTTTTAATCGTGTCTCTGCTTCAAGCTGCCTCGACCATTCCCTAGGTTGTACGGCCAGACTAAGGTGCCCGGACGTACTGGCTTCATTATACTGGTAAATCATACGCAAGGCTTGGCGTTCAGAGACAGGTCATTCCTCAACCCTGCGACCCAGAGCTGCCACTTCTGCAATATTGAAAATACCGAGTATCGGATCTCCGGTATCTTCATTGAAGATGTTTCCAGGTGCATTGGCGACCGGGGTGGCAAATATGCCCTCGTTCGTAATTTGCTCTGCCGCAATATTCAGGAACCGGAATGCGTCCTGGCTGATTGATAACACCTCGCAGAACAAGCTATCACCCACTTGATATGCCGTTGGTGCCCCATCCTCGTCAAGCGCATTCACTGAGAATCGAATGGGAGGGATGAAGTAGGTGCCGTCGATGTCTGCGCCTGCATCGAAGGTGGCATCCCATACCACTTGTAGTTCACTAGGCCTATTGAGCAGCGTATCGTTTTTATAAGCCCTGATCCAGTAGGTATCACCTCGCCCTGGTTCATCAAAAGCATATACCTGTCCATAAAACCCTTCTTCCGGAAAGGTGATGCTTTCCTCTTCAAATTCAAAGCCAATAGAGTCAATTCGGGTAGTGCGACCTATTCGGGTTATACTAGTATAGGTCTGACCGTCTACCTCTACACGAAGCTCAAAATCATCACCTACCTGGCCAAACTGCCCGCCATTCCAGGTATACGTACCACTGCCGTCATCGTCGAATGTGAAGCAGTTTTGATCGTCTAGATTGCAGACTTCTACCTGGGCCCCGGGTATGAGAGGCGGTCTGTCACCTGCAAAATAGTCAACGGTCTGACTTAAGACGATAGACTGAGGTCCGCCATCGTTTCTCAGCCAGGCATCGACTACCAATTGAGGCTCGTCAAATCGACTATCCAGCTCTATGGGATCTTCACAAGCTAGCGCTAGCAATAGGAAGCTGATGTAAATTGGGAGGGTCTTCATGACTTTGGTTTTATCTTAAGAGGACTTCCGCAGGTCGGAGGCGTATTGCGTGAAACGTATTGCGATTTGCGACCAAAAAGTTGGTGGGTTTTCGCGCTACGCTACACGGTCCGCGCTGTACTGTTCCCGACCTGCGTAAGTCTATATTATTGAAACTTGAAATTGTAGGATATACTCGGAATAATGCTGCCAACTACTGAAAACCGAATGGCCTCTGCGTCGACAACTGCATTCTGGGGGAGTCGCTCATCGCCCTGACTGCCATAGATGCTAAAGGCGTTGCGACGTGCATACAGGTTGTACACGCCAAACACCCACTCGCCAGTCCATCGTTTGGCCGGCTTGTCGGGATTGCGGGCCAGGGTGACGCTCAAATCAAGTCTGTGGTAGTCGGGGATCCGGAAGTCATTTCTGGCATTTCCATCGTTGTTGGGAATGAATATACCTTGCTGGTAATATCCACTATTCTGCAGACTGATGGGGGTGCCGCTGGTGTATACAAAGCTAGCACTCACGCTCACTCGCCTGGATAAATCGTAAAAAGCGGTCACGGAGAGATTGTGTGGTTGGTCGAACCTGTTGGGGTAGTAATCATCTCCATTGATGCCTTGCACACGGTTTTCTGTGCGGCTCAAGGTGTAATTGACCCAGCCGCTGAATCTGCCTTTTGTCTTTTGCAGCATGAGTTCCAGACCATAGGCTCTTCCCTCGCCAGTCAAGATCTGACCCTCTACAAATTCGTTAAGGATCAGGTCGGCACCATCTATGTAGTCGATGGTGTTTTGAAGTTCTTTGTAGTATACCTCAGCGCTGAATTCGTAGGTATTGTCTGCAAAGTTTCGGAAGTAGCCCAGGGCCACCTGGTCGGCCAGTTGCGGATCAATGTTATTGGTACTGGGAGTCCAAATATCAAGTGGTACTGATGCTGCCGTGTTACTGAGCAGGTGAATGTACTGAGCGGTCCGATTATAACTGGCTTTGATAGAGCTTTGCGCATTCAGCTCGTACTGAAGGGCAAATCGTGGCTCGAGATTAATCCAATCTTCTACGGTTTCACCACTGGGTACAAATTCCACATCGAGCAGTGGTCTTCCAAGCCCTTGTACTACTTCGTCGTCATATGTATACACATTTCGGCCACCCAAGTAAGCAAAGTGGCTGAGCCTTAGCCCATAGTTCAGTTTTAGTCGCCCGCCCAGTTTGAGTTCATTTTCAATAAAGGCACTGCTTTCCACGGCATACTGCTCTTGCAGGCTGAAATCGATTTCATCACCCACATTTGTTGCCATGGCATTGGCCGGTTGGAATTCGTAATAAATCGCTTGACCGCCAAAGCGCAGCACATTGTCTGGATTGATGAAATAGCTGAATTCGGGCTTGGCACTCAGGTTGATGATGCGTGCATTCCAGTCGAAATTGTCTTCTGCATCATCACCGAAGGCCAGCTCGTAATCGTAGTTGCTGTAATAAATGGTGAGGTTGCTGAAAAGCTTATCGTTAAAGAGGTGGTTCCACCTGAAGGTAGCTGTTTGGTTTCCCCAGTTGAAGCCAGCACCTGCACCAAACTGAAATACATCGCGACCCAGATAACCCGACAAAAAGAATTGATCCTTTTCGCCGGCTCTGTAGTTCGTTTTTAGGGTTAGATCATAAAAATTGAGCTTGACATCTCCTAGGTCATTCAAGAAAGGTGCTGCCAGGATATCGATGTAAGATCGTCGGCCAGCAAGCAAGAAAGAGCCCTTGTCTTTTACTATGGGCGCCTCTATGGCAGCGCGGCTGAAGATGGTCCCGATACCTCCCTGCGCCTGAAATTTTTTGCTGTTGCCTTCGCGCATGCGTACATCCAGGATGGAAGACAATCTGCCCCCGAACCTGGCAGGGATACCTCCTTTGTATAGCTTGACGCTTTTTACGGCATCCGGGTTAAATACCGAGAAAAAGCCAAATAGGTGGCTGGAGTTGTAAACAGGAGCTTCATCAAGAATGACAAGATTCTGATCGATGCTGCCACCTCTTACATTGAAACCCGCAGCGCCTTCGCCTACCGTAGTTACTCCGGGCAGTAATTGGATGCTTCGAAGTACATCGGCCTCACCCAATAGTCTGGGTAAGCGCTCTATGGTCGACATTTGAAGTTGCTCGACACTCATCTGAAGATCAGCGACATTGGCGTTTTCTTCCACTGCCGTTACCACAACTTCTTCCAGTAGTGCTTCCTGAGTATTCATTTCTATATCCCGCTGTATGTTTTGCAAACTGATGTCTTCGCTAAACTCAGTGTTCGCAAACCCGATATAGCTGGCAATGAACTCGTAAGGACCTGGATCCAGACTTAGCGAGTAAAATCCGTATTCATTGGTGATGGTACCTATGCTTGTCCCTTTGACCTGGACGGTGGCACCTATGAGTGTTTCCCCGTTTTGCGCATCGCGAACATAGCCGCTAAGGGTGGTTTTCTGGGCAAATACCCAGGTGAAGGACAAGCTCAGAGCTAGTCCTAGGAGTAGACGAGTTTTCATTCAATCTGTTTTACCGTAGGGTTATTGATTGAATAGACACCAATTTACTGCAATGGTTGGCTGTTTTAGGGCATAAAATGTCCTGATATAGGAATAGAATTAAATTCTATACGAAAGCAAAAAGACAACCGAAATCAGACTCGATCCCAAAAAGAAAATGGACGGACCTAAAAAGGCATAGAGAGTGCCGCCGGTTATCAGGCCGAAAATACTGGCCAGACTACCCATGCTGTTGGCGTATCCCTGTATGGAACCCTGTTTCTCCTTTGGTCCTGTTTTTCCCAGGATAGACAAGAAGCTAGGCCACATGATCCCGTTTCCAAGAGAAAGTAAAACATTCGCTACCCAGGTAGAGACCAGGGTGCCAATGGGTAGAACAGCAAAGCTCAAAGCCAACGATAAAGCGCCCATACGCACGACTAGTCTGTCTGAAACTTTATTGCCCAACCAACTCAAAATGGGTCCCTGAGCCAGGATCATAATTCCGCTCGATACGGCAAGAAAAATACCCAGCTGAAAGGAATTCCAGTTCAAACCACTGCTGGCAAATACCGGAAAACCGGAATAGAAGAAACTGAACCCAAAGAAGGTCATAAAGTAGATCATGAACAGGGTGGGTAGCTTGTCGATGTGCCAGGCTTGTCTCAGGGTAAAGCCTTCCGGGCAATCCTCCATCTCAAAGCATTCTTTGTGCTCGTGACCAAATAGTTTGTGAAACCAGTTTTCTTTGGCTACCTCTTCCTGATTGACTAGTTCTGGTCTGCTTTCCGGGAGGCGGAAATATATCACAGCTATCGCAACTAGTGATATTAGGGCGGCGATGCCTACCGGAAGCAGATTGCCCAAAGCGGTAGCGCCCAGCAAACCCGCTAATACAGGTCCGATTACGAAACCAAGACTGGTACTAGCGCCTAGCTTTCCAAAGTTGGCCTTCCGGTTGCTGTCGTCGCTTATGTCGGCCAGATAGGCATTGGCTACAGATACATTTCCACCAGTTAGTCCATCCAATGCCCTGGCTAAGAATAACAGTAATAAGGGCACGGAGAGGGTGAAACTACCAAGAGCTGTGCTATTGACCTCGGTTATATTCCAGATAGGTAGCAATAGGCTTGTGATGAATAAAATCCATGCACAAAAAGTTCCAGCCTGACTGATGATCAGTACCAGCCTACGACCTACTCGATCACTCCACTTGCCGAGAAGAGGTGCACCAATCAGTTGAAATGCTGGATAAGTAGCGCCGAGCATCCCATAAATGAATGCATTGCCTCCAAATCCTTCTACGAGGAAAACCAGAAGGGGAATGATCAGACTATACCCCAGTGTTCCTATAAAATTGACTAGAAGTACCGGATACAGACCTACGGATGCAGTCGCTTTCATAGGCGGAATATCGCAAAAAAGAGGTGTCTTGCCAAGTTACCTGGCTAGCCAAACGACAAGTCCGATTACTAAAATTGCGATCCCAGACAAGACCCCGATTTGCCAACTGTTGAGCGGCTGCTTCGGTCCTTCTATGCCCCTTAATGGTGCTACGAGATGAGCAATGAGCGCCATGGGTATAAAAAGAAAGCCAAAAACAGAACCAACTAAAAGTCGGAAGAAAAACAGAATTCTTCGCCCGATGCTCATGGTATTGTCTGAAGAATGCTGAGACTGTTGGGCTACGGCTTCGGCATTAGGGCTGGTACCAGCAGCTGGTTTGGTGCCGATTAAGGCAATGCCGTATCGCTCATTTTTTTGCCAGTGGGGCCGGACGTAAACCCATTCTGTATCTATAAAGCCAGCATCCTTGAAGTATCGATGATAGTCTTCCTCTGGCGGGAAAAGCATCCAGGCATTGGCGATGAATTTAGAAATGGGATTTTGGGGTTCTATGGGGCCGATCATGAGCGCTTTCCCACCAGGTTTTATCACGCGGTACGCTTCGTTTAGTCCTTGCTGCGGATTGGGCCAATACTCGATGCTTCCGGCCGAAACATAGCGGTCAAAATGATCGGTTGGGTAGGGAATGTTTTCAGCATCTCCTACTTTAAATGTACAATCCTGCAAGGCTGATTTGGCCTTAGCGTGTTTCATCTGGTGAGGACTCTGATCTACGCAAGTCACATTTTTTGCAGGTACTCTGTCTACTATGCCTTCTGTGGTGAATCCAGTCCCGGAACCAACGTCAATGACTTGCAAATGCTCAGAGTCAGTCCAATCGCCACGGTCTAGTGCTTTTTCTCGCATATGCTCTGTCCAGAAAAGGGGATTGACGAGCTTATCGTAAAAAATGGAAAGGTACCGGTAGAACCAGTAAGCCTCTTGTTTATGTTGCATGAATCTCATGACGGAAAGTCTAGAATGGTGGAGGTTGAAAAAATCTTGTCTTCTTGTTTACTCGTAAATTTACAAGTAAGCAAATTTGTAAAAATACTTGGGGAATTTCCCCTCAAATTCGCGCAATCGCCGTCTCCTTGCCCCGAACATGCTGGTCTCGATTCACAAGTATCTCAGCATTTTCTGGCAGAAATAGATCTACCCGACTTCCAAACCTGATGAACCCCATATCTTCACCTCTAATGGCACGGTCGCCAGCCTTAACATAGCAGAGAAGCCTACGAGCTACCGCACCTGCAATTTGGCGCATCACGATTTTTTGTCCTTGCTTGTGTTGGTAGGCAACCGTGGTACGTTCATTCAGCTCGCTGCTTTTGGGGTGCCAGGCAACTAAGTACTTGCCCGGATGGTAGGCCTGATAGACAACCTCTCCGTCAATAGGGTGCCTATTGACATGAACGTTTAAAGGAGACATAAATATACTGACCTGGATACATCGACCCTTGAGGAACTCATTTTCCTCAGTAGGTTCGATCACAACTACTTTGCCATCTGCCGGTGCTAAAACGACATTATCTTCAAGCGGGGGAGCATTTCGTTTGGGGTTGCGGAAAAACTGAAGCACTAGAGCTAACAAAACTAAACTTCCGCCGTAAACAACGATTTGCAAAAAGCCGGACCAAAAAGAACCTGAAGTAGCACCTGTATCTGTCGAGTTCATCGTGGAGTCTCCACCTGCGGAAGTCCAAAAGAAAATACCGGCACACAAGGAGCCTAATGCAAGGAGGGTAAATAGGATGGTACCTACGCCTGCTTTGTGGATGCGAATCATAATCGTAAAGATGAGGAATAGCGCTTAAATAATGTCTGTCAGCGATCTATGAGCATGAGGGTATCTACACCCAGCTCCAGCTTGAAATAATCTTCCATGCGCTCCAGCTCTAAGCGTCTTTCGGTAAACCGACCGCTAGCAGAACGCGATATGACAACCATAGGTAGATGATCGAGTTCAAGGGCCAACTCATCTAGATCTGACCGCTGGACTTGCCCCAGGCTAATGGTTTGGAGCCTTGGAAAAGCCAGCTTGGCCTTGGCGCTGATTTGATGCAAGGTGCTGCTGTCAACGGAAAACCGCTGCATCTGAGTTTCCAGGTCCTCTAACTCTGCTTGTTGCTCTTCCCAGGAAGTTCTCAATGCGGCCAGGTCGATTCTAACCTGATCTAAATTGGCGACTTCCGTATTGAGCTGGTCCAGCCTTTCCAGATTGCCCAGTGGATTGAGGTAGGGCAGAATGGACATATTGGCAATTTCGAATGGTGGTTCACTCAGGATTCTATTGTAGTGCACCACACTGTCCTGACTAAAGCTATTTCGAGTGAGTTGAAGGACCAGTACACTCGAATCACCTCCTTGCGAGATGATGTTATACTCGGCACAATCTGTAGGAAAATACTGTTCTACAAATTGCTGAACGCCTCGCTTAACTCGCGTTTTACTCAGCACCTCTCGCAAGATGAATATGCCGGGTATGATGATAAGAATACTGAATAATAGAATCAAAAACCGCGATCGTCGGGCACTGGCTTTATCCAGATATCTGCGATAAGGGAACCGTAAAACCCGAATGATGACATAGGCTGTAGTCGCTATGAAAAAGCTATTGAGGAAAAAGAGGTAAAACGATCGAGCAGCAATGGCCCATTCTCCAGCCGCGATCCCATAGCCACATACGCATAAGGGGGGCATGAGGGCTGTGGCTATAGCTACACCCGGGATGGCATTGGTTTGATCAGCTCGGGTTACCGATATGATTCCCGCGAGTCCACCAAATAGGGCCACCATACCGTCCAGTAAATTAGGAGCAGTTCTGGCATCCATTTCATCTGTGAACTGGTCGATGGGCGTTAGAAAAAAGTATAGCGTACTGGTGATAAGGGCTATCATGATGGCAATGCCAAAGTGTAGTACAGATGCCCTCAAGGTATCTCTGTCATTGGTGCCAACACCCAAACCAATACCCAAAATGGGACTCATCAATGGTGAAATAAGCATCGCTCCGATAATGACTGCACCAGAGTTTAGGTTAAGCCCAAGAGAAGCGATCATGATGGAACAAACGAGCATCCAGGCGTTGGAGCCACGCATCAGTTTAGAGGACTTGATGCGATAAATTGCCTGCTCTCTATCCATTCCCTCCCGAAGATCAATGAAATCGTCAAACCAGTCTTTGAAACCCGCCCAGCCAGTCAGCCGTGGCTCAGGCTGATCTACCTTGATGATTTCATCACTTTTTTGTTGGCGATTATCGGGATTCATGTCAAGCTTTCTTGTGTGGAAGCCAATCTGCCATCAATCATCTCCAGTCGCCTATCGCTCATTGCCGCCAGGTCCATGTTGTGGGTCACGATTACAAAGGTCTGGTCGAAGTCTTTTCTCAAGTTCAGGATCAACTCGTGAAGAGACTCCGAACTGGCTGTATCGAGGTTGCCACTTGGCTCGTCGGCAAAAACGATAGCAGGATTATTCATCAGCGCTCTCGCTACGGCTACTCGTTGCTGTTCGCCTCCAGAAAGTTCGGTGGGTTTGTGTCCGAGTCTATCTCCAAGCCCCAGATAATCCAATAATTCTTCAGCTCTGGTTCGGGCCTGATCTGCTTGCGTACCTGCTATGAATGCCGGCATACATACATTGTCTACGGCATCGAATTCTGGCAACAAATGATGAAACTGGAAGATGAAACCAATATGGCGATTCCTGAATGCGGCTAGTTTGCGCCCCCTGGTCGCTTGTAGGTCTTGTCCATCGATAATTAGTTGACCGGTATCTGCCCAGTCAAGCGTACCCAGAATGTGGAGTAGGGTAGACTTGCCAGCTCCTGATTTTCCAACGATACTGACAATTTCTCCCTTTTTGACCATAAGGTCTACTCCTTTGAGCACATGCAACTTGCCATAGGACTTATGGATGTTTTTCGCTTCGATCATATACTAGTCAAATACAATAGTACGCCTACCGAAGGGTAAAACGCGCCTCTGCAAATGTAGATATACAGCGCGGCTAAGCACACGCTTTTCTATATCTTTTCCCAAGCGCTTAAGATCATTTATGCCTTCTTTGTGGCTGACAACGGCCACATCCTGGGCGATAATGGGGCCTTCGTCGAGCTCGCTGGTCACATAGTGAGCGGTTGCACCAATCAACTTCACACCGCGATCATAGGCGGATTGATAAGGTCTGCCCCCTTTAAAGGCAGGTAAAAAGGAATGGTGGATGTTGATAATCCTGTTGGGGTAAGATCCGCACATATCTGCAGATAGGATCTGCATGTATCGAGCCAGGACGATCAACTCGACATTCAATTCATCGATCAGCTCCTTTTCTTTAATCTCTTGTTCGGCTTTTGTTTTAGCCGTTATGGGGAAGTGGTAGAACGGGATGTCAAATTGCTCAGCGATATAGGCTAAACTGGTATGATTAGAGACTATGGCAGGAATGTCACAAGCCAGCTCTCCAGTCAGGTGGCGCTGCAATAGATCAAACAAGCAATGTGAAGCCTTGCTGACGAATAAGGCAACCTTGGGCTTAATATCTGAGAAATGCAGTTGCCAGCTCATCTGATTCGGCTCTGCAATCAGGGTATGAAAAAACTCGCCAATCTTTTCTCTGGGAATTAGAAACTGATCAATCTCCCAGGCAATGCGCATGAAAAAGACGCCTTGCTCTTCCTCTACATGCTGATCTAAACTGACAATATTACCCTTGTTTCTGTAGACAAAGTCAGTCACCGTATTGATCAAGCCAGCTTGATCAGGGCAGTGAATCAATAATATGGCGTGTGGTGGTGATTGCATAAGGGAATGGCGAAGATAAGAGCTAAGACGGGAATATGATTCTCGGTGTCTTAGGTCAATAATTGAAATTTACAATAGGTGATAGTCGTTTCCGTTAGGCAAGAGGGATTTATGCTTTTCGTAACTTTCCCGTGTAAAATAATGAGCCCATACTTAGGCGTTTCATTACAAATTATTTGTTGAGATGTACCAATCGCTCAGGACTTCCCTTTTTTTGCTCTTGTTTCTACCTGCTTTGGGGGTCATGGGGCAACAGGCGTTCCCGTCCACAGATTTTACCCGACTCGATGGAAGCTCAATTACTACAGCAGAGCTTATTGGACAAGGGCAACCAACGGTGCTTACTGTTTGGGCAACCTGGTGCAGGCCTTGCCAAATGGAGCTAGATCACTTCAAGAGCTACCATGATCGTTGGACCAATGAGCTAGGTGCGCAGGTTGTGGCCATTTCTGTAGATCAGCCCCATCAGGTGCGCCGTATTCAGCCTATGGCCAGGCAAAAACAGTGGCCATATGAGATTCTTCTGGATTCCAATCGAAACCTGCAGTCGCTGCTTGGCTTTACCAATATCCCTCAGTTGTATGTCATCAATGGAGAGGGGCAAATCGTAGCTTCTTACAGTGGCTACGACAATAAGCGAGCCAATCAAGTTGATAGACAATTGGAGCGACTAGCCAGATCCAGGTGATAGGCTGATTTAATTATTAGACTTCCGCGGGCCATAATGCCCACCTTCCAGGATGAATCTTTTCTGGCAGTTCCTAAGTTTTATTAAACGACCTCTGCATCGTCGATCAGCGGGTCACCGTCTTCGTCCTTGTCATCGAATCCCTGAATATCTCCTGTCTTTGGCTCTTTTTTGTAATTGGGGTCTTCTTCGATGCGCATATCCTTTCCACCTTCGTCGTGGTAATCCCCATCTGCGTACCGGGCGGCGCGTTCAAAGAAAGAATCTGATCCTTCCAGAGTAGATTCACTCGTATCCCGCCCATCTGCATCGCCACCAAAAGCCTCATCTTTAGCTGCTTCGATCTCTGATTCTACACGAGCTTTTTCAGCGGCTTCACGTTCAGCCTCAGCCTCTGCGGCAATTGAGGCTTTTTCGACCATGTCGTCAAACTTTTCCTTGAGTTCAGCACCCTTTTCAGCGGCCTTACTCAGCAGCTCGTCGCCCTTTTCCATGGCTTTCTGTCCCAATTTTTCGGCTGTATCCTTAGCTTTTAATCCAGCTTTTGCCGCTGCATCAAGGGCAGAGTCAGCTGCTTGGCTAAAGGCGGAAGGCTCACTGGATGCTTGGTTGACCTCCAGACCTTCTTCAAAATCCAAAGGAGACTTTGAGTCGGAGCCACTGGTTTCAGGAACAATATCATCAGCTGAGAGATTCAAGTCTGTATCAGAGCTGTCTGTTCCACCTTGAGTGTTCATTTTAGACCACTGGTCATTCAGCCAATCGCCAGCAGATTGTGAGGCATCACTTGCCTTCTCGTAGGCATCTCCTGCCTGTTTATTGATCTTTTCCCCGGCACCTTCCATCATGGTACTCGCCTTATCACTTAATTTTTCAGCCTTTTCTGCAAACTTTTCTCCCAGGTCACCGAGGGCATCACTCGCACGGTCTGCCAGGCCTTCTGCTTTTTCATAAGCTGTACCAGCTTTTTCGCTGATTTTATCTCCCAAATCATCAAAGGCATCACCAGCTTTTTCGGCTACGTCACCAGCAGTTTCCTTAATCTTGTCCAGAGCCTGACCACCTTTGTGTTTGGCCACTGACTTGGCACCGAAAAATATGCGCTTTAAATCCCCGAATACAGACATGTTGCTCTCTTTTTGGCGAAAGATAACAAGAATTACACATCAGACTAAGCAGCTCGCTATCCTTTTACACTCGTCGACATATTCCCTAGTGTAGTCGAGTTTAATTGGTACATACAGCTAGAGAGCAGAATTTAGAGTCATATAACTGATCAACCCCAATGTGTAATCGAAATACCCGCAGCTGCGGAAGAAACAAAATAAGCAAGCAAGCCTACTTCCAGGAACTCCGTACCGTTGCCATACTTATTGTTGGCCTGTTTCTGGTTTCCTGGATTTTTGCACCCCAACTCAGACCGCTATCAAAGATGGTCTGGTTAGGCGGTTCCATATTTATGGGCATGAGATATCTGAAAAATTTTGGCTTCGACTTCAATTTAAATGGCAATGACAGCAGCAAGCCCGTCAGAAAAATCCCTATTGATGATGCCGATGTCGTGTAGAAATAATTTACATTCGTAAACTCATTGTTAAGTTTGTACTAAACATCCGAATACACCGCATGGCAAACAAAAAGAAAAAGTGGGAAGACATGACCCTGTCAGAGCGTAAAGCTTCCTTCAACCAGCACTTTAGAGTGTATCTGGTAATGGGTGTTTTTTTCTTTTTGCTCAATCTGGTGACAGCACCTGGGAATTGGTGGTTTTATTGGCCAATACTCGGGTGGGGTATAGGTGTCGGAATACAAGCCTTGTCTGTTTATGGACCCTGGGCAGATACCGATGAAAGTATCGCTGCTGAGAATGGGTATGGCCAGGGGCAACTTAATGCACCTCAATCCCAAATGGACGATTCGCTTGAGCTAAAGGAACTGGAAAAGCGCTACAACGACGATGATTTAGTTTAAAGGGGTTTCCCCCAAAAGTCTATAGACAATACATCTCCAATTCTGATCAGGCCAGCAGTTTCATGGGTATACCTGCGTGCCGCTAGAAGAGATTCCCTCCTGTGAGGCGCATAGTCAGGTCTATCAGGTTTAAGCGATTGACTCTTTATAAATCCATTGTCTGCACCAGCGTGAAAGAATGTCCCGTCTCGAAGATTATCATATAGTGCCACATGCGTAATGCGCTGGCTGCCATCTTCCCTCAGACGGCCAAAAAAAATCAAATCGTTAGACTCCAGGTTTGTGAGCTCATCATCTAATGGTACTTCTTCTCCTATTTTTACTTGCTGGCTTGCATCTCTAGGTATGATAAAGCCTGCCATGTAAAAGCACATTTTTGTGAAACCACTGCAATCTGCTGCCCTGGTGCTGGTTCCACCCCATAGATAAGGTCTTCCAAGTGAATAATTCACATTAGATAAAGATCGTGAAATATCCTGCTCAGACCACCTCTCAATTGTCATTAAATCAGAAAGATCGGTGACAGCTGCTCGTCTGTCGTCTATGGTTTTGAGCTGGGGGATATCAACCTCATCGTAGACCACTTCAACGATGGCACCCGGACTTAGATCTATTGGGACAGTTGGAGTAGGGGAGTATTGACTAGTATCGCCTCGATAGGCTGTTAATCTGATATCGCCTCCAGTATAGACAAACAAGTTTCTTGACAAATAATCGTTCAGCTGCGCGTGATCTACCGCTTCAAAATCTCCTTTGTTTAACCAGGCCAGGTAGTTGTCTGCACAGCGCACCAAGTACCAGTCATCCTGGCGATCTAGTAGCCATACGGGCATTCCATGTAAAAGTTGAGTAGCGAGTTCCTGACTGTGGCCCGGTTTAGATCTCAGATTGGCTATGGATACTTTGATAATCCCAAAAGGCTTCCCTTCGAGTTGAGTCATATCGGGGAGCAGCCTGATTTCCATTTGATGGATAGGCAAATTCTCACTTTCTATTAGAGATTGAGCAGCATCAGCTGCCTCAGCAACAGTCGTGTAGCCAGTGATATCAAATGACTGGCTATCTGTTGGGCTAGTGCTCAATTGAAATTCGAACTTGTGGTCCCGGCTATCGGGTGCATAATGTTTCTGAATGTGCTCAAGCTTAGATTCTACGAGTTTGAACTCGCTATTTGGCGGTATTTCCTCTCTGCAGCTGCCAAATGTCATGCAACCAAAGCATATGATCAATTGTACTATTAATCGATTCATGTTGCAAAGTATTACTTTTGCTGCATCACCAGGCGATAATGATCGCTTGTTTTCTGAGATCGTTTGAGCATTTTGCTCATCTTACTCTTAATGTATTAGAACTGTCGATCTGCCAATGTCCCCATTGTTTAGCTATCGATTTTCTGACTGCACTAAAGTTATCCTTTCAGTTGTTTATGTTATTCAGACTTTTCTTGTGACTGTGTAATGTTATTCAGCTTTTCTTTCATCTTTTTGTATTTGTGTAATGAATTTATTTGTTGCCCGGCTAAGCTGGGATACTGACGAAACAGGCCTCCGTTCCATATTCGAAGAATTCGGTGAAGTAGAATCGGTTAAGATCATCATGGATCGTGACACCGGTCGCTCAAAAGGGTACGGTTTCGTGGAAATGCCTAATGACGAAGAGGCAAATGCCGCTATTGAAGGACTCAACGAGAGCGAAGTAGACGGCAGAAACATCGTCGTAAAAGAAAATCAGAATCAAGGCGGCGGCGGCGGCCGTGGCGGCTTCGGCGGCGGTGGCGGTCGTGGCGGTTATGATCGCGGTGGCTATGGCGGCGGCGGTGGCCGTGGTGGCTATGGCGGCGGTGGTCGCGGTGGCTATGACCGTGGTGGCTATGGCGGCGGTGGTCGTGGTGGCTATGACCGCGGTGGTCGCGGCGGCGGCGGTTACGATCGTGGCGGTGGCGGCGGCGGTTACGACCGCGGTGGTCGTGGTGGCTATGATCGCGGTGGCAGTAGCTATGATCGTGGCGGTAGCAGCTATGATCGCGGTGGTCGCGGCGGCGGCGGTGGTTACGACCGCGGTGGATCAGCTTACGACCGTGGCGGTTCCGTTTTTGATCGCAAAAATTTTAACAAAGACCGCGACGAGTCAGCCTACGATCGCAACAGCCGTCGGTTCGAGGATGGCGAACGCAGAAGACCACGTATTCGTCGCGACGACTTCGACAGCCGCGAGGACAACGGTGGCGGCGATATGGAGGATTAATAGATTCTTCACTCGTTTAGATTTAAGTAGTCAGGCGTCCTATGGACGCCTGACTACCCTATTACCCACACCTTCGTTTTGTTTTGTAGTTTTGACTACTCAACAAAACAATATACCTACGTGCTTAGAGTCCAACTATCTATCATTGCCTTACTAATTGCTTTTCAGTTTAGTCAGGCTCAGATCATTACTACTTCGCCGGCTGCACCCACCGTCGATGGCGAGTTAACCATTTTCTACGATGCTACCCTTGGTACAGCCGAGCTAGCTGATTGCAATTGTGAAGTATACATTCACACTGGATTAATAACCAATGAATCAGACGATCCATCTGACTGGCAGTATGTACCTACGGAATGGGGGGAAGAGAACCCTGCCTGGCAGCTTCAGCCAGTAGACGGAGAGGACAATCTCTACAGCTACACCTTTTCTCCAACGGTTGCAACTTATTTTGGCCTTCCGGGCAATGAAGAGGCCCAGCAGCTGGCCCTGGTTTTTAGAAATGGTGATGGATCTCTGGAAGGAAAAGACACTGGAGGGAGTGACATTTTTGTCGATTTGTTTGATTCCCAGGTGTTCAGCACCAACTTGAGTGTGCCCGTAGAACAAGGTGATGTTTGGCCGTTGGGGCTATCTCTGGATATCCTCTCTGGTTCTACCCAACCAGCTTCACTCGAATTGTATGACAACGATGTACTTGTCGCTTCTGCCAGCAATAGCACCCAATTGGAATATTCGGCAACCTACACTTCCGCGGGAACTCATGAACTGCGGCTGGAAGCCGAAACTTCGGATGGACAGACCGAAACCCAGACCTGGTCGTACAGTACGGCTTTAGTCGTCGAGATTACAGACCCGGAGGCAGGACTTATCCCAGCAGAGCAAGGGGAAATGATCAACTATTCAGCTACCTCCTATTTACCACTGGATCTTTCGATCAGCTTCGACGGTCAGAATAGTACAGAGACGGGAGGATCAGTTTCCGGAAGCATTAATGCGCCCAATCAGAATGGGATCAGCCAGCTTATAGTTGCTGCTACCCACGAGGGTGTTACGGCAGCTGATACACTCAACGTGGTGGTTGGAG
>JBCBVN010000063.1:0-16686 GCA_039817625.1 Bacteroidota bacterium
CAGAAAGCCAGCTGCTTTTCTTTGGTGTTTAATTCTGCTCGGAGGGCAGATGGGTTCAGAGTGGCAAGACGGTCTATAATATCAGCAACACCCTGGCCAGCCTTTTGTCGTTCGAGTAGTTGCTGCGAAAGAAATTCGGCAGGAGGTTGAGGCTTTTCGCTACCGATAGCGTATCTGCTACAGCTACTGACAAGCGTAAGTAAAAGGCCGTAAACCAAGGCAGATCGAATCATAGAGATAATTGCTTTTCGTGAGGTTCTATTTGAACGGGCTAAATGGTCCATTTGTCAAATACTTACTCAATATTTGCACTAATGCCGACATTGGGAATTCATCTGTTCTCAGACCAGCATACCGTACATAATTTGTACCAAAAGTATCTTACCGATCAAGGCAACAGGCAGCATTCGGGTATATCCAATGAGTGGATAGTTGTTTCCGGCTCGCTCTATAGCAAAGTCTAAGACGGCAGGCTGACTGCTGACCATTCCCGTGAGAAATGAGAAGGGAACGCCTACCAAACGCAATCCGACCGCCAGAGTGAATACCGTGGTTAATATGGTGATGACCGTACTGGCTAAAAATAGTTTCCAGCCCAGGTCTGTAGCCAGAGTTTGGTAAAAAGTTTGGCCTGAACGAATTCCAATACCTGCCAATAATAAAATAAGGCCCAACTGCCTGAGGGTTAAATTGGCTCCATAAGGCAATGTCCAAACGATAGGCCCTGTTCTACGCAGCTGCCCTAAAACCAGAGCAACAATGAGCGGGCCACCTGCATAACCCAAACTGAAGGAATATCCGCCCGGCAGACTAATGGTAATCAACCCCAGAAGTAAGCCAAGGGTAATGCCCAGACCAAAACTCAACAAGTTGATGCGGCTAAGTGATTCATAGCTGTTGCCAAACACCTTGAAAAGAGCCGGCAAATCTTCTCGTCTTGCGACTAGCAGTACTCGGTCACCTAATTCCAGAACGGTATCACCACCGGCCAAGAGGTCCATGTCTCCTCTTTGCACCCGACTGATGAGAACGGAAAAATGCTGACCTAGATTCAAGGAAGCGATGGTTTTACCAGCCACATCGGGATTAGACACAAAAAGCCGACGCACATCATATACAGAGCGATCATAGGAAAGCTCTTTCTCTGCGATAGGTCCTAACATTTCTCTTGCCTTGACCAGCTGCCGATCAGCACCTATTACAACGAGCTCGTCTCCTAAGGCTAGCTCGGTATCCCAATTGGAAAGCTGTACCTGATCTCCCCGCTTTATTCTACCAAAAACCAGGCTTAAGCCCAGCTCTTGTTTTAACTCACGTAAGTTCTTACCAGCTACCGATTCATGCTCTATCACAAGGGTATGACTACTTAGGCGCTGACCCAGTGGATACTGCTGACTGAGCTCTTCGGCCTCTGACCTGTAACTGACCCGCATGATGCGCTGTAGCCAACCAATTCCTAGCATGACACCGAGTACACCCATCGGATAAGACAAAGAATAACCAACGACTGCCCGTTGACTCATTTCAGTCAATTCACTTTGCCCAGCTGTTTTCTCTATGGCATCCAACAAACCAGCTAATGCGGGTGTGTTTGTACTAGCCCCCGCGAAAAGACCACCGGTAGTAGCCGCATCAAAACCAAACCACCAGTGAAATATCCAGGTTAGTCCTGCAGACAGAATGAGCGTTCCAATAATAAAATAGAGATCTCCGTTACTACCCTGCTTAAAGCTGGCAAAAAAAGCAGGGGCGCTGCTCAGCCCTACGGTATACACAAAGATGGTAAGACCCAAAAAAATAACCAGCTGCGGTACAGAGAAAGAGGGATCAATAGCTCCGAAACCCAAGCCTACAAACAGTACCGCTGCTACCCCCAGCTTAAAACCACGGATGCGAATTTCCCCTAGTCCATAGCCTAGGGCAATGACCGCAAAAAGCAGCAAGAGGGGGTTCTCCTGAAAAACTTCAACCATAGAAGAATTGTATCTTTAGCATACATCCCCAAGTCGGATAAGTTGTCTGGTTGCAGGATTGTACTGTCATTTGCTCTCGAGCCTTTCCGTATCTTTATTATACAACACCAAGTGGCTAATTATGCCCATGCAAGTGAAATTTCCTGGGAATGAGGTAAACCTGCATCTGCCTAATAATAAGGATCGCAGTTCCTTCGAAGCATTCTGTGCCGAAAATCCAAATCTTTTGATTGAACGAGAGCCAGATGGTACAACTACTATCATGACTCCTGTTACTTTGCGCTCTGGTAATCACGAAAGCAACTTTATTGCAGATCTAACTATCTGATCTCGAAATGAGGGTGCAGGAGAGGCCTACTCTTCTTCAATAGGCTTTACACTGCCAGACAACTCCATTCGATCACCAGATGCGGCCTGGATAAGCGATAAAAAGCTTGCTCTGATTCCGGATGAAGAATTAGATCATTTCACAGCAGTAGTTCCTGACTTTGTAGTAGAGGTTAAATCGAAATCTGATAACGCAAAGGAATTAGACCTGAAAATGCGCGATCGATGGATAGCAAACGGTGTACAGTTAGCTTGGTTAGTACTTCCGCAGGTCGAAGAGGTCCACGTATATCGGAGTGATGGCTCGCATCAACAATACAGCGGTTTTAATCAAGAAATTGATGGAGAAGACGTGCTGCCGGGCTTTGTCTTCGATTTAAGACTCTTGAAAAAATAGAAATGTTTGCTGCGCTGTTTATTGCAGCGCGGCAAACATTAAACTGCTCATCATCGCAATACCGTTACATCTCCTCGGTATAGTAAAGTCGCGCCATCAAGGAACTCGACCTCTACCATATACACGAAAACTCCTGGGTTTACAGGCCTTCCGTTTTTCGTTCCATCCCAAAGCCGGAGTCCGTCCAGGCAGTTGGGTGCCAGGTTTTCAGCACTGTATACAATACCTCCCCAGCGATCAAATAACTGGACCCGACTCACATTAGACACGCCCTGGCAGGCGTATACTCTGAAGTCTTCATTGCGCCCGTCTCTGTTTGGCGAGAAAGCATTGGGTATATATACATTTCGATTGGCATCTACTTCGATAAATATCTCGGCGAAAGCCTGGCAACCGTTGGCATTGGTCACCGTCAGCGTGTACAACCTGCTGTCTAGTGGGAAGATGGTTGGATTTCGGACTGAGTCGCTGCTCAAAAACTCAGCAGGCGTCCATAGATAATCATAAATATCCCCGGCTGGGCTGATGATTGGGTTGAGCACGGTCAGGCTGTCTCCGAGTTCTATAGTGTCGACAGCAGGTATGCTGATCGTAATTTCCGGAGGCTGATTCACACTGAATGTATCACTGGCCGAACACCCTACCGTATCAAAAACCGTAACCACTGTTTGGCCAGCAAAGGTGCTGCCAGGTTGAGATACCGGAATCTGGAATCCGTTGTTGTTTACACTAAATGTAAAATCGTTGAAACCGGCACTGCTTCCTCCGAAAGCTGTATCTATCAGCACCAGGGTGGTTTGACCGAAGCAGAGAGGTTCCTCGATCGGCAGCACACTAAAGGTAATGGCAGTCGGTTCGCCAATGGTATACATGATATCATCGGTACAACCCTTAATGTCCTCTACTGTAACGGTGTATGTGCCCGGGGGCAAATCAGTTGCCGTGCTGGCATCTGGCCCGGCAACTCCTCCACTCCAGGTGTAAGGTGCCGCTAGTAGGGGATTATTATTACTACTGGATACAAATACGCTGATGACTCCATTCTCGTCTCCGGCACAAGCCACTGTAGGCGTAGTCTGTACTGGATCTATATCTAGTACCAATGGGTCTGGCTCATCGATGACGACAATTTGCTGGAAAGAGCAGCCATTGTCATCTCTGATGACCACTGTATTGTCTCCTGCATCTAATCCGTTTTGAGTGGGGCCCATTTGGCTTATTTCCACCCATTGGTAAGTGTAGGGCCCTGTTCCACCCATAGCGGTCAGAGTTGCTTCACCATCCATATCGCCAAAACAGCTAACAGGTTCGGTCACTACATTTACGCTTATTGGCTCGGGGGCGCGTATGGTGTCTTCGACGGTAACCGTACATACCCCATCCGTAATTTCGACAGAAATAGGCTGAGGGCATAAGTCCGTAATGGTAGATATAGAAGCTCCCGTCGTTGTCTCACTATTGAACCACTCGAAGTCAAAGCTTCCGGTGGCACCGTTACTGAACTGCACCTCTATAGTCGCACTACCGTCGCAGGTCTGATCGCCGGGGCAGCTGGTTGGGGTCAGGTTCGTGAATGTTCCGACTATAGAAGGCGGATCCTCGACGACAATGGTATCTACAAAAGATGGGCAGTCGTTATCATCGGTGATGGTCACGAAATACGTTCCGGCGGCCACATTCGTCAATGGGTTGATCGTAGTCTCGTTGAAGGGATCAGTCGACCAGATGAAGGTATAAGGGGCTGTTCCTCCAGTCGGGAAAACCGTGATTCTGCCGGTGCTTTCACCTGGGCAAGTGGGTGAATCTACCTGTGGTGGATCTGCCATCACAAAACCCGGGCTAGCTACCACTGCGGTATCAATAGTTGTACAGCTGCCTTGGTCGGTCACTACAACATAGTAGGTACCTGGACTCAGGTTATTTCTACTGGTAATATTGACTCCGGACGCAAAAGGGGTCGTGAAGGTTTCGTCAAACCATTCGTAAAGTGCAATCGGAGCTGCACCTGGTGTAGCCGTTACGGTCAACATGCCGTCTGTGGCATCAGGGCAGCTAACAAAGTCATCTGGAAAGCTGACGATAGATGGTGGAGTTGGTGCCTGGACCGTATAATTGCCCATACGCGTACAGCCATTGGCATCAGTGATGAGTACGCTATAATTTCCAGCAGAGAGGCCAGTAGCTATACTGTCATTGAGCATTAAGTCGTGAGACCATTCGTAGCTATACGGCTGCACTCCGCCCGTGATGGTCAGGGTAGCAGAGCCATCGTTCCCTGTGGTACAAGTCTCATTGGTCACCTCTATCAGGTCTAGTACGAGCTCGGCCGGCTCGAATACTTCAAATGAGTCAACAACCTCACAACCCACATCGTCGGTCATGGTCAGAAAATATACACCAGGGCCCAGGTTGCCTACCTCTGTTGTTGTTTGATCATCTACAGAAGGAAGACCATCACTCCACTGGAAAGTGTATGGTAAATCGGGTGTGCCATTAGGGATATTGAAGGTAGTAGCGCCCGTGGCAAAAATTCCGCCGTCTTGATCGCCGAAACAAGTTACACTGTCTACAACAGCATTGATCGATAGAATTTTATCTGCTGAAACCACATAGGTTGCGGTGTCGGTACAGCCATTGGCATCGGTAACAACTCCGGTATAAGAGCCTGGGTCGAGTCCGGATAGGTTGACAGCTGTGCCGGTAGCTCCCCCAAAGGGAGGTGTAATCCAGGTGAAGTCATACTCGCCGCCCGGCAGGGCTGTACCTCCGGTCGCGAATATGGTAATATCACCGTCCATAGCACCGCCACAGGTGGCGTTGTTGACGGCATCGTCATTGACGATGGGCTGAAGAACCAGCAGGTTTGGCTCACTTAAATTTGTTCCGGCCATTACCGTACAGCCATCGGGGGAAGTAACCGTAACCGAGTAGAAAGTAGAGCCGCTCAGCCCCGTTAGGATATTCGTATTCTCTGAGCTCGTACTCCAATTGAATTGAAAGCCAGCAGCGACAGGGTTGGGTTCGCCTATACCGCCAACGACAACCTCTACTTCAAGCTGGCCATTGTCTTCGCCAAAACACCTGGGGCCGGTACCGATCAGGTTCAGACCCAAACTAGGCGGAGCAAGTACATCAAGGGTATCTCGTACAATGCTGCCATTGCTGTCTTCTGACTGCACACAGTAAGTGCCGGGAGAAAGTCCCGTAAATGTAGTCATCGCTCCATCCCCATCAATGGTAACAGCATTTATACATGCAGTCTGAGGAGGCGTGATTCGCTTAATACACAGATCATAGGGACCTACTCCACCCGCAACGGTAGCCGTTATGGAACCATCGGCGGCATCAGCGCAGCTTACATCATTAGCCACTCCATTCAAGAAGAAAGGTTCTGCAGAAATACAGATCACGCCATTATTTTGAATGAACCCAGAGCTTGTCGGTACACCATCTCCATCATCATCCGTTGCGATTACCGTGACCACAGGATCATCACTAAAGTCAAGTGGGCTACAATCACCCAGGGAGCCGAGTGCAGTAAAACAAATTTCGAAAAGCGTATCGCCATCCATTAAGGTTGTACCGGCAGGCTGAGAGGTTGCATAGAGAAGAACGAGGTCACCATTGTTTTGCAGTCCACCGGCACTGACGGGCAAGCTGAACGCAAGCGCGTTGAAATCTGGTGGCATATTAGGGTTAAAGCCCTGTACGCTTGTGAGCTCCAATATATTTGGATCATAGTTCATGCTAAACTGAAGGCCAAAGACATCGATAAAGCCTTCTACCGTTACCGGAACGCAGAAAGATGCTCCTGGCTGGACATTCAAAAAGACAGAATTAAAGGTTACTGCATCGCAGCTATTGAGTGTAATAACCTGGCTGGCGGGGCAGCTCTTACCGTCCTCTACTTCGATGATGTAATCGCCGGGCTGGGGTACTTCGAAGGTGATCACATCGTCGTGCGTGGCACTAGTTGATGTGATGTCTGCTGTAATGGCGGGGTTGGTGCTCAAGAAAATATTGATGCTGTAGTCGCCGCTGCCTTCCAGCTCGGGAAGGCCACCACGTACGCGAAAGCTACCGTCGCAGCCCATGCCCTGTACATCGCTGATGGTTACTTCATTGAGGTAAGCGACGGCGAAAGCTTGGTCGACAGAAACATTTACACATGGGCCGGCTGGGTTGTTGGGGTCGTTGTTTTCCCGCTCGTAGCTGGCCAGGCCTGTCATGGCATTTCTGACATCGTAGGTAATGGGCGCAAACCACAAGACTTGGGGTTCGGGAGGTCCGCCACCAGTCGTGAAGAAGGACTGTATCAGGCCCAGGTTCCAAAACCAGCTATCGCCGGAAAGATCTTCGCCCGCATCCACATAAAACCCTAAAGACGGGGGCATTTGCCCAACGAGCCCGGCACATGGATCCGTCGCAATGGTTGCTCTATCCGGACCGGTAATGGTAGGCTCACATTCGTAGATACTATAGCCAATTCCCGCATCGGTACCGGGTACAGGATCTCCAGAGAGGTTGATGGAGTTTTCGTTGTGGTTGACGAAGATGCTATCGCCGAAACACAAGTAAATCGTGTCGGGCACAGCGTCGTTAGATTCCCCGATAAAGGGACCAAAGTTGTTGATCTCGCCTGCATCATTATTGCAGGGAACCCGCTGCTCGAAATTCAACTCGTCAGGCGAAACCTGAATAAATTGAGGCTGATTCTGAGCCGCCAGAGAGGTCTGCCAAGCAATGGCGGATACCAATAGAGAAAAACGGAATATCCAGTTAGTTTGAGCTAATGTCATGGGAGTGGTAAAGCTTTTGGGGATTATCATCTCGCGAGGCTTGTGCAGTCGTTAGTTGGGCAAGACTAGTAGAGCAATAGCGAATATTACAGCCACTGTAACGAATACCCGACCTGCGGAAGTACAAAACATGAAGTTAAATGCCCGGCAAATGAGTCCATTTCTAAAATCGGACCTTTTGCTAACCTAGTGCGTTGGCCTCAGCATAGAGGGGGAAGTCGGCCATGTAGGTGCGAATTTCCTCTCGAATCTGAGCAGCCAGCTGTTCGTTTTCGTGATCCCGGACAATGGCATCTATCCAGGCTACTGTGCGGCGACAATCGTCTTCTTTAAAGCCGCGGGTAGTCACGGCAGCCGTACCTATGCGAATACCGCTGGTCACTACAGCCGACTTTTGGTCGAATGGTACCATATTTTTATTGATGGTGATCTCAGCCCGACCCAGTGCAGCTTCTGCATCGCGACCACTGATGTTTTTGTTGCTGAGGTCAATCAACATGGAGTGGTTGTCGGTTCCTCCACTGATGATCTCGTATCCGCGCTCGACAAAAGCCTCTGCCATAGCTTGTGCATTGGCAATAACCTGGAGGCCATAGGCTTTCCAACTAGGCTGCAGACATTCACCAAAGGCCACGGCTTTTGCCGCGATGACATGCTCGAGGGGCCCACCCTGGGTGCCAGGAAAGACTGCACTGTTGAGTATACGGCTCATTTTGATGACCGTTCCTTTCTTAGTGGTGCGGCCCCAGGGGTTATCGAAGTCTTTGCCCATCATGATGATGCCGCCGCGTGGACCGCGCAGGGTCTTGTGGGTGGTGCTGGTAACGATGTGGCAATGTGGTAGTGGATCATTGAGTAAACCGGCAGCGATCAAGCCCGCAGGGTGAGCGATATCTGCCAGTAAGACGGCACCTACTTCGTCGGCAATGGCGCGAAAACGCGCATAATCCCAATCACGGCTGTAAGCAGATGCCCCACAAATGATCAGCTGGGGCTGAACCTCACGAGCCTTTTCTGCTACTTTATCCATATCGATGCGGCCGGTCTCGCGCTCGACACCGTAGAAATGCGCATCAAAATACTTGCCCGAAATATTGGCCGGATGGCCATGGCTCAGATGACCGCCGTGGGCCAAGCTAAAGCCCAAAGTTTTATCGCCGGGTTTTAGCAATGCCAGAAAAACAGCGGCATTGGCCTGTGCGCCCGAGTGGGGCTGCACATTGGCATATTCGGCTCCAAATAGTTCTTTTAGCCGATCTATGGCCAGTTGCTCAACCTGGTCTACAATCTCGCAGCCACCATAGTAGCGTTTGCCAGGATAGCCTTCGGCGTATTTGTTGGTCAGGCAGCTTCCCATGGCGTCCATCACAGCCTGAGAAGTAAAGTTTTCAGAGGCGATCAGCTCGATGCCATGACGTTGGCGTTCGAGCTCGGCACTAATTAGGTCAAATACAGCACGATCTTGTTGCATAGTCCAGCGTTTAAGTATAAGCCACAAAGGTAGCGCTTGGCCCGGCATACCAGACCATATTGAGCTAACTTTGTCGGACAAACAATATTCTGACCTTGGTCGAGTTAAATTGAGGCCGTTTATGCGCGCCGTTAATCCCATAATTTGCCTAAAATTGTCTGTGCCCTCTCGAATCTGGCTCTTATTATTAGTACTTACGCAGGTCGGTTTCCTCCCCCTTGACGGAGAGACAAGCCGCTACAGACTGAGTTGGAGAGATGATCCGTCTACCACGATGGTTATAGGTTTCCATTGGGTTTCAGGCCAGGCGCCTCTGGTGCTGTATGATACAGAGCGCCACGGCGATTATGCCGCAGCCTATCGGTATCGCCAATCTCCTGACAGAACCGTCAATGCCAAAGGTGTTATGCGGACGTGTTTTGTTCGGCTGCGCAATCTGGAGCCAGGCACCGTTTATCACTTTTTGGTCGTAGATAGCGAGGGGCAGAGTCGCCCCCTTTCTTTCGAGACGGCTCCTGCGCGATCAGATGGGCGTCTTAGTCTGATTTCTGGTGGAGACAGCCGCAACAACCGATCGGCTGCTCAGGCTGCCAATCGCATGGTCAGCCGCCTCAGACCCCACGCCATTCTGTTCAGCGGAGATATGACCGCCAACGACACCCCCGGCGAGTGGGCAGACTGGCTTGACGATTGGCAGCTCACCATCAGCCACGACGGTCGATGCTACCCCATTTTGCCTGCTCGTGGTAATCACGAAATGACCAATCAGTCTTTGTTTGAGCTGTTTGATCTGCCATCACCAGACAATTATTACGCGCTCAGCATGGGCGGAAATTTGCTGCGCGTATACACACTCAACACGCTCGCACCAACCGAGGGCACGCAAAAATCTTGGTTTGAGCAGGATTTAATCCGACACGGCTCGGCTACCTGGCGCATCGCCCAGTACCACCACGCTATGCGGCCACATACTCGCATGAAGCCCGAGCGAAATGATCTGGTCCGGGCCTGGGCTCCACTCTTCAGCCAGCATAAGGTACAGCTCGCTATTGAAGGCGATTCTCATGTAGCCAAAATTACCTGGCCCATCACGCCCAGACGAACGGGGAGAGAAGGGTTTATCCGCGATGATCAAAACGGTACCGTATACATAGGCGAAGGTTGCTGGGGTGCTCCGCTCCGAGATAACGACGACGATAAGCCATGGACTCGGGCCAGTGGTAGCTTCAATCAGATGAAGTGGCTTTGGATCGATAGAAACCGCATAGAAATCCGAACGGTTGTCATCGACGCATCCAGAGGGCTTAGTGAGGTAGAGCCTACCAATCGATTTGCCGTTCCCGGAGGTGTCAAGCTTTGGCAACCCGAAGGCAATCAGATCATCAGCATAGAAAAGCCTCAAGAAGATGTGGCGACCATCCGACCGCCCAGACCCAGGCCCAGCGCTGGTCCCGCCTCAAGCTCCGGTACTCCTATATCGGCTACCAATAATCCACCTCCTTTCCGGCCGGCCGCTCCACCAGTGATCTCTCGCGTACGCCCAGACTCAGAATGGAGAGTGAAGTTGGAATTCACCCTGGCCAATAATGGACCCGTAGACATTATCATTATTGATGAGCGAATGCGGGAGTTTTTCCGAAGGCGAAGTCCAGTGATGGGCGCCGGACCATATGATGAGTGGCTCCAACTACCCGAAATACCAAGAGGTGCCAATTTTATGTTGGTCCTTAAATCTGGTAGAGAGGTGATTGGTCGGTGGGAGCTGGTGTATTGAGCGAGTTCTTAGCTCAGTAGCTTTTTAATATCATGGACAAGCAGATATCCTTTTACTCTGCCCCGATCATAGACTACCCCACCGTAGGCATTGGCTTCCATAATTTCCTGCAAAGCCTCGTTGAGTGCCTGTTCTTTGACTAAGGGTGCCCAATTGGGGTCGTAGACTTTTTCTATAACTCTGTGATCTACGCTTGCGGCCAGCTGAATTTGATCGGTCTTTGGTTTGTCCAGGGGCAATTCCGCGGTATAGGGCTTGGCTATTTCTTCAGACAATACATCAAATGACAAAAATCCCTGCAATTCATTCCATTCATTAAATACGGGCTTTACGGCTTCTTCTTCCCAGCCTGGTAGTTGTCTGGCTGTTGCTTGATTCATTTGTAAGTACAAGCGATCATTTGGCATTGGCCGCATCAATTCTTCTACGGTTCTACCCACGATTTTAGCTTCTCGTTGTGCAGCAACCAAAGCGCTGAAAGCCAGTAGCCCGATGAAAAGGGCACCCGCCAGCATGAACCAATCCTGCCGAGTATGACCCAGCCACCAAAGGATTGTGCAGAGTATCAGACCAAAGCTGGCTACTACTCGCGTAGCCCAAACCTGACCAAATCTAGGTCTGAGCAGAGCCTGCAATATTCGTCCTCCATCAAGCGGATAGGCAGGAAGTAGGTTTAGCCCAAACAAAATGAGGTTGATCAGTAGACTCAGAGCAACTAAATGAGCAAATGGTTCGAAAGGGAGGCTGAAGTTGCCGCCGCCACGGAAGTAATATCGAAGAAAGAATCTTCCCTCTGGCAAAACGACAAGCAGCCCCAAACAAAGAAGCGCCAATAATAAGTTGCTCATCGGCCCGGCCAAATACACACCTATTTCCCTCCAGCTGGATTTTGGTTTCCCTCTAATCAAGGCGCCGCCTCCTAAGGGGAAAAATATGATGGCTTCTGTTTGAAGGCCAAACCTTCTGGCAGTCAGCGCATGCCCAAGCTCGTGTACCAGCACAAAGCCGAATAGTAGCACAATCAGTGCTGTCACCAGACCAAACTGACGCCAGTCGACAGGCCCAGGTCCGCGCATAGCCGTATACATAAGATAGGCCATGACCGGCAGGAAACTCCAGTGCCAATAAAGCGGAATATTGAAAACACGGCCAAGTCGGAGGGAATAGCGCATGGTGCTATAAAGATGCTATCCTTCTACCTTTTGTTGTACTTCAGGATTATAATCTTGATTTAGACGAGGCAAAAGCAGCAATGCGACCAAGCCAACCAGTACACTAACACCAATGGTTACGGTGAAAAAGGCAATATTCGACCAGCTAAAAGCATTCCCTGCGCCTACCCCATACAATTTAAGTGCTTCCCCTGTCAGGAAATGGTAAGACCCCATGCCCCCCGGGCTGGGTACAACTATACCCCATCCGCCAGCTACAAAGGTGACCAAGCCGGCTACCGGACTTAAACTCGCTGTGGGCGCAAAGGAGAAAAAACAGAAGTAGGTAATGAGAAAGTACATCAACCAAATGATGCCCGTATGCATCAAAAATAAACCTGGACTGCTCAGGCTTCCTACGGTTTTGATACCGTCTACGAAACCCGAAAGAATATTCTCTACTCGCTGACCCAGCTTCGTGGCCAACAATTTCTTTCTGAAAACCAGCAGTAAGACCAGTCCAACCAAGCCAACTAAGACCATCGGAAGCAGGATGGCTTGCAAGCCTGCGAGCTTATCTCCAAAATCTGCATTTTCCTGGTAGAGAGTGTTGAGTCGGCTGAAAGCAAGGGCTACAGCCAGTGCCGTCATGATCAGGATGCATATCACATCGATAATCCGATCGACTACCACAGTGCCCATGACCTGCTCAACGGGTATCTTTTCATATCGAGCGAGGCTGCCTGCCCGAACGAACTCTCCCATCCTCGGAATACCAAGATTGGCAAAATAACCGAGGCTAATGGTTAAGAATGAGTTGATCAGTCGCGGTTGGTACCCCAATTGGTTGAGCAACATATTCCACCTGATGGCCCTACTGATGTTGCTGACGATAAAGGCCAGCATGGTCATGAAAATCCAGAAGAAGTTGGCACTGGCAAAGTCGCTCAAGACTTTATCTACCAGGCTGCAACTCGCCTCTGTTCCTCCATCACTGATGCACTGCTCTAAGTATGCACTGGCTTGACGCTGATATACCAGGTACAGGATAACCAGCCCGATAGACAGGAACCCCAGAAACTTAATCACATTCAGCAAGCGCTTATCCATGAGGGCGCAAAGCTAAGAAAGGATGCTTGTACCAGCTCGGTAAGAGATTATAATTCAGTTGTACCAGGCTCTATTCAAGCTCTCTACTCCATTATTGTCTGGAAAGCTCGTAGCCTTGTTCTATGCCCAGCTCCAGCGGATCAACTCCTTCCTGCATCCACCTTGGCCTTCTCGCTCCTTGTAGATAATGATCGAAAAACTGGCTCATGCGGCGCTGAAAATCTACGCGGTTTGCATGCCTCAGCGGCCAGTGTGGTTCTCCTTGATAGTTGAGCATCCAGGCGGGCTTATTTAGTCGCCTGAGCGCAGTAAACCATTCGATACCTTGATACCAGGGCACTGCCCCATCCTGGTCATTGTGCATGATCAGCAGGGGCGTATTGATCTTGTCGGTGGTAAAAATGGGACTGTTCTCTACATATCGCAAGTGGTGTGTCCAGGGTGTTCCTCCGATTCTGCTTTGAGTTTGCTCGTACTGAAAAGCCCGACTCAGACCGGAGCCCCACCTGATTCCTCCATAGGCCGAAAACATATTGACCACCGGTGCCCCGGATTCTGCACAGGCGAAGAGATCAGTTTTAGTAACCAGATAAGCTGCCTGGTATCCTCCCCAGCTATGTCCTTGCAACCCGATGCGATTGCGGTCTACCCACGGATATTCCATCAACTTATTCAATCCGCTCATGACGCAATCGTAGGCGCTCTCACCGGGGTAGCCCACACGATAGATCACATCTGGATTAAAAATCAGGTAGCCTCGGTTGGCGTAGTAAGCATAGTTGATCGTAGACCTGTGCGGGAAGGGTGGCCTGTGTCGATACAATCCCTCACTAGATCGTTCGTAGAAGTTGACGATCATGGGGTAGCGCTCGTTGGGATCAAAATCAGCTGGCTTGATCAGCATCCCCCTCAACTTGCGACCTTGTGGATCTACCCATTCAAAGGTCTCTGCGCTTCCCCAGCCATATTCCGATTGTTGGGGGTTGGCATCCGAGACTTTTTGTTCGGACTTCCGCAGGTCGGTACTATACTGCAGATCCGGGAAGGTCTCGAAATCTTCAAGGGTATACAGATAAGCATCAGCTTCGCGGGCTTTCTTCACATTTTGTGCTAAGTAAAAAGGGCCTTCTTGTAGCAGTTCCATGCGGCCAGTAGCCAGGTCTAACCAGCTATAACCAGAGTGTAGATCATCTTCGTCCAGATGTCTGAGCAAGACGCGATCATCAGACGTGAAAAACTTCTTGTCTTCATCCAGTTCGATGTAGCGCAATCGCTGATGGGCTGCCCGTCCGTTAGTGATTCGGCTAGGCGCCTGGGTTCCCGATGGATCTATACGCCAGATGTCATAACGATCGTATAGGTGCAAAAACGCATCGTCTTCACTCCAGCCCATATAGCCGTAGGGACTAGGATGCATTGGCCGGTCATTGTCTTCATCGTAGAAAGCCGATATATCATTGCTGGTCAGCTGGCGTGTTTGCTGATCAGCAATCGAATAGGCCATCCAGGCCGTATCGGGGCGACTATACCAATAGAGGTACTTTCCCGCTGGCGACCAGATGGGGCTACCCGAAATGCCCGTAGCAATACGCTTGCGAGTATCGCGATCCAAATCGAGCAGATAGACATCACTTCGCGTAGGAAAGCCGGCCCAGCTGGTTTCGCGCAGATACTGAGATTGGTCATATACGGCCAGGTAGGGCAGGTCACAGCCCTCGGGTAGTAGCATGGTGTTGGCTTCGGGAGTTTCGATTATCCGAACACGAGATTGATCCAGATCGAGCATGCAGCTGTAGCTGCGCTTACGCTCTCGATCTGCCAGTACATTTTGCTGAGGGTAGAGCCGGGCATCTTGTGTGGTCCAGACTTCTACATTGGCCACATCTTCGTCGAGTAGGGTACTGTCCCTCTCGGGGCGCCTGGGCGCGATACCGAAGTAGAGTTTGTTTGCAAATTTGCAATAATACAACCTGGCGTCAGGGCTGATTCGATACCCATATGGAAGCCACTGATAATCGATTTCCTGAGCTTGCCCACTACCTCTCCAGGTGTGTAGCGACCAGGGGGCCTGCTCATCTTCTTTCAAACTATCTGGTGAGGTGATGAATGCCACTTCTTCACCACTTTCGCTTATGCCCATTTTGCCCAGGCGATAATCTACCCCTGACCAAATGGTTTGCCAGCTCCATGCACTGCCTTGTAAATAAACGATCTCTGCATTCCATAGACTGTCGTGTGCGGCCCGTGTGGCCACAAGAGACGGACCGCGCTCTGATAGCATAAAGTCAGTTATGCCCTCTAGACTTAAACTGTCTTCAGAACCAAAGCGGCGAACGACTAAGCGGCGAGCGCCGTCGGCGAGTCCTTCCTGTAGGCTGTCTGGAAGCAAGCTCGAGGTGGTATACGCATAAAAATCATCCCAGTATTTGCCCGTCTTCCAAGCGTATACCTGTGGTATGGTCTCTATTTCGCCACTACTCAGGTCAAGGATCAGCAAACTGTCCATATCCTTTAGCTGCTTTTCCTCATCTTTCAGCTTATAGGCTCGAGCCGTATCGATAGTAGGCTTTTGTAGGCCCAGTAAGTACTGGCCAGCAAACGCAAACCGGGGACTTTCCACCTGCGGAAGTACAAAACGACGATCCCCGTTACCGAGTTCGACAACTTCGGTTCTAGCATCGCCATAGTCGGGTTTGAGGGTGAAGGTCGCGAAGGTGCCAGTGGCGTTTATGGCAGAGGCTTCAATTCTATTCCAATTACTCAGGTCTTCTATCTGCAGGCGCTGGTTCTGTGCACCTAAGAATGACCAGAAGGGAATGCATAGCAGCATTCCCAACAACAAGTGCTTGTTCATAATAGCAAGGGGGTGATATGAGGGGTAGTTTTCTAGGCTCTAAACTAATGGTTTTTAGTCATGTGGTACCCAACCAAGTCTTTGCTCGGCGGGTTGTATGCTCATGCCTAAGTCAGTTATATACACGCACTCTGATTTTTTAGCTCGTTTCCTGGAAGCTGATTTCCCGCTAACTATAGGTCAAGATACCGTTGGCGCCATCAGCAAGGCCACTAAGCCGTTACCTCCGGAGATGATCGACGAGTATCTGCTGCCTTTGGAAGAAGGCCAGATTAATGACGAATTCACAGAGTTTGTCGCCTGCTACAAGTTGACCGCTGAAGCCTATGAGGCCATCATTTATTGGCGGGCGGATCTACTGCAATATCACTATGTACTGGCGACACTTGACGCTAAGACGGGAAAACTAATTGACCGCCGGGTGATAGCCGGGACGACATATATCGATGGTGAACTGACCCAATCTAGTGCAGCCATTACAGAAGATATGACCATTTATGTGGTTTCTGGCCAGGGCGCTGCGGGAGATTACGACTACGAAGCCAGCGGGAGTACCGCTACTCGCCTGCAAGTGTCTGAAGGCGGGAAGATTATGGAGTTGTAGGGCACAAAAGAAAAGCCTCTTTGCATCCAATGATACAAAGAGGCCATCAATTGATGTATATAAGAGCTTGTTGGGATATCACACTTCCGGCTACTCTTGCCAAACTTTGTGCTGCACTTCGTTGCTGCATCGGTCACCTAGCTTTGGCTAGGCTCCCTCTTTCCGCCTCCTTCAGCGCAAAATTTGGCGGCGTTCGCTCAAAAAGCGATTCCCCAACAAGCTCTAA
>JBCBVN010000064.1:0-16642 GCA_039817625.1 Bacteroidota bacterium
GGAGTTTGATATTGAGGATATTCAAACTCCTGCTTTTTTGCTGGATCGGGTTTAACCGAGGTCAGATTTCCATCTGCATCTACGTACATGAATTCCTCAGACTTCTTTCCTTCTAGCTTTTGCCTAAGCTTCTTCTCCGCTTTCTCCTTTTTTCTTTTTCGTTTCTTCTTTTCTCTTTCCTTTTTATTGAAGCTGTCCGCCATTGAATGATCCTGATTTTATCAGTTAGTTAATTTGCTAAAATCAGAATTATAGAAATAGCTAATGGAATCATTAGCGTGTTTGAAGAATCCCAAGAATAACTTTAGTGGCGCAAAGGTACTAAAAATTGGCCTCTCTGCGACTCCCGATCAAATATCCACCCGTCCAGGCTGCTTGAAAATTGAAGCCACCGGTGATGGCATCTATATCCAGTACTTCTCCGGCCAGGTAGAGGTTTGGGAAACGCTTGGCGGAAAAGTCTTTGAAGTCGATCTCTTTTAGGTCTACCCCACCAGCGGTGACAAACTCTTCCTTATTGGTGGCCTTGCCGTCTACGGGGTAGATATCTTGGGTAAGCTGCTGAGCGAGTCGACGAAGGTGCTTGTTGGAGGTATCGGACCAGCGAGTATCTGAGGAAAGGCCAGCTCGTTCAAGTATTAACCGCCACAACCGCAGCGGCAGCTCAAAACGAGCATGGCTGCCCAGATTTTGCTTGGTAAATTCACGGCGGAGCGATTGTAGCTGCTGCTCTACGTACTCCGCTTTCTGGCACAGCCAGTTGACACCGAGCTGGCATCGATATCGAGTGGGCGCCAGATCGCGCGCGCCCCAGGCTGATAAGCGCAGTATGGCAGGACCACTCAGGCCCTTATGTGTAATGAGCAGTGGCCCTTCGGCTTTGAGCTGATGGCCTTTGATCCAGACCTGGGCCCAGGGAAGGGATATGCCCGCCAGATTTCGGAGTGCTTTATCGGCTACATTAAAGGCAAAAAGGGATGGAACAGGAGGCACCATCCGCAAACCCAGACGATCGAGCAACCGCCAGGTGGCCGGATTGCTACCCGTAGCCACCACCAATTTGTGGGCAGAGAACTGCTGATCTCCACAAATGACCTGCCAGGTTCGATCTTCTTCCGGCCGATGAATAATATTGTCAACCCGATGGCGAGTGCGTACCTCTACGCCCAGTCCTTTTGCCGTCTGCCAAAGGCAATCAATGATGGTAGCTGAATCGTCAGTAGTGGGAAAAACCCGTCCATCCTCTTCAATTTTAAGTGCTACTCCCCGATCTTCGAACCAGGCCATGGTATCGCCGCAGGCAAACTTATTGAAGGGGCCGAGCAGCTCCTTACTGCCGCGTGGGTAGTGAGTAATGAGCTCGCGGGGCGTCCAACATGCGTGAGTGACATTGCAGCGACCACCCCCACTGATGCGCACCTTCTCCAAGACTGACTTTCCGCGCTCCAAAATGGTCACCTTGCCCTCAGGCTCGCGCCGGGCCAACTCAATAGCAGCGAAAAAGCCCGCTGCGCCGCCGCCTATGATGAGGGTGTGAGTCATTGGGTTTTGCATCTAATAAAGTAATGACGAATCTGACAAATTATGCCCACCAGGGTCTGAATTGTACGTCATTCCAGACCTCAGACTCGCTACCTCCGTAAAGAATAGTTTTTTGTTTCACCTGACCTTTTGCCAGCTCACTGAAAAATTGAAGCCCTTTCATAATTTTCGTGCTTCGGGTACTTGTACTTTTCACTTCGTAAATGCTGAGTCCGCCGTTTAGTAGATGAAGTAGGTCAATCTCTTTACCTGATGAGTTTCGCCAGAAATAGAAGTCTAAAAGCGTATACTCATGTTCATTGCGCTTTAATAGTTCTGCTACGCACAAGTTCTCAAATATGGGTCCTCGGAGATTTGATGCTTGTATAGCTTCAGGATCCATAACACCAAGTAAAAAGCACAATAACCCAGTATCGTAGAAATATATTTTTGGTCGTTTGATCAGGCGCTGGCTAAAATTTTCAAAATATGGTGGAAGCGTATATACGATATAACTCCGCTCGAGTACGGCGATCCATGCTTTTACAGTAGGCTGAGAAACACCAACCGATTTAGCTAAATCCGAATAGTTTATAAGCTGTCCAACTCTACCTGCAAGTAGACCTAACAAGGTCCTGAAGGCACGGAAATCATGAATGTTTCGCAAGTCTGACACATCGCGATCTATATAAGTACTCAGATAGCTGTTGTAAAACTCTCGCGGTGATAAATTGCGATCATATATAGCTGGATAAAACCCCTTGAAAGCCATTTCCATCCAGTTCTCTTCAAATAGGTCAGCAGCTTTTAACTCTTTTGCATCAAAAGGCAAGAGACGAGTGATCGCAACCCGACCTGCAAGGCTTTGAGTGATGCGCTCCATCATGTGAAAGTTCTGAGAGCCACTTAGAATATACTGGCCGAGCTTTCTGCTTTTATCAACACTCACTTGCAAATATGGAAACAGCGATGGTACCCGTTGGGCTTCATCAAAAATGACTTTATCATCATATTGCTTTAGGAATCCAATAGGATCATTTTCCGCAAATTCTCTAACAGAGATGTCCTCAAGAGATAGATATCGGTAACCTTCAAACATAGCACGCAGTATTGTAGTCTTTCCAGACTGACGTGGTCCAGTTAGAGCTACGATTGGATACTGTCTAACGAACTGCTTTATTTTGTTCGTCAGCAACCTTGGTACTACACGGCTATCCATTTGCAAATTTTGAATTTACAAGATACAAATTTTAAATTTGCATGAAAAAAATTTTTAAAATGCACGATCTAAATTTTAGATCTGCATACATTCTCTTCTCAAAAAAGTGTACGTACAACTGCATCTACTAAAACTCTTTAGCTGAGGGATTCGACTGATCTTGCTCGGCACCGCTTACTATTCTAATGATGTTTGGGTACCCCTGGAATGGGAGTTACTTTCCTATCCGCATTATTCGTCGCGCATATGTCGCTGTCATATGGAAAGCATTCCTAACTTTGCAGCCTCAAAATAAAAAAGCGCATGTTGCGAAATTTAATAGCCCTTAGCATCCTCTTGGTATCACTATCAGCCTGCCGCGACGATTTCAGTTTGGAAGCACCGGCGGAGGATATCCCGGTCATCTATGCCTATCTCGATGCTCAGGCCGCTGATAATTTCCTGCGCGTAGAGCGCGTATTCGTCGACGCCGGAGGAGATGCCAACAATGTGGCCCGCAACGTAGATTCGCTATACTATGATCCGGAAGCCGCTACCGTCACAGTTTCGACTGGTAATAGCACCGTTGAGCTGGAGCGTGTGAATGGTGATGACTTCGGGCTAGAGCGGGAAGAAGGTGTTTTCGCCGAGACGCCCAATGTGCTGTACAGACTCAGTTCGTCGGATCTCAATTTGCAAGAAGGCAACCGAGTCACTGTCAATGTGACTACAGACAAAGGTACCGTCGCTGAAGCTTCAACCGTACTACTTCCGGAGATCGAGGTCCGCAACCCTTCTCTGGAGCAAGGGATCAATCCGGCTGTATATGAGGCCCAGACTACTTTCCGTTGGAACGTAGGCGGCGAAGAAGCACGCGTTTTCGATGTGCGCCTGTACTACAACATACGCGAATTGCCAGAAGGCAGTACAGAGTTCAATGAGGTGCGTTTGGAGCAGGTTATCGCCTCCAATCTGATTCGCACAGATCTAGAAAGCAATGTAATAACGGTGCAGGTAGGCAATGAGTCGATCTGGCAGTTCATAGCCGACCGGCTTGACCCCAACGCTCCTGTGCAAAGGATTTTCGACAACTTCGATCTGGTTATCGTGGGCGTAGGCGAAGAAGTAGCTGATTTGATCGATCTGTCCAATGCCAATTCTGGTATTACCAGTTCTCAGGCGCCACCTCTCTATACCAATGTAGAAGGTGGGCTGGGTGTCGTCACCAGTCGCTCGATAGTTGTTCGCGAAGGTATACCCCTTAATTCGCAGAGCCGCCCGGAACTCAGAGACGGACAGTATACTGGAAATCTGAATTTCCAGTAGTCAAAAAGATAGTTTGCTGAGACTCTGCCTTTATCGGACAACCACAATAGAAACATCGGTCGTGTAATATCCGCGCAAGCGGCGAACCGCCAGATTTGCCTCTGACTCTTCTATCATTGGCTCGCCCAGATAGATGGAAAAGTTGGTGGTCCAGTCGGAGAATAAACAGCTGCTTCGGGCTATAGTTACTGATTGGCCAGTATTTGCATACCATGCTCTGGCAGCCTCTTCGGCCATACTGAAACGTTCGAAGGAGCCGACAACCAACAAGTAATTGCCCAACTGCTCTGGCTGAGCGTAGAGTGGGTCACAATCATAAGCAAGTATAGGCTGGCCACCTATACCCAGTTTGTAGGTATATAAATCCGTACCTCCCAGCAATACGGCATCTTCCCGAAGATCGGCTAGTGGATTGTCTTCCGGATTGATCTCCGGCTCTATATCCAGTCCCGCACTTCTTCCGGTAATTTCTTCTTCTATTTCCCTGGAGTTGGGTTGTATTCTACGAGCCCTCAAGCTGTCGACTTCCAGGCTGGAAATGTCTTTGACTGACTGTGGGTCGATAATGGGTACCGGATTAGCTTCTCGCCATTGAAGCGTACGGACTGAAAAAAACACAAAAATACCCAGTGCCAGGGCTGAAAGTGACCACCATCTAGGCCGGTAAAAGAGTGGCCATTCGCCACTTTGCCAGGGCAGGGCTTTATGCCCGCGAAACCGGTTCCACAAATCGCGAGCCAGAGATCGAGGTCCATAACTGTCTCTTTCAATCTGTGGTCTTTCTTCATTTGGAATTGTCTGTCCTGAAGGATCAAGCGGACTGCCGCTGGTCGGCAGCGCAGGCTGAGAGACGTTAGCCACCTCTTGCTCAACTTGCCCATCTGTTGAATTAGTAATCTTTTGCCCTTCTGTAGCGTCACTTGTCTTCCCCGGTGTGGGAAGAGCTCTCATCTTTGAAGTGACTGATTTTGCTTGTTGAAGTAGACGACCACTTTGCTGCTTGAGGCCACCCAGCATTTTATTTTCGGGAACCTGACTCATCCAGGCAGGAAGCACTTGTCTACGCCCACCGAACTGGTCAAAGCGGCTGGGTGCCATATGCAAACGCACACTCCGGTCAGCTTCTATGACCATCATACCTAGTCCGTAACGGGTGCATTGCCGCTGCAGCTCCAGCAAGCTGGGGTCTGTGGGTTCGGGGTACAATTCAGCATCAAAGGCTACCCACTGATGGTCGGCATAAAAGCGGCGGAACTGATTAACTGCATAAATATATCGGTAGGATACCCGCCTATGCGCCAGCAGGAAGTAGATCAATATGCCAATCAAAAATCCTGTAAATAGCTTTGCCCAACCAGCAGCAGTCAACAAATCGAAAGCGAATGTAGTGCCTCCGACCTGCGGAAGTACTAAATAAATAGCTACACCCAGCGCGGCTACTCCTATTCCATCTTGCAAGAGCGCCAGCCAGTTAAACTGGTAGTCGAGCTCGCGCCGCCGCTTCAGGTCTGTGGCTTCTACGGTTGCGATAAACTCCGATCCATCTTCACGCGTATACGTCAGGCGGGCATCGATGGTGATCCCGTTGCGAAATACATGTGGCTTGTCGTAGGTGTGCCCACTATATTCCACCCAGCGTTGATCCTGTGACCAAAGGGCTATTTCGTCGGTCTCCTCACCATCGGCTGCTTTGAGATTCTTACGCGCTTCATCCCGGTAGTACACCCGCAAAAAACCGATGGCCAAGCGACGTATATCTTGTTCACTGAGCGATGGTCCTGTCGGTTTTAATACGGCTTTGCGCAAGGATGGTGTAATTTGCGGTCGTAATATAAGCAGATGCGCTCTCCTCAAACTACCCTAAACTGCGGCGGTCAGCCTTTAGACCTCAGCAGACCCCGAATTATGGGCATCATCAATCTGACGCCCGACAGTTTCTATGCAGCTAGCCGCCAGGCAGATATAGACGACAGCCTGGCTACTGCTGGTCGCATGATTGCCGAAGGTGCCGATATTTTAGATCTCGGCGCCATGAGCAGCAGACCGGGAGCCGAGCTGATTGGTACGGAGGAAGAGCAAGATCGGCTGCTGCCCAATCTAGAAGCCATTGTCGAGACGTATCCGGAGGCCATCATAAGCGTGGATACCATATACGCGGCTACGGCCAAAGCTGCCGTCTCGGCAGGCGCGCGCATGATCAATGACATTAGTGCAGGCAATCTGGATGATGAGATGCTGAGCACCATACCCCGTCTGGGTGTACCATATGTCATGATGCACATGCGAGGTACTCCAAAGGACATGCAAGAGCAGACCAACTACGAAGACCTACTAACCGAAATCGTCGATTTCCTGGCTCCTCGCATTGAACAGCTCACCGAAGATGGGCAACTCGACATCATCATTGATCCCGGGTTTGGTTTCGGAAAAACGGTGCATCAGAATTATGAATTGCTCAACCGATTACAAGAATTGCATTTGTTGGACCGTCCGCTATTAGCTGGCCTGAGTCGTAAGTCGATGATCTGGAAACCGCTTGGCACTCGGCCCGAAGGCGCGCTCAACGGTAGCACGGCCTTGCATATGGCCGCTTTGGAACGTGGCGCCAGTATTCTACGCGTTCACGATGTGGCCCCGGCAAGAGAAGTTGTAGAACTTTTCATGCTCCTGCATCATACATAACATGAATTGTTGGATTGAACTCATCTAAACTTTTGTAATCCGTCTGTGCACAAAGCTAAGTAGAACCTGGACTTCGCCGTTTTTCTTGAGCTAAGTAAATGGGACCCGTAACCCATTTACCGCAGAGCTAAGGCTACGCACTCGAAAAGGCGGCTCGCCAGAACCCACTTGGCTTTGCGCTCGCCAGAAAGAAATAAGTTTAGATGAGTTCATATTTTTATTGCTAAATTTTAAATCTCTTTAGCCATGGCAGAGGAAAGAAGCAAGCCCAAACCCAGTGGAAGGACACAAATCATCGTTGCCCTCATTGCGGGTATAATTCTGGTAGCTGGATATCAATATTTTGCTGGACAACCCGGCAGTTGGCTCGCTCCTCCTGCCGAGTATTCCCTACAGTACATGCCGGCTGAATTTACGGTAGACATAAATACAGAAGAGGCTCTGGCCATACTCAAAGATCCTCAGGCCTATCGCACACAATTTGACGAACTGGTCTACGACATCAATATCGACATACTGATGCACGTATCTAACCGGCTGGGTCTAAACGATAGCCTCCGCTCTGAGGTCTTGCGCGAATATGCACGCCAGCACCCACAGATTGCCCAGCTTTATTTTACCGATTTTATGCAGGTTAGAGACACCTCAGATATGCTATTCGATACCTGGTATGAAGAGGGCGGCAAACGCATCACTCAGCTTTTTGAGCAGGTAGCCGGTAACTATACTTGCTTTATGGTCAACAAGGTATTGGCTGCTGTCATCCGTACCCGAGATGGCAATGTGCTGGCCAGTGGCGACAATGTGCTTTCCCCATGTGGTATTGCCATGGGCGAAGCACTTTCTCCGCTTATGCGAAGTATGGAAGAACGCGCAGCTATAGATGATTTCAGTAAAAGCAAGGGCATCTTTCAGGAACGGGTAGAAAACGTTATCGGAGAGCTGGCCACCATCGAAGTGACCGACAAAAAGGGCATCAGCAAAAATATGCAGACGAGTATATGGGGCATCAATGTCTCTTCTAGCGATGTAGAGATTACGGCCATATCCATACTGAAAGTTGGGTTTAGACTGCAAGATTACTTTGAAGTCAATCTCGACTCGCGAAATAATCTCGTTACCGTAACGCTACCAGAACCCGCCGTTTTGAGTCATGAAGTACTGCCCAAGATCGAGCGACTGGATATCGGCTGGCTACGCGAAGTAGAAAGCGTAAACATCAATGAAGGCATTAATAGCCTGAGATCGACTTTTAGGGATGAAGCCATAGAAAGTGGCATCTACGGTCGGGCGAAGGAGCAAGCTCGAAACCTGATGAATACCATGTTTACACCTATCGTGCGAACTTTGGGTAGTGGTTATCGCATTCAAACTGAATTCCGTCAGCCTCCAGCTGCCAGTCCACAAGAGCTAGTCTCTACAGAAGGTTAATACCAAGCACCCATACTTAAGACTAAACCCATATTTAGATAATTGACAATATGCTCAAACTATTGAGTCGATTGTTTAGTGTTCGGGCCAGTGAGTGGCCTTTGGTGCTGTTGTTGCAAGGGCAGCTCTTTTTGATTGTCCTGGTCCTTTTGATTGTCAAACCCATTGCGGTCGCGCAGTTCATAGATGCATTTGGCGCTAAGTCACTGGCTAGTATTTTCATTGTTACGGCCTTCCTGGCAGCTCTACTGTCTCATTTTTTTGCCAAGTATCGACAGAGCTTTGGCCCACTGCGATTGAATCTCAGTTCGCTAGGAGGGTCTTTTATAAGCCTGGTTATTTTGCTGATCCTCAAGATGATTCCTGCCTGCTCAGACATGGTGGCCGCAGGACTTTATTTATGGATGGCGATTTATGGCCTATTGGCTGCCTCCCAATTCTGGATGCTGGCCAACTACACCCTCGATATCAAGCAGGCAAAGCGCCTTTTCGGATTCATCGGAGCCGGCGGCATTTTTGGTGGCATTATGGGCGGCTACCTGACCAGTTTGCTCACCCCCATTATGCTGACTGACCTATTACTACTAGTAGCTGGTAGCTTACTTATTCCTGCAATGATGATCACGGTACGGGTATGGAAGTTTCATAGGCGACCAGAACGAGAACAGAATCAGCAGGTAAAAACCGAAGGTTCAGGGCAGTCCTCAGCAACTGACCTTGAGTCCAAAAAGGAAATCGGTGCCTGGAAGCTGGTGAGTCAATCCAGGCCATTGCGGTTGATTTGTGCCTTGATCTTGCTCGGTGTGATGGTGTCGAAATTAGTAGAATATCAATTTAGTGCACTGGGCGCTAAAAAATACCCAGACCCCGACGAGTTAGCAGCCTTTTTTGGTTTTTGGTTGTCCACCTTTAGTGTAATCGCAATCATCCTGCAACTGTTACTTACCAGCTGGGTGTTGAGGCTCTTCAGTGTTTGGGGCGCTCTATTATTTCTGCCTCTAGGTATTGGTTTTGGAGCACTATTTATGCTGATCATGCCAGGCTTACCAGCTGCCATACTGAGTCGGGGTGCCGATGGGAGCTTCAAACAAAGCCTGAATCGGGCAGCTTCTGAGTTGCTATTCATTCCGCTTTCCGCAGACTTAAAGCAGCGGGTAAAGACCTACATTGATGTTTTTATCGATAGCCTGGCGAGCGGGCTGGCAGGCCTCACATTGATTTTCCTAATTGATGTATTAGATGTTACCGCCTGGCAAATCAGTTGGGTCATTCTTATTCTGGTGAGTATCTGGATCGTCTGCGTGGTACTCGTAAGAGAAGTCTACTCAGATGCTTTTCAGGAAAAGCTGATTTAGGAAGAATTACTCACCTCCATTTCTGACCTCATCTAAATTGGCTTCCGATGCAGGTGTTTGGCTGATCAGATTGTCTATCCGGCTAGCGAGAAGCTGATGGTCGTAGGCCGAGTTGCGCCCGAGTACATTAGACATGAGTGCAACGAGATAACGCCCTCCGTGGGGTTGCTCAACTATGGCCACAGAGTTCATATAATTCATGCGGGTACCGTGATACTTGCGACAAGGATCACCACCACAGCTGTATAAACTTCCCGACTTAAAAAAAACCGCAGCACTATCCAGGGAAGGCGAATGAGCATATCGGATGCGGCGGTCGGTCATATACATCAGTCGCTTAATCTCCAGGCTGCTGGCCGGATCTATCACCCGGCCACTTTCTAGTGCAACCAGCCACTTCATCAGCCCAATTGGGCTGCCTACACTACCTCCTTGAGGAGGAACAATGCCACTGCCCCCTCTGGTAAACATGGTACCCAACCGCCATTCATCATGTCCAATTCCCATATGGCGCAGCGGCTCATTAACCACGCTATTGGCTATATCAGAAAGTTCTCTGCGATCTACCGTATTAAAATATTCATCGGCTTCTTCTTCAGTCAAGGTCAAATAGTCCTGGCCAAATACGCGCATGAGCAGGGCTTCTCTCCAGATAACACTCGCTGCCCCATTGTTGCTGACCGATAGCATGTGGTCTATCCATTCGTAGAGGCTAAAGCGATCACTGGGCGAAGCCTGCTTGCGGGTATATTGCTGGGTCAGGGTATCATAAATAGGAATGGTGTGGTGGTCGTATATGGCAAACGGACCACCGCCTACTATTCGCTTTTCCAGTAAGTCGAATCGTGCCTCTACACTATCGACAAATAGATTTTCCAATTCACAAAAAATAGCGGTGGCTACCGCCAACTTACCCACACTACCCGGCTGATAGCCTCGATCTTCGTGAAAGGCGGCGAATCGGGCTTCTCGACCCGGACTGATGTCGGCCACAGCAATACCGTAATTCGCTCCCCTACTCGGCAAAAGACCTATGAGTTCTTCTTGCATGCTTTCATCTCTGCTCGGCAGGCTATCTACCGGATCGGCCAATAAGTTCAGTCGGATATATGAGAATGGCATGCGCCCGCCCGTTGGAATACTACGCACCAGTTGAGCCGAGTCCATGTCCATTAACCTGGCCAGCCGACTAATGCGCGTCAGCTCATATCCATCTATCGGATAAGCCTGAGGGCCAGAGGCTGGATAGAGAACAAAACACAAAGCGACAATTGCAAAAGGTATTAGATATTTCATAGGCTTAACATGATTAAAATCAATCATATTTCAAACGCATATTCCAAATCGATAAAGAGGTTCTCCTCCTGTTTGGGACTAATACTTTCCAGATAATCTGACGAGAGTGCCCGCTTATTTTCTACAAAGGGCCTGATCTGGAACAGCCAGATTTTGTCCTCCTCAAATCCAAGCTCGATATCCCATGGGCCATTGGAGTCTACGCCCGGACTATTGGGCATCAGGTTTCTGGCGGCAATACTCAGCTCGTGGAGTGATTGCAATTGCTCGGCAGTAAGTATGCGCTCAGAGAAATCGTTGGGCGTCATCTTAGAACCTCCACTAGCAGGCAGTCTTCGATGGATGCGCTCGCGGGCCGGCGATAACAAATATGGGGTTCCATACGGCCCCAGGCGATAGCTCTCAGCAGCCTGTCCCTCAACGGCACCGCCTGCTCCACGGCTAAAGGCTACCGTACTAGACAGTGGATCTCCATCGAGCACCCCTTTGGTGATAAGTACCCCCGAGCAGGCCACATCTACTGTCGGGATGATCAAAATACTGGGAAATACATTTTCCGGATTGGTCAGATACCGCTGACGCCACAAATAACTTCTCTCGGTATAGGGCGATGCCCATATGCGCTTAATACCATCGAGAATGGTGGCTTCATCAAGCACATTAAAGAGCGTCAGGTTGAGGCCCGCTCCCGTAAATTCGGGCAAATCTTCCATATTGGTATCCGAGCGAAGGAATACGGGAACTCTTCCTAAACGATCACCAAATACCACGCGAAAGCTATCTCGCAATTCGCGAATCAAATCTGGTTTTAGCTTGATGTCTTCCAGAGCCTCGCGCATGGTGGCCAGCTTATCCATCAGGAAAGCATCTACATACTCAGCAGATTGTCCCTGGGATTCCAGTTCCCGGCTCTGAGCAAAGGCGTCATTGAGAAACGCCCAATAACTCGATCCATCCTGGCCGGGCATTTCCTGATCGAGATGATCGCGGAAAATTCCAAATGGGATAACCAATCCTTCGACCACCTGATCGGGAAAAAGCTGCTTGAGTTGCCCGAGATTGGCTGCCTTTGGACCACAGCGCACTCCACTGTCGCGGCTATCTACTCGCCGCATATTGAGGACGCGATTGTTTGATAAATCCAGTCGATCATTATCTACTGTTACTCGATTTTCAGAGCGCTCGTATTCCGTAAACAGCTCTTGCTCTGGCGCCGTCATATCTTCAACCGAGCGAAGGATAACCCCTCCTGCCGGACTGACAGCATAAAAGAACTCCTGACCATCGAGAGATTCAAAATTGGCGAATTGCTCATCAGAAATGATGGCATTGGGAATGCCCAGATTGCGTGCCAGGAGCTGAACATGGCTCACCAGATTACCCTCAGATACCGTGAGTAATCCCGCTACTGGCTTTAGATCGGCAGGTGGGCGCTGAAAGACATAAATGCCAGCAGGATCTACCTCCAAATCTTCTCCCGAGCTTTCGATAACGTATAATTTGCCTCTTGCATAGCCGGGATTGACCCCACGGATCTGATTTATATTTTGGACTTCCGCAGGTAGATCGCTTCCTAGCGAACCGGCACTAGCCATGTACTCCGCCAGGAATGATGCAGCTTCACCCAGTGGCAATAAAACAGAACCGCGTACCCTATCGTCAAGAAAATCTGTAGCTAATGACTCAAATTCTGCGTAACGATCTACGGTAGGCCCAAAGGCGGCGCGATTGGTAGCTGCGCCCCAGGAAACAACACGGCCAATCAGATCAACATAAGATTCAAAATTATTCAGGTGTACATACTGGTAATTGAAATCGCCAAGGGCAGCTTCGATCTGACCATATTCCCAGTTTTCAATCAAGCCTGCACCTGCCGCTGCTTCTGTCAAATAGCAGGTCTTCTCCATTAACTCACGTGCGTGAATAGGCTGCCACTGGGGCGCCAAACGAAAGATAAGACGCTCGAGCTCAATGCTGAGGTCAAATAAGGCCAGTCGGTTCTCACGATAAGTCTCTGCCCCCAATTCCTGACGGATATCCAACATCAACTCAGCAGATCGGGTCAAAATGGAAGTTATATCACTCCTGGATGCTATCTCTATCTCTCTGAAGTTGTCGAGAAAACGCTCCGCTTTAGGCCTGAACGGACTATTGTTGCTCAATGCCGCTACAGCATCGGATATGAGTACCATCACATTTTCAGGTGCATAGGCAGACTCTATATCCAGTGCCAGGGTATCCATCTGCTCATACAGTCCATTTTCTCGCAGCTCTGTCTCATTGTTGGTCATAAATCGCCTCACGGCAGCTGCATCACCCAGGGTCGGCTGACCGTGGATTTTGATCCTCAGTTCCAGAAAACTTTCAAACTCGTCGGAGAGTATGCGCGAGCGATCTCTGATGCGTTGATCGATATCGCTTTCTTCACCGTGAGGGATATCCTTCACGGCTTCGCGGAGTAAGTAAAAATCGCCATTGATCACATTTTGGTTGCGCATGAGCCAGCTCAGAAAATCTCTGCCCCACTCGCGCTCATCTTCAATCTGATATGCACCCCGGTAGTATTGTGAGCGCTCTTGTATCCAGCCATTGTCTATGCGCCCCAGATAGTTTCCGAGCATATACTGCTTGAGTCTATCGTGGTCATTAGCTTCATCCCAGAATTCGGTTCGGCTGGTACCCGTCAGAATCTGCCCTAAGAAGATGTGTTCCTTACGACCAAGCTCGACGATTTCAGGCAAGTACTTGGCGTGCTGTTTATTGTCTGGATCGGGAGTTGGGCACTGCCCATCTATGCGAGGATGAAGAATACTACCATCCGCACAAAACCAGCGGATGCCCATATAAGGACCGCGATCCTCTTGCCGTAATCGATCAATGAGCACAGCGATTTCAGACGGTTCCTGGGCTAGGATACCGACCTGCGGAAGTACAAATAAAGCAAACAGAAAAAGGGACAAAAAGCGGGCATTGCGCATACTGAGGGCTGAGGTTAGCAGGTGGAAATGGTTGGTTTATCCCAAGATTAGGGCTTGAGCAGCACTTTTGCAACAAATGTCCAATTGATTGGCACATAATTACATGGGAGAGGTGGCAAATCGGTCCTTCTTTGGGGCAAGTACTTTTCACCTTAAAACAAAGATTATGTGCCAACCAGCCAACATGGGATTTATACCCTATTCCCTCCTTCTGATTTTCCTATGTACCTCTACCCTACTCCAGGCCCAGGCCACCCAGGATTTTGAATCTGCTCCGGCCGGAACTCTACCATATACAGACACGGGAGACCCAGCCATAGCACACAGCCTGGTAACCAATGATCTTCCCGAATTACAGCTCAATTTACCAGCAGATGTAGAAAACGGCATCCTGGGCTGCCAGGTTACTTTCGAACCGACTCGAACAGGCAGCTCGGCTGTTGGCCTGACCGATGGTGATGTTTTTGGTGTCACTGATATCGGCCAAAGTATCGATGGCGGAACCCTTAGTATCGATTATGCTACTCAACCACCCCCTTTCGGTGGCACGAAGGTCTATACTGCCGAAGACTCCGATGGTCTGACGATTATTAGGTTTAATGCCGTAGACCTGACAGGGACAGTTGACGCACGGTTTTCCATGAACTACATCATCAATAGTACTACATGGGAGACCAGTGATGGCGCCGCCGATCACATCAGAATTTATCTGGATATAGATGATGGTCAAGAAGAGATCGATTTATTTATACCGGCTCCTGGACAGGTCCCCACTAGCGAAGTCTGGGAGCAGTTGTTCTTTAGTTTCGCCAATTATGAAGGTAGTATCGTTCGCCTGATCATTGAGTTCGACACCAACTCGGCTTCTGAGGAAGTCGCTTTCGACAACATCAATTTTACTCAGGGTACGATAATAAGCGAAGATCCCTGCGCGGTAGATAGTGAGTCTCCCCAACTTCAATGTCCAGACAATTTCACCGTAGAGGCTAGTCCGGGCTTTTGCGATGTAGGTCTGCAAAACCAGGTATCCGTTACTGTTTTTGACAATTGTAACATGGATTTGGAGCCCACCTTTGTTCCTGACATCAATAGTCCGGAAGCCTTTTTCCCAATTGGTACTTATTCCTTCACAGCATTTGCCGAAGACGGTGGCGGGAATGTCGGAACCTGTAACTTTTTGGTCACAGTTATTGATGTAGAACCACCCGTTTTTGATGAAATTCCGGATACCGTTTTCCAGGAAACAAACACGGAGAATTGCACCTATATCGTGCAGGGAGACGAACTCGATTTAAGCACACCATTTGATTGTTCTCCCCCGGTAGTGGTCGTGTATGACCTTACACAGGGTCCGACTCTGGAAGGGGTAGAGTATGAGCTTGAGAATGTCTTCATTACCAGCTATGATATAAGTGGGCAAGCCATTGATCAACAACAAAATACCAGCACCTTCTCTTACGTCCTTACCGTTTTACCCGGAGATGGCTGCATCACCAGCTTAACAGAAGCTGATATCGAGACCCTGGAACTCGATCTGTTTCCGAATCCAGCCAGAGGTTTGGCTACCATCCAATTCAAAGCCCAGGATTTGCAAGCATATGCCCTGGAGGTTATTGATATGCATGGGCGTGTGGTTCATCACAACGATCTGGGGAACGCTTCTGAGGGATGGTACAGGCAGGATATTGAGACCATTGGATGGCCATCAGGACTGTATGTGGTTCAAATCCACAGTGACAGGGGAACTTTCGGACGAAAGCTACACGTAGAATAAATGGAATAAATCTGAAGCGGTATCATCGCGATTCAAGTGGTGATACCGCTATAAGCTTTACGCTCCGCCCTGTAGCATCTGATCTACTACGGCCATCAACTCGCGACAAATTTGCTCGCCGTTGGGGTCGTCGATAAGCGCAGTGAAAATGTAATTGCGCTCGGGGCCCTCCACCCATACCGAATCTGCATGATAGTTGCGCCAGCTGCCGGATTTGCGGTATACTCTGGCTCTGGGTGCTACTTGATCGAGGGTGTTGACAAATTTGTGATGGAGCTCAGGATCGACAAGGTACTGCCTCATTTCCATACTGGCCTCCGGGCTGATCAATGCATTGTTGGCCAGGAGATAGTAAAAGCGGCATACCTGCTCAGCTGTTGCTGCGTGGCTAATTCCCTGCATTGGGTCTGGGTATCTACGTCCACCTGCTGCATATCGCTTGCCTACCCATAGGCCGCCGCCAAACTCAGGATCGTACAGTCGATAGCGATCATCGGTCATAGTACGCTCAATGTTTTCGAAGCCTACTCGATCAATGGTACGTGTAGTTGCCTGATTGTTAGAGCGGGCAATCATAAGTCGCAGATCGCTACGAACTTCATCTGTAGGTTCTAGTTCTCCGCGTTCAATAGCATCTAGCGCTGCGGCTAATACAGCAATCTTGGGCAAGCTGGCTGCATAAATCATGTTCTGCCCATTGAGAGAAGCAAAACGATTGTTTCCGGCCTGACTCATATCGACCAAACCTAGATTCATTCGGCCATCAGCGACCAGGCGAGCCCAGTTTGGATTGGAGGTGACAGCTTGTCTTAGCGCAAGCTCTAAATCCATATTTTCCAAATCTCGCAGTGGAGTGATGGCTGGGAATTCCGGAGCACTATTCAACGGCTCAACAGCTGTGCTTTCTTGTTCTTCTTCAAATGTAACGGCTGCTTCTACGATCTGTGGTTCTTCAGCAATAGATTCTTCGACCTCAGGCTCACTTTCGACCACCACCAGTTGAGGGAATAATCCCATCTGCCCTAACGGAATAGATGAACCAGGTAAGAAGTATAACAATGCATACAATGCAGGAACCAGT
>JBCBVN010000065.1:0-16634 GCA_039817625.1 Bacteroidota bacterium
ACATCCTCGCACGAGATCTAGTAGATCGAGTAGCGGGATGGGGTTTTCCCGAATCTCGACATCCTCGCACGAGATCTGTCAAATCAGGGACAAAGACCCAAACCGGTAGGGAGAATCACTGTCTGTTCCCTTGAAAGTTGTTGTACAATTATATGCTAAATTTTCAGCATGTGCCAAGCGATGAATCATATTTCTGTTTGCAGGTGACCTCAGCATTCCCTTTGGCAGGCGATAGGAATTATAAAAACACAACAAATTCTGGTGAAAACCTTATTTTTGCCACAAGATGCAAGATGCGCCTTCTGCACAAACTGTACTGCCGATTGGAGGCACGGTTTACGCCAATGTTCTCCTGCCTTTAGCGATAGAAAAGGTCTACACTTTTCTGGTGCCTGAAGAGTTGGTAGGTAGCCTGAAAATTGGCCAGCGTGTAGAAGTTCAGTTTGGTAAAAAGCGGCGGTATAGCGGAATAGTATATCGGCTCCACGATACAGATCCCGGGCATAGGGTAAAACCAATACTCAATATAATCGATGCAGATCCTATCGTTACGGCCAGGCAACTCCAATTCTGGAAATGGCTGGCCGATTACTATGCCTGTACCCTGGGCGAGGTGATGCAGGCAGCACTTCCCGCCAACCTAAAGCTAACCAGCGAGACAGTCATAACGCTGGGTCCACTTTATGACCCACATGCTGTAGAGTTGTCGGATAAAGAGTTTCTAATTGTTGAAGCCCTCAGCATTCAGCAGGAGCTCAGCTTGAAAGATGTACAAGACATACTCCAAATCAAGTCAGTCTATAGCGTAATTCGCTCTTTACTTGATCAGAAGATCATTTTTTTGAAGGAGGATCTACAAGAGCGATTTCGTGCGCGCAAAGAAAATTGTGTGCGATTTACGCCTGAATTCCAATCAGAAGAGCAGCAAGTCGCCGCATTCGATTTGTGTAAGCGGAGCGAAAAGCAGACAGCCGTTCTGTTGGAGTATTTGACGTTGTTCAGAGAACAACCACATATCCGGCGAGCTGATCTAACCAAGCGCACAGGTGCTGGCGACGGTGCGATTAAAGCCATGGAAAAGAAAGGCATTTTCGAGGGCTATGAGCGCGAGGTCAGTCGACTTCCCGGAATGGATAAGCCTGCAGAACCACCCAAACCACTAAGCGAGCAGCAGAAACGTGCGCTTCGGGAAGTCTACCAGCACTTTGAAGCCAAACGCCCCGTATTATTACACGGGGTAACAGGCAGTGGTAAAACCAGGCTCTATTTGGAGTTGATGCAAGAGGCCATCTCCAGGGGAGAACAAGTATTGTATCTGCTACCAGAAATTGCACTAACTGGGCAGATCGTTAATAGACTTAGACAAGTTCTGGGCGATCAGGTACTCGTCTACCACAGTCGCCTCAATGGCATGGAGCGCGTAGAAATTTGGCGGGCTGTCATGCAAGGCAATAAATCAGTTGTTGGCCCGAGGTCTGCTTTGCTGCTGCCCTTTTCTCGCCTAGGTTTAGTGGTTGTAGACGAAGAGCACGATAGCAGCTTTAAGCAGCAAGAACCCAACCCACGCTATCATGGGCGTGATGCGGCTATATATCTGGCCCATATGGAGTCAGCAAAGGTTATTTTGGGAAGTGCCACCCCCAGTTTGGAGTCATTCTTGAATGCTCGATCGGGAAAGTATGGTTTGGTTGACATGCCCGAGCGATTTGGCGGATTACAGCTGCCTGAAGTGGAGATCGTCAATGCGCGAGAAATGCAGGCAGATGCACACCCCTTTTTGACAAATGTTCTGATTACGGTCATGCGGGCTACTATTGAACGAGGTGAACAGGTAATCTTATTTCAGAATAGAAGAGGTTTTGCACCGATCTATTCCTGTCCGGTATGCGATTGGAAAAGCGAGTGTATTCACTGTGATGTTTCGCTCACCTATCACAAATTTCAAAACCGGTTACGTTGCCATTGTTGTGGATATAGTTCTGAGCTGCCGGAAGCCTGCCCAGCTTGCGGTGAGAGAAAACTCGCCCTCAAAGGGACCGGTACAGAAAAAATAGAGGACGAGCTGAAAATATTTTTGCCAGAGGCCCGCATTTCCAGGCTTGATCTGGATACTGCCAGAGGGAAAAATGGATTGGCCAGACTCATGCAACAATTTGAAGATGCTCAACTTGATATATTGGTCGGAACTAAGATGGTCACGAAAGGGCTAGACTTTGAGCGTGTAGGTCTGGTGGGTATTATCAGTGCTGATCAGTTATTGTCATTCCCCGATTTTAGAGCTACAGAGCGCGCTTTTCAGCTCATGTTGCAGGTAGCAGGTCGGGCGGGCAGGCGCAAACAACGAGGGCGCGTGATTATCCAAGCACACAACATGCAGCATCCTGCATTGGAGTGGGTTCGGCAAACAGATTACCGCTCATTTTTCGCTTCTGAAGAAAAAAATAGAAGAGAATATAATTTTCCCCCTTTTTGCCGCATGATTCATGTGCAACTTCGACATACTAAAGTGGATAGAGTCGAGGAAGCGGCCAAGCTGTTTTATCACTGGTTGCGAAATGATATAGAAAGCTATGCACAGCCTCCTTTTGAGCCGTCAGTTAGCCGAAAAAAGTCCTATTACTTGCGCGATTTAATTATCAGATTACCAATTTCTGGAAATAAGTTGCAGCAAACTAAAATACAACTTAGAGAGACCGTAGCTCGCTTGAAGGAAACACCAAGGTTTAGCGCAATTAGGGTGGCTATTGATGTAGATCCGTACTAGAAATAAAAAAAGCCCCGCAAAAACGCGCGGGGCCCAAAAGTCATCCCTATGATTACTCGAAAGCGAGAAATCATTCACAATGTAATGCCCACTTGCAGGAGTGCAAAAATTTGGGCGTTGTGTTTAGAATACGGTTGTCTTGAGTCGGGGAATGGTGTTATACACCATTAGTTCCCGCCCCTGATACTAGCTCCAGAGCTGGAGTCGGTATCAACATAGCCTGGTTGGCCTCGATATCTCACAGATGCACTGGAAGAAGCGTTGGCACTTATGCGGTCGCTTACACTGATTTTAACCGTTGAACTACTGCTGCTATTAATTCGAGCAGTGCGAGATTGTAGATCGTAAGCATTGAAGGTTGCAGAGCTGCTGGTGTTGACCTTAACATCATTTGCGCTTCCAGCCAGTCTAATGGTACCTGAGCTGTTTGCGTTTGCGTTGATGTCTTCTCCTTCGAAGTCTAGTTCCATTTTGCCGCTGCTGCTGCACTTTAGGTCGAGGTCACCTCCACGGAAGGTTCCATGTCCTGTGAGTGTAGAACTGCTGCTCACAGAAACAGCCTCCAGTGATGGCATGGAAACCCGCACGCGAATACGTCCGTTATTGCGAATATTAATGTTGTTTTCCATGCCTATTTCCAGGCGATCACCGACGACTTCTGTGCGCACGTATTGTAGAACGTTATCCGCTGCCTCCACTTCGACTTCATAGCTATTGCTCTGATACAGGTCTACCGCAATTGAGCAGCAGACTTTTATTTCATCGAAGCCTTGTAAGCTTCTTTCTTCGGAAATGACATTGTTTGAGGCAGTGATGTTTCTGCCATTGCCCCAGTTCTGCGCGGTAGTTTCACAGGCCGAGAAAAAGCTGAGGGCTAGAATTAATAGTGTGATTCGGGTACTCATGATAAGTAAGAGTTTATTGGTTTTGCTCATAACGACGACTGGTTTTAATTAAGGTTGCACAAAGTCAGGATGCAGCTTGTAGACGGTATCCCCTAGAATCGGCTAGATATATTGATTAATAATATTTTCGAATAGCTCTTGTTGACCACTTATCTGCTTGGGCTCTCCTTGTGCTCTGGCCAGGTTGTCCAGGTCCGCCATAGTCAATTCTGCATGCTCAAAGGCCTGTCCTTGAGGGGAGTCAAAGGAGGCATATCTGTTTACTCTCATTTCCTTGTAAGGGCTCTTAGTCAGTATTTGATCGGCGGCGATTAATGCTCTGGCAAAGGCATCCATCCCGCCAATATGGGCATAGAAAATGTCTTCTAAGTCTGTACTATTTCGCCGCCTTTTGGCATCAAAATTTATCCCACCACCCTGAAATCCTCCACACTCCAAAATGATCAGCATAGCTTCCGTTAGTTCTTGGACATTGTTTGGAAATTGGTCGGTGTCCCAACCGTTTTGGTAATCTCCTCTATTGGCGTCTATACTGCCCAATAAGTTCTGAGCTGCCGCTACCGCCAGTTCGTGTTGAAAGCTGTGTTGTGCAAGCGTAGCATGGTTGACTTCGATATTGAGTTTGAAATCATCCAGTAGTTCGTATTCTCTCAAGAAACCCGACACGGTGGCACTATCAAAGTCATATTGATGTTTGCTCGGTTCGAAGGGTTTGGGCTCAATAAAAAAGGTTCCGGAAAAACCCTGGGATCGAGCGTAGTCCTTAGCCATGTGCAAAAAACGACCAAGATGATCTAACTCTCGCTTCATATCGGTGTTCAGTAAGCTCATATAGCCTTCCCGTCCACCCCAGAATACATAATTTTCACCGCCCAATTTGATCGTAGCATCCATAGCAATTTTTACCTGGGCCGCTGCATGTGCTACTACTGCGAAGTCTGGGTTAGTAGCAGCGCCGTTCATATACCTTGGATGAGAAAACAAATTTGCCGTACCCCACAATGGCTTAATTGGGCTATCTGCCATCTTCAGGAGTATATAATCAGTGATCTGCTCAACTTGCTTCTCAAAAGCCACAAGGCCGTTATCGCCTTCCTCAATTAAGTCGACGTCGTGGAAGCAGAAATAATCAATACCGAGCTTACTTAATATTTCAAATCCTGCATCCACTTTTTCTTTCGCCCTTTTAAGCGGATTTGATGCCAGGTCCCATGGAAAAACGATGGTTCCAGGGCCAAAGGGATCACCTCCAGTATTACAAAGCGTATGCCACCAGGCTATGGCAAATTTGAAGTGTTCGCCCATAGTTTTACCACCTACAATTCTGTGCTTGTTGTAGTGCTTGAACGCTAGTGGGTTATCCGATTCCGGGCCCTCATACTTGATGTTAGGTACATTCTTGAAATAGGTATTTGACATAGAGTTAGATTTAATTGGCTTGAAGTAACTTTTCTAAGTTATGTAGCCATTTCGCATACGCTTTCTGAATTGGGGCTCGAGTTTTGGCCGGCCCTACGGAAGTAGTTGGTTTTTGCTGTTTGAATACATCGGTTAAATCACGATCTGGATGTAGTGCTGTAGATGCAGCTATTGCCGCTCCTACTGCTCCGGTAGTATGGTATATTTCAATCTGTGTATCGGTTAGTGTTGCAATAGTTCTTGCAAAAATGGAGGACTGAAATAGGTTGTCATCCCCAGCACGAATTTTTTGTAGGCTTATACCGAGTTTTTGCATACCCTTCATCCCATAAACGAAGGCGAAAGCAATACCCTCTAAACCTGCGCGTATAAGATGTGATTTTTTATGGCGATTCAATTGCAGTCCAATGAGGTGAGCACCAACAATCCGATTGTTGAACATCCGCTCAGCTCCATTCCCAAAAGGGAGAAAGCTAAGGCCATCTGCACCCACATTCACCTCATTGGCCATGCGCTCCATTTGGTCATAGCTTAGACTGTCATCAGCAATAATATCTCGAATCCAACGGTGTAAAATTCCAGCTCCGTTTACGCATAATAAATGCCCGATACGCGGCTCTGCTTGGGTATGATTGACGTGTGCAAAAGCATTGGTTTGTTGAGATGAATCTGCTATTAAGCGGTCTCCAATCGCATAAATGACACCACTTGTTCCACATGTGGCTGCCACTTCACCCGGCTGGACGACTCCAAGGCTTAATGCATTATTTGGCTGATCACCAGCTCGGTAGCCAATAATAGCTCCGGCGGGAATCCCTGTTTGTAATTCTCCAGCCTTATTGACGACTGCTTGCTTTCCCACCGAGGGAACAAGCTCAGGAATCAATGAAGGGTTTAGGTCCATTGCCTTTATGATCTGATGGGCAGTTTGACCTTGTTTAAAGTCCCAGAGAATGGCTTCGCTCAAACCTGTTGTGGTCGTATTTACCTGACCGCTAAGTTTAAGGGCTATATAGTCACCAGGAAGGAGCATATGCTTGGCACGTGCGTAGTTTTCGGGCTCTAGTTCTGCTACCCACTTCAGCTTAGCAGCAGTGAAATTTCCAGGGTTATTCAGGCAGTGATCCAGGCATGTTTTCTCACCAAGCGATTTAAAAGCTTGCTCCCCATAATGCCCTGCTCTACTGTCACACCATATTATGGCAGGCCTCACAGGCCTGAGTTGATCGTCTACCAAAACAAGCCCATGCATTTGATAGGCAATACCCACGGTTTTGATTTGGTCAACGGATATGCCTGATTGCTCGATCAAGCGACGACAAGCCTGACAAACGTAGTCCCACCAAAGATCCGGATCTTGCTCGGCCCACCCTTCTTGCAAAGCCATAATCGGCATCTCATTATCAGGGATCTGAACTCTGTGTACAACATCTGCAGATTCTATACTAACCAGGGCTGCCTTAATAGAGGAAGAACCTATATCCAATCCTACGGTATACATGATCTAAGACTATGGTGTGACTTCTAGTTGAATGGTCTGTAAATCTTCGTCCCGACTACTCGTTCCAATCATCAAATCAAAAAGCCCGGCTTCAACTGTCCATTCCATGCGATGATCATAAAAGGCAAGATCATCTGGAGTAAGCTCAAAGATGAGTTCTCTTGAAGCTCCTGCTTCCAGCTCTACTTTTTGGAATCCTCTCAGTTCTTTGATTGGTCTGGTCACCGAGCTTACAAGATCTCTGATGTAAAGTTGTACCACTTCAGATCCGGTGAGCTGTCCGATATTGGTTAGTGTAACTCGTATAGTAGCACTTTCATCAGGGCTAATTGATGTCTTTTCCAATATGGGGGGGCTCAGTTCAAATTGAGTATAACTCAGCCCGTAGCCAAAGGAAAAAAGTGGGCGCACATCTTCAAATAAATAGCCCCTTCTGGCTGTGGGCTTATGGTTGTAAAATACAGGAATATGTCCAGCTGATCTGGGCATGCTTATGGGCAGTTTCCCAGAAGGGTTTACCTGACCGAAGAGCACATCAGTTACAGAATGGCCCGTTTCCTGCCCTAGATACCAACACTGAAGGACAGCCTTTGACTTCGTTAGCACATTGCGAATGTCTAGGGGTCTTCCGCCGAATACCAGAGAAATTATAGGTTTGCCAGTCGCTGCCAACTGGTCTACGAGCTCGTTCTGTAGGCCGGTTAATGCCAGACTAGGCCGATCACCCAGGTGAGACTCTACCCAGGCTTCCCGGCTAGTCAGTTCATTTCCGCCTATGGCCAAAACGATAATATCAGATTGCCGAGCTACAGTTATAGCTTCTCTCATTCGGTTGCGCTCTTCCGATTCCGGGCTTAAAATGACAGGATCTTTATACCAACTACCCGGCCGAGTTACTTCCAGACCTTGTGCATACTGGGTTCGGTATCCGTATTGCTGAGCATGAGCTTCTATCCCCGCTCTCACTGTGATAAAATGGTTTGGATTATCGCTGTAACCGCCAAGTAATTCCTTGTCAGCATTTGGACCTATAATGGCTATTGTCAATTGGTGCTCAGGATTGAGAGGTAAGATTTGATCCTCATTTTGTAGTAAGATCATGCTATTTGCTCCCATTTGACGCACAAGTATTTCATCCGATGGAGTGCTCAGGGCATACGCTGCTCTTTCTGGGTTGGTGTACGGATTTTCAAAAAGACCCAGATCAAATTTCTGTCTGAGTATTCGTCCGACTGCCTGGTCGAGGATGTGTTCATCCAGGCGCCCTGATTCGACGGCTTCTACCAATAATGGAAATGCCTCCAGTTTTGGAAGTTCTATATCAATACCAGAGCTAATGGCCCTGATCGCCGCTTCTTCTAAATTATGTGCGACGAAGTGTCGATCTACCAATTCTCTCACGGCGAAATAATCGGAAACCACCACACCATCAAACCCCCATTCGCCCCGGAGTACTTCATTGAGCATCCAGCTATTGGCGTGGCTTGGTATACCATTTATTTCATTATAGCTCGCCATGATGTTTCGGACTGCGCCTTCTTGCACAATTTTTTTGAAGGGGCGTAAAAAGATCTCTCTTAAATCTCTTTCGCTCACATGGGCAGGAGCTATGTTATTGCCACCTTCTGGCTGGCCATGTCCGGAGAGGTGCTTAAGTGTAGCTAAGACTTCATTGGAATCAACCACGTTGTCTTCTCCCTGAAAACCCAAAACCGCTGCCAGGCCCATTTCTCCGCTCAAAAACGGATCTTCTCCAAAGGTTTCTTCCACACGGCCCCAGCGGGGATCTCTGCAAATATCGACCACTGGGGTAAGTACCAGGTGAGCCCCTCTTGAGCGAGTCTGCCGGGCAGCTATAGCATAGAGTTGTCTGGTCATTTGAGTATCCCATGAGCTGGCTACACTAATGGGTTGTCCCCAACTGGTAGCCCCTTCAGCTGCCAGCCCGTGTAGAGATTCTTCATGCATGATGGCCGGGATTCCTAATCGGGTGTTTTCGACCAGATACCTTTGCAGATCATTGGTGTACATGATCTCATTTTCTGCAGTTCGGCCTGGTTCTCCAGAGCCAGAAATTTCGCTTGGTCGAGTGATGTGACCAATTCCGTAGGCTAGGATAGAGTCGGCGGTATTGGGCAGAAATTGGCCTTGCTCATCTTGCATCTGGTACTTTTCCTGCCAAATAGCGCATACCTGCGCTACTTTTTCCTGGACCGTCATGCGATTGAGCAAGTCTGAAATGCGTTCAGAAACCGGGCGCGTCGGATCTCTGAACGGGGCCTCCGAAAGAGATTTGCTAGATGAATTGGTGTGGCAACCAATACAGAGACTGCTGATTAGAATAAGCCATATGCCGGAATGCCTGAAAGTTAGGTAGTGCATCATGTTTAAATCTTGGATAGGAGGATTTTAATGGGCAATCTTTACCCTTTCTACGGGAAAGGTGTTTAATAGTCATCAATTTTACTAAAATCGCGACTAGGGCGGATGGCCAAGCCTAAAAAAGAAGAAGAAAATCGAACATCATGGAAAGACCAATGGTCTAGCCTGAGCAATATAAAGCCATTCCTGAAGCTCATCTGGCAGACTAGTATACGCTATACATTATTAAGCCTGCTTCTAAGGCTAATAAGAGCCGCAATTCCCACACTATCTCTGTACGTTGGAAAGCTGATTATAGATGAAGTTATACTGCTGGTAGATGGTGGAGGAAGTGGAACTTTTCTCTGGCAAATGGTAGCCGTCGAGTTTGGACTTGCTGTGCTAAATACCTTGCTGGGCAGAAGTACTTTACTCATCGATGGTCTACTTAGTGACCTGGTCGCTAACCGGACTTCAGTGGAGATTATGCAGAAAGCAGCCAGGCTGGATCTGTTCTTCTTTGAACAGGCAGAGTTTTACGATAAGCTAGAGCGTGCCAGAACCCAAACCCGAGGCCGAGCAGCCTTATTAGGACAAATATTGGCTCAAATCCAGGATGTGATCACACTAGTCTTTTTAGGCATTGGTGTCGTTGCATTCAGCCCTTGGTTGATCGGGCTGTTGGTCATTGCTGTAGTACCTGGATTTATCCAGGAAAACTACTTCAACCAGCGTTCCTATTCGCTAACTCGAAACTGGACTCCAGAAAGGCGAGAGCTGGATTATTTGCGATATATAGGTACAAGTGATGTATCTGCAAAAGAGGTAAAAATCTTTGGTCTGTCGGATTTCATATCCAATAAATTTGCCGGCCTGGCCGACCAGTATTACCAAGCTAACCGCAAGCTGAGTATGCGCCGTGCAGCTTGGGGCGTTTTTTTTGGCGCACTAGCGACCCTGGCTTATTACGGCGCTTACGTTTTAATCATTCAGCAGACTATCGCAGGTGGGATCACCATCGGTACACTGACTTTCTTAGCTGGTTCTTTTAGGCGTATGCAGCAAAGTCTTCAAGGCGTTTTAACCCGATTCTCAAAAATTGCAGAGGGTGCTTTATATCTACAGGACTATTACGATTTTATGGCTATCGAGTCTAAGATACAAGACGAGGAAGGTGCCATTGAGGTACCCAAACAGCTAAAAATAGGGTGGGAGTTTGAGCGGGTGAGCTTCAAATATCCAGGAGCGGAAAACTGGGCTATTCACAACCTCAGTATTAAAATTCCTGCCGGCCAAAAGGTGGCACTGGTGGGAGAAAATGGAGCGGGAAAAACAACCATGGTCAAATTGCTAGCCAGACTTTATGAGCCCACGGAAGGTCGCATTCTCCTGGAGGGCATCGACCTGCGGAAGTACAAAATTGAAAGCCTCAGAGACAATGTTGGACTCATTTTTCAAGACTTTTTTCGATATCAGCTTAGCCTAAAGGACAACATCGCCATTGGCCAAATTGACCGTGTTGACGATATGGAGAGGATAGTCGATAGCGCGGAAAAATCTCTTGCCGTAGATGTGGTAGATCGCCTCCCCGATGGCTACGAGCAGTTGCTGGGTAAACGATTTCGCGGTGGAACTGAATTGAGCGGGGGGCAGTGGCAGAAAATTGCCCTGGCTAGAGCCTACATGAGAGAGGCTCAACTGCTCATTTTGGACGAGCCAACCAGCGCCCTGGATGCACGAGCTGAATACGAGATATTTCTCAAGTTTTCGGACTTGATGAGTGGTAAATCGGCCATATTGATCTCCCACCGTTTTTCTACTGTGCGGATGGCCGATAAAATTTTGTTTTTAGAGTATGGCCAGTTGGTAGAAGCAGGAAGCCACGATGAGCTTTTGGTACTAAATGGCAAGTATGCGGAGCTTTTTGAGCTGCAAGCGGCTGGTTATCAATAAAAAACGCAGATTGTTCATGTAATTGCGTTGTTTAATTTTCAGTGATTTTTTGCGTCCTTAAATGTTTGTGCATACAACTATTGTAATCTTAAGTATGCGCTAAGGGCTATTTAGCGGGCCAAAAGCTTAACACCTCATTTGGAGTATTGAGTTAATCCACGCTATCTTTGCTTCATACCACGTATCACGATAGAAGAAATTTCATATTTAGTTTTTCGTATCACTTAATAGAAAGTTACAATGTAATTTCCCTTTTGCGCTGGCTGCTCCAAGTAAATGTCTCCCTAGAGTAATCATTGCAGCCAAGCTAACAAACACTAAGAGCGGCATGGTCCCTGATTATACCATCCCGTACTGATTTTGAGAGGTTATTTTGCTGTAGGTTCGATTCTCCTTGAGTCGGGCACTATTGGTTTGTATACGCAGAGCTATCAGGTCCCCTCCGTTGATAGACATCTGTAATTTAAATATCACATGAAATACACTTGCCTCAGTTATGCACATGTATTTCAGCTCCATTACTATGTACAAGCATTATATGTTTGCCATCGCCCTATGCGGATTGATGGCTCAAAGTGGTTTTGCCCAAAGCGTTGTGAACTCCGACGCTGCTTCCGACAACACGGTAACCACAATTCCCACCATCTACGAGATGACTGTTCTGCCCGCTAGCGCTATAGATGTTGCTGACGGGCAGTTGTATTTTGAGGTAGATGGTATAGAGAATCAATCTTTCGAAGTAAGCGCCATGCTATCTGGTGAGTCTGTCGTACGTCAGGCGGTATATGATGGCAGCGGTCTGCTGGTAGTTAGTGGTTTATCTCCGGGCAACTACAGCGACTTCGAGCTCAGATCAGCAGGTGAGTTGTTATATGCTGCACCATCTGTTGTAGTAGCTTCACCACTTTCTGTTTTGCCTGCTGAAGTTCGTCTTGGTCTCAATGGTCCTGGTGTTTCTCCTGGTTTTGAGATTCAGCCAGACACTGACCCTGGAGTTGTTGAAGACGATTCGGTCATATTGCAGCAGATGATGACGAGCTGTCCTGGCAACCCGGTGCAGAACTCGGGATTTGAATATGATCTGGATAGCTGGCACACAGTTGGTACGGGTGTTACGACCACGTCAAGCATCGTATATGCAGGAGATGAGTCCTTGTATCTGGATCATCCGAACTCTTCGGTCAACCAGACGGTATCGGTTACTGCTGGTAATTGTTACGAATTCAGAGCGTATGGCAAGAGCCACTCGAATGCCGGTCAGACGGGTTTTGTACTCGACTTTCTGGATGCTAATGGAAATGAGGTAAGTGAGGTGAGCATAGACATAGCCCTGAGTTCTGGCTTCAATGAATATGTACTGGACGGTACGATTCCCAATGGTGTACATTCTGTACGCATAGTCATTTATCGAGATGAACACACTAATGGCGACACCTTTGCCGACGAGATCTGCCTGGAGCTGGGCGGTAGTCTTTGTCCAATAGACGGTGGTGTTCCCCCTGAAGATTTTGCATTTGATTGCGACGACGGGACCTTCATCGATATCTACGAGAGCAACATTGAGTGCGATGATGATCCCCAGGCCATAACCATGATCCCAAGTAGCAGCAACGTCTTCCAGGTTGTTGTAGAGGTAGTATACAAGAATGCCAACCCAGGCAACAGTATTATAGTTGAGGCGAGCAACGGCAACAGCTACGTTCTGACAAAAGTTACCGTACCGGGCAACAGTTCCAATGTTCGGGTCTATCGTGGCTTGATCCCCACAGGAGTGAGTTCAGTGAGCTACACCGATCAGACGAGCAATGGTTGTACAAACAACAGCAACAACAACTTTGGCCTGCAGTCTTTGGTAAGCTATGCCTTCCGTACGACGACGGTCAAGCGCTCTTCTACAGGCACCTTCACCGGCCTGTCGGGCTACAACAACCTACAGTCCTTCACGATCCCCGTTCCAACGGATGTGGTAAGCCGGGATATGACGCTTCGTGTACCCATCTCAGAGATCACGATAGACGGTCGCTACCTGACGGTAAATGCGAAGATCGGTGGCACGACAGTAGCCACGGAGACGATCCGTCCACAGAATGGAGAGCCCTGCTGTGTTCGCATTATTGACCTGGCGCTAAATGATGTAGCCGGTACAGTTGATGAGGTTGAAGTGGAGATAGATACGCGTAACGATATACTACCTGGTTTTCCGGGTCTGAATGGCCAGTCTTATGTGATTTCAGGCATCGTCTATGCTGACGTGATGTGTCCGACTATAGGCTCGGATTACAACGATGCACCAGAATCGTACGGAGACATCTGCTACATCGTGAGCAACTCAGATGCTGGAATGACGCAGACGAAGCTGGGCGCTCAGGTTGATGCGGAGGCTGGTCCTCAGAACTCAAGTGATGCAGAAGGCGACGATGACAATGGTGTTGATGACGAAGACGGCGTGATCTTCGTAGGCGGCAATGACTTCGAAGCCGGCACGACGAAGACGATCACGATCAGCTGGTCGAGTAATGATCAGGAAGGTCACATCTTCGGCTGGATCGATTGGGACCTGAACGGCACCTTCGATGCAGATGAAGTAGTGGTAGACAACTTCATAGTCGGCTCTAGTGTGAACCGGGTTACAGGCACACATGACTTCCACATCGAGGTACCCGACGATATAGCGTGCGGGACGAGTTTTGCCCGCTTTACGATCAATAGCGATGTAGACGAGTCTGGTCCTACGGGTAACTTCTGTGCGACAACGAGCCAGTTTGATGATGGTGAAGTAGAAGACTATCAGGTACACCTATCAGGAGAAGGGGTAGAAGCGAGTGTAGTTTCTTCCCCAGCAGCCTGCGGTGCAGCCAACGGTTCGATCACGATCACTTTCGATAACCCCAACAACGGCCAAACACAATTCCGATTCAGTCTGGATGGTGGCAACACTTACCAATCCCCGGTATCGGTTAATGCAGGTATGGTCACCTATCAGGTAGGCCCTGGTACCTACACCGTATTTGGCCAGTTTGGAGACGGTACTTGTGATACGGAGCTTGGCACAGTAGTTGTGGAAGAGAGCGAAGGTCCCCTGGTGTCTGCTTTCTGCGGTAGCTCTGAGCAGTCGAAGACGATTCAAAATACGGTATCGGATTGTAATTCGAGCGATTTGCCTCATGCTGTATATGCCGACCAGATGTTTCCAAATGATCTGGACTATAGCCAGACAAGTGCGAGACTATGGAATGTTGTGGGGTCCAACTCATTTGAGGAGTTCCCTAACGGGACAGCCCGCATGCAGTTGACGGTTCGCAATACGCAGAACACGAATTTCAGAATGACCTTTGACGTATTGATGTCAGGTCGTACGCAGACACCGCCACCGGGTAGTCCTAAAATTGATCTTTGTACAAGCAGTGCGAGTGGCGACTGGTACTACTATCCTGAATTCAGTGGTACGGTAACTGGAGAGAATGGACTAGCGGGTCTCGTGTTTAGCGTGCAGGGAATGGGTACCGCCCTTCAGGTAGGCACTGGAGCGAATTTGAAGGACACAGATGCCTTTGGTTTGTCGAGCTGGCTGTCATACGTGATATTGAGCCAGCCGAGTACTGGAGTAGAAGCTGCAGCGGGCGCACAGTTTGACTTCAATCTAAACCTGAGCAGCAGCAGTCTTCCGAGCTTTGACACAGACGATGACGGTTGTGATCCGATCTGTGTGGGAGAGTCCATCACGATCAATGCCGAAGGCAGTGGAGGCACAGGCAATCTGACCTTCACCTGGATGCCTGGCAACCTGAGTGGTTCTACCATCACGGTCAGTCCAACAACTACGACGACCTACACGGTTACAGTAGAGGACGAGAATGGTTGTACGAGCACGGATGAGGTAACCATAGAGGTTAATGATGCGGAATGGGAACATGTGAATCTGGGCTCGAACAACACGGACTGTGGAGATGACTGCAATGGTTCGATCATAGTTGATGCCAACTTCAGTTTGACGGGTGAATACCGTGTAGAGTACACTTTTGAAGGAAACGTTGTGCAGGTACCGGGTACCTTCACCTCGAGTGGAGATGTGGAGATAGGTGGTCTGTGTGCAGGAACCTATACCGATATCACGATCATAGGTGTACACACAGGCTGTAGTGACATCTGGCCAGAGGATATTATCATCACAGAACCCGACGACTTTACTGTCGAGGTGCCGGATGTAACGGTTTGTGAATTTGAAGATGCCAGCTTTACTGCGACGGTAAATCCTCCTGGTAGTTATTCCTTTAGCTGGAATACGGGTGACAACGGGCCTACCCTTAATCTGACCAGCGTTCAGAACGCTGACGAGGGTACTTATACAGTCGTTGTTACCGATCTGACTACTGGATGTACAGTATCTGCATCAGGTCATTTAACCGTGACAGACAATTATGACGATGGCGGCGAGATAGCTGCAGATCAGAATGGCTGTACTCCTTATGACGCTGATTTGTTGATTAGCCTAAGCTTGCCTAGTGGTGGCGATGCTCCAGGTAGCGATGCAGAATTCCAGTGGTTCCTATCTACTGGTGATTGCACGCCACCAACCATCGCAGATCAGGGAGATTGGGTAGTCATACCTGGAGCCACAGGCGCTACATACGATCCAGGTGTACTAACGGAAACTACCTGTTTCATCCGTTGCTCTCGCGTACCTGGATGTGACCTCTACCTCGGAGAGTCTAATGTGGTCACTATTACCGTGAATCCAAATCCAGATGTTTCCGTCAACAGCGTTACTATTTGTGCTGGTGAATCAGGCACACTAACGGCTACACCTTCTGGTGGCACTCCTCCTTACCAGTTCAGCTGGAGTAACGGTGGTGGCAACCAGCCAACGGCAACTTATGGTCCTTTAATGTCGACCATGTCATACACAGTTACAGTAGAAGATGCAAACGGTTGCACAGCTACAGCAACTGGAACAATTAATGTAACTCCATTGCCAACCGCTGAAATTATTGGCGGTGGACCAGTTTGCTCTGGCGATGCGATTACGTTCTCGGCTACCTCAGTCGTCGGTGGTGCAACTTATTCATGGGACTTCGGCGATTTTGCTTCACCTGCTACAGGTTCAGGCCAGAATCCAGGTCCTGTAACCTACACCCTACCTTCAGATCAGCTGGGCAACGGTACTGCTACAGTGACCCTCACAGTAACGAAAGATGGCTGTGTAGCTACTGATCAGATCAACGTAACCATATTCGACCTACCGGAAGGTGAACTAAGCTCTACCGATGCTACTTGTGGCGATGATAATGGTAGCGTGACCATAACATACCCAGATAACCCAAGCCGTTCTGGTATCGAATTCAGCCTGAACGGAGGAGCTTTCCAGGAAGTTCCAGACGATCAAGGAAGCTTTACTTTCAACAACCTGGCTGCTGGAACTTACTACGTGACTGCGCGCTGGGGTAATGAAGATTGCCCAGTTGACCTGGGTAGCGTTACTGTCAATCAGGAAGACGGACCTGTAGTGACAGCCAGTGACGATGTTACCATCTGTGTAGGTGGTACGGTCACCTTAACAGCTGGTACTTCTGGCGGAACTGCCCCAGTGACTTTGGAGTGGACTGATAGCGATGGTAATGTAGTTGGTTCAGGCACTTCTATTGATGTAAGCCCCAATGCCACGACTACTTACACCGTATCGGCTACAGATGCTAATCAATGTACTTCTACAGATCAGGCTACAGTTACTGTT
>JBCBVN010000066.1:0-16494 GCA_039817625.1 Bacteroidota bacterium
GTAATTAACTTAAGTTAATTACTTTTCCTGAGATTTATTTAAGAGTCGCTCCTTCCTTTGAGCAAACTCTCGCTCGGTGAGTAAGCCGCGTTCGCGCAAGTCTCCCAACTTGCTGAGCTTATTGAGTAGCTCGTCTGTAGCTTCTACGGCCATAATTGGGCTATTGAGCTCCATGAGCTCCATTTCGGGCTCTGGCGGTGCAGCTTCCTGAGCATTCCGGTAGTCTCTGCGGCGATAGTTGTTGGCCACAAAAGCATCGAATGAAGGCTGAGCCCTTAACCAGGTCAGGGCCGGGTGTGTACTGATGCGATCCATGACCGTAAGCCCGTGACTGACTGACAACTCCAAATGATGAAGGGCAGCAATGGCATCGTGCAGGCTGGAATGGCAACATGCCAGGTTGAAATGTATCTTAGGATCGTTTGGAGCTGCCTTGAGTGCATCCTGAAATGCATCGATGGCTAGATCGTAATCTCCAGACTTGAAATAGGTAATGCCTTCTCGCTTCAATTCCTGAACATCACCCTGATCGAGGGGCCGGGCAAAGGCTCCTCTGCTCACTGCATCAGGATTAAATCGGGCATTGAATTGCTCTTCGGGCATGAAGAAAAACAAGAGTGCGGTGATGAATGGAATAATACAAGTTACTGCCAGCATCATGCCAAACAATTCATCGCTTCCTGCGCCTTCTGCTAGTAAAAATACGAGTACCCAAAATGAGGCCAGTTGAGCAATAGCTCTAAGTCTGCGCCCGAGATAAAAATCGTGCGCGCCAAATATCCCCAAAAAGAGGGCTAAAAAACCGGCTACATATTTGTTATACATCTGCTGGGTTTAATGGCTGAAAATAAGGACTTCCGCAGGTAGGGGCCTAGCTTGCATCGACTAACGTCGCTATTACTTCGACAAAAGGATAAACTCGGCTATCGCCTCGCTGGGATAAGCAAGCCTATCGGCGGTGCTGGGATAAACTTGCTATCGCGAGTCGGGATAAACCTCTCTACTTTAAAGCTACTTTCCCATACTTTAGATTCCCGCGACCGAAGGGAGCAATCCCGACGAGGGCGAGAGCCAGAGTTTTCCCATGAAGCCGAAGGTGAGTCATCTCCGCGACCGATAGGGAGCTAATCACACGAGGGCCAACAAGGCTCGAGTTACCACCAGCCCGTCCTATACTCGCGGCTTACAAATTGGTTGGCCATTTCGATATTGGTCACCCGCATTTCTTCACTGTTCCACAGCAATTTTGTCCGTCCTGGTAGTGTATAACGACCCTCTGGTGTGGGTATACGCTGATTGTAAGACCGAATGGCCAGATTGCCCATCAAAATAGCCTCAGTTAGTGGTCCGGCTTTAGCCAGATGACTACTTGGCTGGTAGTTGTTGACAATGCCGTTGATCCAGTCCATCTCATGGGAAGTAGTGACTCTGGGTAGATAGGGTTCAGGAAGGTTGTCTTCCTCATTTCGCGAGAGCGGTAGTAACCTTGGATTGCCACCATAGACATCACACATCAGTTTTCCTTCGCTGCCTTCCATGAGAACACCACCACCCCATGAACCCATAGCTTCATCAGGTGCCAACTCGTCAGGTCTACGCGGTGTGATCCCGCCATCCATCCAAACCAACTCGACTGCTGCTCTCTCTCCGTTTGCAGGAAACATCATGTGTACCTTACTGGCGGGGGGACAACTCTCGGGTGTGTAATCAGCTTCCCAGTCCTGGCTGAACACCTGACTTACACTAGCTTCTGCCCATTCCGGATAACCGAGGTTTAAGGTATAAAAAGGAGCATCGATCAGGTGGCACCCCATATCGCCAAGCGCCCCTGTACCGTAGTCCCAGAATCCACGCCAGGAAAACGGCAGAAATGCCTCATTGTAATCTCTCTCCTGGGCGGGGCCCTGCCACAGATCCCAATTCAGATGACTGGGAATTTCCTGTCGCTCAGTAGGTATAGGGTTTCCTTGCGGCCAAATGGGTCTATTGGTCCAGGCGTATACTTTTTGAACTTCCCCGATCATCCCAGACTCATACAGTTCCTGGAAGCGACGAATGCCTTCGCCGCTGGCTCCTTGATTTCCCATTTGGGTAATGAGCTGAGGTTTGGCAGCTGCAGCCTGGGTGAGTGCCCGTACTTCAGCGATGTTATGGGCCAGTGGCTTCTCGATGTACACGTGCTTATCCAATGCCATAGCGGCTAAACCGATGACCGCATGAGTATGGTCGGGCGTTGAAATGACCACCCCATCAATTTGGTTGGCCATTTGATCAAACATCTCTCTAAAGTCCTCAAACTTTCTGGCGTCAGGATGGGCATCAAATCCCTCTTTAGCCTGCTTTTGGTCTACATCACAGAGAGCAACAATATTCTGAGTGGCCAGATTGGCCAATGCACTTTTGCCCTTTCCTCCTACGCCAACAAATGCTAAATTGACTTTGTCACTCGGAGCCAGCATACCCGATCCGGCCACACAATGCCTGGGTACAATCATGAATCCAAGCGCTGTTGATCCGGTTGTTTTGATGAAATTACGCCTGCTTGTTTTGGATGATTTCGACTTTGCCATATACCTTGTTATTATTGAACTCATCTAAACTTTTGTAATCCGTCTGTGCGCAAAGCTAAGTAGAACCTGGACTTCGCCGTTTTTCTCGTCCGTAGCCTTAGCTACGCACTCGAAAAGGCGTCTTGCCAGAACCCACTTGGCATTGCGCTCGCCAGAAAGAAATAAGTCTAGATGAGTTCAGTGTATGGCGTCAATATAGGACTTCCGCAGGTTAGTTTCAGCCCTCGCTTGCCGCAACATCAGAACTTCTTCGCCCTCTGGGTGCCACGGCATGGCGTTCCAGCTCTCTGGCCCCAACCGTTTCCGGGAAAACCGTTCTGGCTTCAGTCACTAAAACTTCTTCCTTTGGATAGCGACTACTAAAGTGACCGATGATCAGCTTGCTGACCTGGGCATCCTTTGCAAGAGTTGCGGCTTCCAGAGCCGTAGTATGCTTGGTCTCTATAGCCCTATCTTGCATTTCATGTAAAAAGGTGGCCTCGTGATAAAGTAAGTCTACCTGAGAAACCCAATTTGATAATTCGGGGAAGTATCGGGTATCCGAGCAATAGGCAAATGATCTGGGTTCCGGAGCAGCCATGACCAGTTCCTCATGCGGAATGATTTGTCCATCCGCCGTTTCATAATTGGCGCCAGCCTTTATCTCTTTAATCTTGCTAAAGGGAATCTGAAATCGCTCCAGTTGTTCAGGCCGAATATTGGGTTGCCTACGGCGCTCTTCCAGTAAGTAGCCTGCGGTAGGAATCCTATGCTGGAGCGGAAAGTAGCTGATGCTTAGGTCTCCGTGATCAAAAAGGTGTCTTGGCCACTCGACAGTCAAAGGCTCATCATCTACTTGTAAATCCAGTTCCTGGAATTCAAGCGCAAAAGGCAGTTCGTATTTACCCATTTCCAGTAGCGGAGCAACTTTTTCTTTAAGCCCTGGCGGACTTACAATGAGGAGCGGTTTTTTTCGATCATTTAGAGCCAGACTGGTCAGTAATCCCGGCAAACCGAAGTAGTGATCACCGTGCAAATGTGTTATCAGGATCAGGCTGATCTTACCATAGGAAGCTCCCGCGGCTTGCAACTGCCGAAGACTCCCTTCTCCACAATCAATAAGGACTTGGGTTGACTGGGCACGAAGAAGCTGGCCTGAGCAAAAACGATCGGCAGTCGGCAGTGCGGCACTGCTACCCAATATCAATACATCAAAACGCAAGTCTTAAGACTGCTCGCCATTCTCGCCTTGCAAATCGCGCTGCAGGTCCTCCATCAGAACATAGTCCGTAGATTCAGACATCGTTGGCAAAATGGTCAGAACCGTGTCTACCTTGGAAATTTCAACAAGTCTTTTCACAGCGGTATGCTCAACACCAGTGACCACAAAAGTCCCTTGACCATTCCACAGTCTTCTAGCGGTGAGTATGGCACTGAGACCGGAAGAGTCAATGTACTTTACCGCACTCAGATCGAGGATCAGATTGCGTATACCTTCGTTTGCCAGAATGACAAATTCAGATTTTAGTCTGGGCGCGACCAGGGAATTCAGATTGTCCTCTTCAGGCTTGAAGATGGTATAGCGCTCTTGTTTATCGGTTACGAACTTCATACTAGAGATTCATCGGGCCCGCAAAGGTACGAAAGAAAGATAGTATGATAAAAAGCCTTATATCCCAATTTGACAACTTAGGCCCTTTGCTCGCTGTTTAAGACGGACGTGCCTGGTAAAACTGAGATTATGGCAGCTTGTGTGCACAATGTCAGGAAATTACGTCATGCGTTAGATCGTGGCACAGAAGTTGAAATTATATTATACTTGCTTGTGGAGGCAGGTGCCCCAAACTTCCAACTCATGAATTCTCACCATCAATTTACACCAGAAATTAAAAAGGCCATATCCAATTCTCGGCAGGAAGCTGAGCGTTTGGGCCATGCTTTTGTAGCTCCAGAACACTTGCTACTCGGTGTTTTGAGAATGAAAGGCGGTTTGGTCAACCGAGTTTTAAGCAATCTAAGTGTCGATGTCGAAGAACTTAGTGAGGCGTTGCGCGACAATAGCCGCAGACGCCGATCTGGGCAGGCTTCTCAGCACCGCATCGAAAAGATGCCCCTGAACTATCAGGCAGATAAGGTGTTGAAAGTGACCTTCTTAGAGGCTAAGCAGCTCAAAACTCAAGAGATTTCTCCCGAGCATTTAGTACTAAGTATTCTACGGGAAAAAGAACTTCCCGCTAGTAAAATCCTCCGCCAGTTTGAGGTGGAATACGAACTATTCAAAGCAGAATTAGACTACGTGATCGACGAAAAAGATTTTAGCAAAGACGAAACCCTTCCCATCAACCAGGCTCCGGCAGAGAGCGAAGAGCCTTATGAAGAGGAGGAAAATCAAGGCGGCAGCCGGCGACAAGGTCGCGGTGGTGCGGGTTCTAGCAAGTCCAGAACTCCGGTACTTGACAATTTTGGCCGCGATGTAACCAAATTGGCTGAAGAAGATCGCCTCGACCCCATTATTGGTCGAGAGAACGAAATTGAGCGCGTCAGTCAAATTCTTAGCCGCCGTAAGAAAAACAATCCCATTCTCATCGGGGAGCCCGGTGTGGGTAAGACGGCCATTGTCGAAGGTCTTGCACTACGCATTCACCAACGGAAAGTAAGTAGAACGCTCTTCGATAAGCGAATTGTTATGCTTGACCTGGCGGCATTAGTAGCTGGAACCAAGTATAGAGGACAATTTGAAGAACGGATGAAAGCCATCATGAATGAGCTGGAAAAAAGCCGTGATGTCATCCTATTCATAGATGAAATCCACACTATGGTGGGTGCAGGTGGAGCTACTGGTTCTCTGGATGCCAGCAATATCTTTAAGCCAGCTCTAGCCCGCGGTGAGTTGCAATGCATTGGAGCAAGTACGCTAGATGAATATCGTCAGCACATTGAGAAAGATGGTGCCCTAGATCGCAGATTCCAGAAGGTTACTGTTGATCCACCTTCTGCTGAGGAGGCTATTCACATTCTGGAAAATATTAAGCCTAAGTACGAAGAGTTTCACAACGTCACTTACAGCGATGATGCCATCAAGGCTTGTGTCAAGTTGAGTGATCGATACATAACTGATCGTTTCCTTCCAGATAAAGCCATCGATGTACTCGACGAAGTGGGCGCCAGAACGCATTTGAAGAATATTCATGTTCCCGCTCACATCGAAGACTTAGAAAAAGAAATCGAGGAGGCAAAAGAACAAAAGAATACGGCGGTTAAGAATCAGCAGTACGAAAAGGCTGCAGACTTAAGAGACAAAGAAAGCAAGCTCCAAAGAAGCCTGGAAAAAGCCAAGGTAGACTGGGAAGAGGAAAGCAAGTCTCGTCGCTACCCCGTTGGAGAAGACGATATCGCCGAAGTTGTCAGCATGATGACCGGTATTCCTGTACGACGTGTGGCTCAAAACGAGTCTAAGAAGCTCGTCAACATGGAAGATGATATGCGCCAGGCCATCATCGGTCAGGACGAAGCCATCACAAAAGTAACCCGGGCCATACAGCGTAATCGGGTCGGATTAAAAGACCCCAAGAAGCCTATTGGAACCTTTATCTTCCTGGGCCCGACGGGGGTTGGCAAGACCGAACTCGCCAAAGCACTGGCCCGATACATCTTCGATAGCGAAGATGCACTGATTCGAATCGACATGTCTGAGTACATGGAAAAATTCAGCGTGAGCCGACTCATAGGTGCCCCTCCAGGATATGTCGGCTATGAGGAAGGCGGACAGCTTACAGAAAAGGTCAGAAGAAAGCCTTATAGCGTGATTCTCCTCGACGAGATCGAGAAGGCTCACCCTGATGTCTACAACATCTTGCTACAAGTTCTTGACGACGGTCAACTCACCGATGGCATGGGCCGCAAAGTCGATTTCAAGAATACGATGGTCATTATGACTTCAAATATTGGAGTCAGGACACTCAAGGACTTTGGCCAGGGTGTAGGTTTCGAAACCAGCGCCCGCAGAGAAGCCGCCGAAGAGAATAGCAAGTCAGTCATTCAGAATGCACTGAAGCGGACATTCTCTCCCGAGTTTCTGAACCGTATCGATGATGTGGTCATCTTCAATAGCCTTGGCAAAGAAGAGATATTCAAGATCATCGATATCGCGCTCAAGGATCTTTTCGCCAGAACTCAAGCCCTCAACCTAGAGCTGGAGCTTTCTCAGGAAGCAAAAGACTTTGTTGCCGAAAAAGGATTCGACCCACAATTCGGTGCCCGACCATTGCACCGTGCTATTCAGAAGTATATTGAAGATCCGTTGGCAGACTTCATCCTCAACAATAACCCAGACGAAGAGACTCAACTCCTGGCAGTGTTGAACGAAGCAGAAGATGGACTTGAAATTACAGCTAAGGTCGATACTGTAGCAGAATAAATTTTAGGCTGCCTCATTCGTATCATTCACGGGTGAGGCAGCTCCATTTTACACTTTCCTTGAACTATTCGTCAGGGTACTACCTTATTTATATAGGCGCAGGTACGGATACTGCCGTATATTGCCCACTCATTTAAAAACAAAAAACTAATTATTTGGCAAAGAGAAGAGGTGGCCGTGGCCGCTACACAAGAAGAGAAGAACCCAAACCTCAGTTTAGGATCAATGATTATATACGCGTCCCAGAGGTGCGTTTGGTCGGCGACAACCTAGATGTTATTTCAAGCGCTGTAGGTCGAGAGATCACCAGCGATGTTTATGATACCAATACCGTAAAGGGCTGGGCCAGAGACGCAGAGCTAGATCTGGTCGAAATCAGCCCTAAAGCCAGCCCGCCTGTCGTTCGTATAATCGACTACAAGAAGTTCTTGTACGAAAAGAAGAAGAAGGAAAAGGAAATCAAGGCCAAAGCGGCAAAGACGGTAATCAAAGAAGTGCGTTTTGGTCCTAATACCGATGACCACGACTTTGAATTCAAACTTCGACACGCTCGTGGTTTTCTGGAAGATGGAGCCAAGGTCAAGGCTTATGTCCACTTTAGGGGGCGTACCATAGTATTCAAGGAGCGTGGAGAGCTACTCCTACTTCGACTCATGAAAGAGCTGGAAGATCTCGGTGCTGCAGAGGCTATGCCCAAGATGGAGGGTCGTCGAATGACTGTCATCATAAGCCCTAAGAAGAAGAAAAAGTAAGAAGCATATTATAACTTCCGCAGGTAGACATGCACCCACCTGCGGAAGTCTATACCAATGTAGCTGCTAAATATATTGTTCTTCGTCAGGTTTTAGAGGGCGAGTATATTTTGTCGGATAGCTAAAATATCTTCGTTTGTAAGCCCTAGTCCTTCTCTTAGATAATTTTGGAATGAACCGTACTTCTCTTCGGCAGCCCTCAAACCATACATCAAATGTGCGCTATGAGCACTAAGTGTAGAGCCAAGTGATTTAATACCAGACTGATAGTACCTTTTTTGCATCTCGTAACTATGCAAATTTGTAGTCAGAAAATCATTGACGATTGCTTGATCGCTGAAACCTAGGATCTTCAGCAAGATTGCCGAAGCAAAACCAGCTCGATCTTTACCTCCCTGGCAATGAAAAACTAAAGGATAGCTATCTGGGTCTACTAAAGTTTGCATGAAAGTGCCATAGCTGTCCGTATAATCGGTGGAAAAACTCGCATAGCGATCCAATCGACGGGCCTCCATATCGATATGGAGGCTTTGGATCATACTATCGACTTCTGCAAATCGCCCTTCCAAAAATCCGCGTCTTAAGGCTACATATTGTGCAGAATCCAATAGCTCCTCGGCACCATCGGGATTGCGGGTTATAGCGGGATTGATGTAGTTTTTAAGCTGATTGGGTAATCGATCAGGGTCCTCTTCTAATTCTAGCTGGTGGCGAAAATCAATAACGCTTACGACTCCGAGTTCTTCCAGTGTTTCTAAGTCACTATCTGTAAGCTGGTGTAATGCATCGGAACGAAATATCCGATTGGGTTGAAGGGATGGCCCTTCTGCATCGAGAAGATTAAAGGCACGAAAATTGGGTGCACCCTCTAATAGTGGTTCTATTAGGTAGCCTGTAGCGTTGGAAGGCAACTCAATACCCAAGCTATCTCGCTCGGTAGAAAAAGTTGACTTATAGTCATAGAGTAGCATCTGCTTCAGCTGATCGATTTCCGGATCGCAGACCTCCAGAGCTTCGCAGAGGTAATTTTTTACAGTACCATATTCTGCTTCGATCACGTCTAGTGCGCCTTGAATGTATTCCGGTTTGACATTCATGAGAGCCCTAAGTTTATCTTGATCGATTCCATAAAACTGAGCGGCCTTTTTAATGTCGTTTTCGCTAGCATCTTGCAGATAGTAGTTTGAAAGTAAATAGTCATCTAGTCTCTGGTCGGCATCTACGCCGAGAGCAGTCAACAGCAGATAGGTGCCGAAACCAGCTCGATCTTTACCAGCGCTACAGTGAAAGAGCAACGGATAATTTTGATCGTCTAGCAGCACTTCAAAAAACGCTTTGTATCGATCTGAATGCTGCCTGATAAATCTTTCGTTCGCGTTGTACATAAAGGCGTTGGCATCGAAATCATCGCTATTAAGCTCAGCCAGCATATCTCTAGTCGATCGGTCATCTCCGATGGGTAGTTCGACCCTATTTATTTGATCTAGGTTAGGCCATTTGTCTGGATCTTCTTCTTTCTCGCTGGAGGTGCGAAAATCTACGATGGTATGCAGTCCCAAAGACTCCAAGCGATCGAATTCAGATTCGTCAACATCGACCAGCTTACCCGAACGGAATACTCGGCCCCAACGTATCTGATAGCCCTGCTCGTTCATCATACCACCGACATCCCTTAAATTGGGTATGCCATCGACATTCAGATTGCGTTCACCCAAGTAGAAGGTATCCAGGCCATTAACTGCTCTGAAGATTCGATATTCATCCGCGGGTGACTGAGTCAGGCTATTGCCTGATCTGAGGTTGCCACCATCTTCGGATAAAATAAGTAAATCTGATGCGTTGGTTTCAAGTACGTATTGATCGTCTTCACGCGACAATACGGCTAACTCCTCAAGTGATCGGTCCACGCGCTCTGGTTTTTCGTAATCACCACAGGCGGTTAACACAAAAATGAGTAAGCTATAAATAGCAATGTATCTCATACTTTCGATGAATTAGAGGCTAAATCGGATACCCAATTGCCCTCGGATGGAGTAAAATTCTACTTGTTCGGGCCGCTCGCGTAAACCGTGGAAGTAGCGCAATGGCTCGTTAGTCAGATTATTGGCTTCGACGAAAAGTCTGACCTTCTCTGAGAAGGCGAAGGAAGCACTTGCATCTACAGTCAGATTGCGATCATAAAAGCGGTAGTGGTCTGGACCAGCCTCTACCCGATATTCGTCTATATATTCGCCATTGTAGTTGGCAGCGACCCGAACGGTGAGTCCGTTGCGCTCATAGAATATAGCGGCATTAAAAATATTGCTGGGCTGGCCAATGAGCGTCTGCTCGGTGGTCATTTCCTCCAAGGAACCAGGATCAAAAGTCGGCACATCTACCGTAGATTCGGTAAAGGTGTAGTTTAGGTCAACCCCAAAGCCCCCCAGTATACCTGGCAACGAAGTAAAGCGCTTAGAGAACGCGATTTCAAATCCAAAAAGGCTTGCATTTTGTAGGTTGCGAGGTTCTGATATGCGAACGGTTTCACCTCCTACTGTTTCCTGGCTCAGATTATTAAAGATCAGGTTGCTCAAAGACTTGTAAAAAACACCACCAGAAAGGATGCCTACGTCCTTGAAATAATATTCTCCAAGTAGATCAAAATTCCAAGAGTAAGTCGGCTCTAAGTTGGGGTTTCCTCTATCAATCTGAGTAAATCCACCCCCGACGTTCGAGACTGTAGCATTCGGGTTAAGGTCGACAAAACTCGGGCGGGCCATACTTCGCGTTACAGCTGCGCGGAGATTAAAATTTTCTTCTGGCGTAAAATTTAAGTGTAAAGCAGGCAGGAGTGATCCATAATCTGATGTGACGTTCAATGAGGTAATCACACCGGCTGTATCTTGGTTATTGCCGTTTAGATCAACGCTGGTATGCTCGTATCGCAATCCTGCCAGTATAGACAGTTCATTACTCAACTTCAAATCTGCCATACCATACACAGCTGCTACATTTTCGCTACCGTCATAGCTCACCAACTCAATGGGAAAAGCAGCAGCGGGAAAGAATTGATCGGTATTGGCATAAGTATTGGCAATCAGGTCAGATAGTCCTTCCTCAGTAGGTACGATATCCAGCAGCAGATCATTATAAGGCTGTCCGAATTCCTGTAGAAATCCACCCTTAGTATCGTAATCCTCACTGGCCAGATCACTAAGGAAAGTCAAAGGGATAGGCGCTCCAAAAAGACCGAGAGGAATATAAAAATCTTGTCGATTGACAGAGGTTTTTTCCTTGTTGCGATACTTTCCGCCAAACTTGAATGTCAAGTCTGAATTGGCATCGTACTCAAAGTTAAATTGGCCAACAAGATCGCGCTCGTCGGAATCGCCAATAAACAAGCCCGATAAGAAGTTGAACATTCCCTCCGAGACGAAGGGCTCGTTAATACCTGGCTGAAAGGCATCTCCACGGCTACCAATACCGTTGGGTGAATCAAACCCCCAATACACAAAATTATCTTCTGAAACATTATTGAAAGTTACTCCTGGTTGTTGGAAAGTAGCTAAATGAATACCGCTGCTACCGTCTAGCTGGGTATCAAACCCATTTCCGAACTCAACCTGCACATCATATGCAGATAATTTCCAATCCATATTGAGTCGATTGTTGAGTCGATGTTCGCCACCAAGCTCACCTCCAGCCAGTAAGGTTCTGAAGTTCGCCTCACGAATACGAATTTCTCCTACTCCCTCAGGATCTTCCCCGGGACCTTCAGGAAAATTATAAATGTGCTCAATCGTATACTCATTATCTAGAAATACATCATAGAGGCCACGCGCAAAAATTTTACTGTCGTTACTCAATTCATAATCGAGGGCCAGATTCAAGCCAACTGTATTTCTTTCGCCTTCATAATCTCGTAACTGCTGATTATTGATGGAAAAGCTTTGATTACCGGGCAAATCAAAGTTGTACTCCAACTCATAATTATCAGAGGCCCATGGACGATTCCATACCGCACCAGTTAGGAGGAAACCGAATTTCCCATACCGATTACCATAGATGAGTGAAGCATTGTAATTCGGCTCTTGAATTTGTGCATTATAACCACCGGCCACACTAACATTAAATACACTTTCCTGTGGTGCACCACGCGTCTTGAAATTTATAGATCCTCCAATGGCATCGCCTTCCATGTCGGGCGTTAGCGCCTTGGAAACAATGGCGTACTCGATTAGCTCAGAAGGGATGACGTCCAGTGCAATCTGGCGTGAACCTTCAAAACCATCCGTAGAGGGCAGGCGGTCTCCATTGACTAAGTTGGAATTCCATTCACTCGGTGTACCGCGAACTAGGGCAAAGCGACCTTCGCCTTGATCGCGCTGTATGGATACACCCGGTATACGTTGAACGGCCTCCGCTGCGTTACGGTCTGGCAATTTACCAATGCCGTCTGCAGCAATTACGTTCTGTATGTTGGGCGCACTTTTCTGGATGTTATAGGCCCTGATTTGCGAAGGCAAATAACTCGCCTTTACTATGACATCTTCAAGTTCTATAACCGAAGCGGCTAGCTTGAGATCACCTAAATTTAGCGTGGAACCTGCCTCTACATTGATTGTCTGCTCCAATGTCTGATAACCAATAAAGTTAGCTTGTAGGGTATAATTCCCACTTGCTAAGTTGGTAAGGTTAAAAGTTCCGTCCAGATTTGAAGTAGTCCCTTGGCCAGTTTCTAATACGAATATGGTGACACCGGGAAGTGTGCCTCCGTCATCAACCATGCGCCCTGACACGCGGGCTACGTCTTGTCCAAAGAGACAAGACCAACCGAATGATAAAAGCAATAGAGTAGTGAGCCAAGTTCCCTTAGCAAATGAGCAATCCATAATGAGTGTGTATATTATCTCGCTTTAACGCGATACTTTTTGATAGGGCAAATAACTCTCTGCTAAATGAATTACAGATTAAATGACAAATGCAAGTATTATCCTCAAATTAAAATGGTGTTATAAATTTTCAACATACTTAACGTATTTATCAAATTAGACCTCCTCAGTTGGCGCAAGGATTCAAAGAAAACTATATTAAACATATTCAAAAACAGCCGACCACAGACGTCCAAATCTAAGACACGATCACAGTAGAATAGGGAGCATCACTCGGCCCAGCCATTCGCTTCAACATGTTGTGAAATATAAAACCGTGGAATGGCCAGACAGCCCACCAATACAGACGCCCGAATACGCCTTTAGGCCGGAAGGTGGCCTGCTGATGAAGCTTTCCATCTTTGATCTTGAATTCGAGCCAGGCATCGCCGGGTAGCCGCATTTCTGCGAAGAGTAACAGCCGCTTTTCTTCGCGATCTGCAAATAGTACCCTCCAAAAATCAATGGCATCGCCCCGATTGATGCGGTTGACGTTGGTGCGGCCTCGGCGAAGCCCTACCCCACCGACCAGCTTGTCGAGGTAGCCTCTTATTTTCCAGAGCCAGGTGGCATAATAGTAACCAGTTTTACCGCCTATCGCCCAAATTTTGTCGAGCGTATTTTCTTCATCGGCTACTTCTCTGGAGCGAAAATCGGTAAAAACGCCATATTTAGGCACCTCGATAAAATCGCCAATGTCTTTTTGGAAGCGACCGCTAACGAACGAATCTTTCCAGCTCGAGCGCATGTCGTATTTCTCTATGCGCTTAAAAGCTCTTTTTATGGCGGTTTCATAATCGCTCGGATGTACGTCGAGTAGTTGATTTAACCTATCGTCGCGGGCTACGACCTCTACTTTCATACTATCGACCAGGGCTTGTGCCAGATTGTAAGTCGTACTGGTCACGAAGTAAAGCCAGTAGGCGGATAATCTGGGTGTCATGACGGGTACGGTAAAGATAAGCCGCTTGAATCCGCGCACCTTGGCATAGGTCAGCAGCATTTCTCTGTAGTTGAGAATATCTGTCCCAGCGATATCAAAGCTGTGGTTGTAAAGTCGCTCATCGCCTAGTGACTTTACGAGAAATTCCAACACATCGCGAACGCCAATGGGCTGACAACGGGTCTTCAGCCATTTAGGAGCGACCATGATCGGAAGCTTCTCAACCAGGTCTCTGATGATCTCAAAGCTAGCACTCCCCGAACCTATGATGATGCCCGCCCGAAGTGCCGTAAGCGCAAACTTCCCAATAGCCAGTTCATCCTCTACCATCTTGCGGCTGGTCAGGTGCTCAGACAGTTGATCGTCATTGACCATACCGGTTAGGTAGATCACATGGCGGCAATCGGTTTGATTGACCCGGTCTCGAAAATTAACAGCGCACTTCTTTTCCAGATCGGTATACTCGCTCGTAGCCGACATGGAGTGAATAAGGTAATAAGCTGCTTCTATATCTTCGGGTATAACCGCTAAAGAGTCGGCATTCAAAAAATCGACATCGATCAGGTGCACCTTAGCCCGCACACGATCTGGAAAAGGAAATCGATCCAAGTCCCGTACAGCGCAGACTAATTCGTGCCCCTCTTGCAGCAGAACAGGTAGCAATCGCTTACCAATGTAGCCCGTTACACCAGTCAGGAGAATTTTCATATTTAGCTGCGTTATTAAAGGAAATGATTTCCTTGTAAAAACATAATTGACAAAATTTGTCTTTTGTTTACTGAAGTAGCTTGAGGTTACAAGCAATTGAACGCTCGCAGGAGCTCAGATCCTTCGAGCGTCCGATGTTTCCCCCCCTCCAAGCTCCCTTTAAAGTAACTCTAACGTACCACCTTCATGAGTTCAAACCGTCCAAAAACCGAGGATAAAATCAAGCAGGCAGCCTTGCGTGTGTTTACCGCAAAGGGTTACGACGCCACCACTACCCGCGATATCGCCAAGGAAGCAGATGTCAATATTGCCTCGCTGCACTACTATTTTCGAAGCAAAGACAAACTGTTTTCCGAAGTAGCTGGCGAGACCCTTTCTGAATTCAACAACATTCTTCATCGAGTAATGATGGGTGATGAGCCGCTCAAACTCAAGATTCATCAATTCGTAGAGCAGTTCACCGACTTTTATAAAAAGCATCCAAAGCTACCTGCCTTTATCATGTCGGAATCGGCCAGAAATGAAAGCATGCTCCATCAAATCATCAGCTTCAGAGACCATAGCATGGTTTTGGCCAATCAATTGGAAGAGCTCATAGCTAAAGGTGAGATACGCCCCATTACCATTCTCGACTTTATGTCTAACCTCGTCGGGCTCATGATCTTTCCGTTCATGTCTAAGCACATTTTTGAAAATGAGTTTCAACTGACTGAAGCAGAATTCCACCAATTGCTAGAAAGTAGAAAGCAAAGCATTCCAAATATGATCATCAGCGATTTATACATGGTATAGTTTTTTAATAAAAAATTTTGTTCAAAATTTAATCATTTGATTAAACCATTTGATGACTTGATCCTTATTCCTCTTGAAAATTCAAGTCATGCAAAAACTATCAGCGGCTATACTTCTTGTTCTACTGGTATGGAGTTGCGGCGGAACCGACGCCCCCACCGAAACTGTAGAAAGCCAACAAGACCTTACCGATCAAGCCGAACAGCCAATAAGAAGCGATCTGGCCACCGAGATTGTCGAGCCTGAGCGCGTAGAGCGACCAATTAGATTTACAGGCCGGGTAATACCTCTTCAAGAAGCGACCATCAGTAGTCAGGTACCCGGATTAGTATTGCCAACAGAGAAAATCCTACAAGCTGGAAAGTACTACCGCCAGGGGGAAACTATGATCAGAATAGACGATGAGCAGTTGAGGTATACGCTTCAGGCAGAGCGTAGTCAGCTGGTGTCGGCCATCGTTCGCCTATTATCGGATATGAGCCTCGACTATCCGGCCCAACACCCTATATGGGAAGCCTTTGTCAATGACATACGAGCCGATGAAATGCTCCCTGACTTACCGGAAATTGAAGATCAACAATTTAGATACTTCATAAACGCCGCTGGTATTCCGGCTCAATACTATGGCATTAAGGCCCGTGAAGTCTCCCTTGATGACTACAACGTACGTGCGCCATTCAGTGGAAAACTGACTATGGCAGATGTAGATCCGGGATCTTTTGTACAACCCGGACAGCCATTGGCCAAAATTAGTAGAACAGATGTATACGAGCTGGAGGCATCTCTCCCTGCAAATGGCAGTGAACTGATACGAGAAGGACAGGAAATCTCTCTTTATTCGAGCAGTTTAGATCGAAGTTTTGAGGGCCGGGTACACCGATTGGGTACAGCCATCGATCCAGGCACACAGAGTCTGATTGTCTATGTCAGAGTTTCGGGAGAAGGCATCAGAAGCGGATTGTATCTGGAAGGGGAAATAGCAGGGCAGACTCTGGAGGAAGTATATATGCTGCCCAAAGATGCGCTGGGGCGCGATCAGAGTGTGTATGTGGTAGACACAGACGGCATTGCGCAAAGTCAGGAGGTCGAGCTGATACTCGTAGAAAGCGATCAGGTATTTGTGCGTGGATTGGAACCTAGAACTGAAGTCATAATCGAACAGGTTGATTCGCCCATAGCTGGCAGCCGCGTCAAGTAATTAGCCAACTCCCAAATAAACTATCGTGAGAAACATTCTCAAATATTTCATAGCCCATCCGACCATTGTCAATCTATGTGTATTGATGATCATCGCACTGGGCCTTCTTTCCCTCTTTGCTACCCAAACCCGCTTTTTCCCGGTCACTAAGGAGAGATTTGTCGATGTCGCTGTAGCTTATCCAGGTGCTACCCCTGAAGAAGTCGAAGAGGGCATCTTGCTGAG
>JBCBVN010000067.1:0-16471 GCA_039817625.1 Bacteroidota bacterium
TCGGTAAGACCACCAGCTTACTTGTCGCTCGACCCTGTAGCTCACCCGAGCATCTGCCAGAGCGGGACCACTGTAGGCCAACGCACTTCCTTCAATAGTGACCGAATCGTCCAGGACAGCTGGCTCTTCCAGAGTAGGAATGTTTACCTCAAACCTGGGACGCTTATACTCTTCTACTCGAAACCCATCGCTGCCCAGACCGTCAATTTGAACGCGCCAATAACCCAGTAGTCTTCCCGTGGGAATGGTAAATTCCGCACTGATGGCTCCGTACTGATCAGTTCGCTGAGTCGCTGATGCCACCTCTTCCCCGTTGGCATCATATAGCTTCATGGTGTACTCCTCATTTCGCATCAGGCTCGGAATACCTTCCCGGTCAGTCTGCATGATCAATGCCTTGGCAAAGAGGCGTTGGCCAGGTCGATAAATTGCCCGATCCAGAAAGAACTGAGCCCGGTATTCGCTAAAGTCTGGCTCGTAGTTATTTCCGGGATACAGATTGAGCCGGAGCGTATCATTGCCCAAACTGAGTATCTCTATGGTACTTCGGTTTGTATTGCGGACACTCAAGCGACCGCTACGATCAGATTGGGTACTGGAAAACCGAGAGAATCGCTGCACCTGATTACGGCGATCACTATTATATCTTTCCAGGGTTACATCCGACAGCGGAGCCCCACTAGCTCGATCTACGATCTGATAATTTCTTCCGGTACCTGTTGGTTCCAATTCCATGACAGCCAAGCCGCTAATGGTAAACTCAAGCATGGAAATACGGCCGCCCTCCTTAAAGTCAAAAGCTTCGTTATCGCTCACCAACAAGCGATATCTGCCTCTGGGCAAGTCCTCTATAGCGATCTCCGTGGTGTGGTAGCGGTAATCATCGTTGGGTGCCAGATCAAAATATCCACTCCGGACCGAACTTGCCCTCAGATACTTTGCAATTTGCCGCGCTCTGTCGTAGATGATTTCCTGATCGCGCATGGAAAAATCGAGTGCCTGTATGCGATAAAATACCTGCTCTATATTCTGGTATTGAACGTTGATCAGCACAGGCTCATCAGGCAGGTATACCTCTTCGGCTCTGGGAGTTAGCCGCTTGGTATCGATCCGATCTATGCGGTCCTGGGCAATTTGCGCCGCTCGACTATCCGGATATTCCTCTACGATAGCCGAGTATCTTCCTCTATCGCGCACCAAACGCATCCGTTGCTCTTCATCCGTATCCCCACCAAAGGTCTCGTTAAATGCCAGCAAATCATACAAGCTCAATAAGATCTCAGAGACAGCAGGCGCATCCTGGTGCTGCTCGACAAGAGATTCTAGTGCTTGCTTATACAATTGATCAGCACCACTTAGTTGATGAGCCCAACTTAGCCTGGACAAGTCTGCAAAGATCAAAGCCGGTCGATTGTAGTCCGAAATCGATGCTTCTTCTTGCCGCACTTCCAGCAACTGCTGATAAATTCGCATCCTGCGGTAAGTCAGGCTATTGGTATCTTCCGTAAGCGGACGGTAAGCTAAAAAGGATTCGACGGGTTGGAAAATTTGGACTTCCGCAGGTCGAAAGGCCTCCACAGGTTCTGGAAGCACGCCTAGCCCATCACCTAGTTCATTTAGTACTTCGTATACAATCAGATCAAACAGGGTCGGTATTTCATCTGCTCTACCCTTTCCGGGCACAGTAATAGCTGGTATTCGCTCCAGGGTTAGGCGAGTATCCTGAGCGATCTCTATGGCTTCTAAAGCGTGTTCTATGGCTTGGCGGGCCAACCGTTCTTTAGACCATTCAGACATGGACTGTGCATCTGCTATCGCTTCGTTTGCAGGCCCATCGTCTTCGAGTAAAGCTGTTGGATAACTATTGGCGTAGAATCGCTCTTGTAGATATGCCTTGTATCCCTTCGATAGCTGCAGGTTGAGCAGCGCTCTTATGGCTGGCCGATTACTTGTCGAAAGGTCGAGCTTTAATCGCTCGATGGCATCTATAGTTCCATCCTCACCCAGCTCTCTCAAGGCCGAGGCCCGATAGAAATAGGCCCTCGCTAGTTGGTCTGCGCGATCCTCTTCGCGGGCCCGGTTTATGATGGGTTCGAGCAATTCAATAGCGGTTTGGTAACGAGCGCGCGACTGAGCTTCATCTACAGCTTGCCATTCGGTCTGATAATCCTGAGCCATAAGGCAGGTGGTCATTAATAGGGATGTGAGAAAGAACAAAAAACGCATGAGCGAGGTGGTTTACTTGCCTAATCGAGGAAAGTCTCATTTATGGAACGCCATCAAAGACGCAATTACCCAATTAAGCGCCAAGTAATTTACGAAGTAGATGCAAAAAATGGAGGGATTACACACTCACGAAAGAATTATACATCAAACTACCTCTCCATTCCAGTGGGTATATCAGACTTCAGCCGAATGGGCACCACATATATACCGCTGATGTTCTATCTCATCTTGAACACCGCTTCGCCTTTTGTAATTATATCTGAGTGAGTAAACTAGTAAACCTCCTCTACCTTAGAAACGACCTGCGCCTGCATGATAACGAAACCCTGGTCAATGCCATAGAAAATGCAGATCAGCTCATTATAGTCTACTGCTATGATCCGCGCCAGTACAGAATGCTACCGCTCGGTTTTAGAAAAACCGGCTACTTAAGATTCCGATTTTTACAAGCGTGTCTCGAAGACTTATCACAGTCCATTCAGCAATTGGGTAGCCGGCTCATCATTCGGGTTGGCCATGCTGAAGATATCATACCTGAATTGGCCACTAGATATGGGGTCAATAAAGTCTATGCTCAAAAGGAAGTTGCCGACGAAGAAGTGAAGGTTGAGCAGGCATTGGCGGCTCATTTATCAGAAAGAAATATTGAGCTAGAGTTGGTATGGGGTAAAACTCTCTATCACATAGATGACATGCCTTTTGCACCTGAAAAGACTCCGATCACCTTCAAATCATTTCGCAATAAGATCACGAAAAAGATCAGACCGAGGGAGCTTTTCCCCACGCCCACTACCCTACCCGATAGTCCAGTCGGCAGAACAGGTAGTCACCCTTCGGCCAGCGAGCTTGGATTTGCAGAAGAAGAGGCTAATCAAGATATATCACTTTATATCCCACCCGGCGAGAAAGCCGCCCTCAGACGCCTCGAGTATTACTCCTTTGAATCTGACCTGATTACCCAATATAAGTATACCCGAAACAAGTCGCTTGGTCTCGATTACAGCAGCAAGTTTTCGGCCTATCTGTCTCTAGGCTGTTTATCTCCTAGACAAATCTACTATACCGTAAAAAGATACGAGCGCGAAGTCAAAAGAAACATCAGTACCTGGTGGTTGATATTTGAAGTAATCTGGCGCGATTTCTTCAAGTTCCAGTGTATGCGTTTTGGCAACCTCATGTTTTCAACTGGGGGCATCAGAAAGCGGGAAACAGCGTGGATCAAGGACAAGGGCCTATTTAATCGCTGGAAAAAAGGCGATACAGGCATTCCCTTTCTTGATGCCCATATGCGAGAGTTATCCGCAACTGGTTTTATGTCTAACCGTGGACGGGTGAATGCAGCTAGCTTCCTAAGCAAAGACTATCAGATAGACTGGCGTTGGGGGGCAGCCTGGTTTGAGCATCACCTCTTAGACTACGATGTATGCAGCAACTGGATCAACTGGAATACACAAGCATTGGAAATGTACTACACCAATCCAGTCCACCAGGCTTTGAAGTACGATAAGAAAGGGGAATATACGCTCACCTGGCTACCAGAGCTTGCCAGCTTGCCCAAACCACTGTATCACGCACCCTGGCTCCTCAGTGAAGAAACACGAGAAGGCCATGGTGTATTAGCTTACAACCCACCTGTGGAAGTCTATAAAAAGTGGGGAAGAGCGATTGCGCAAATAAAAAAAGCTGCCTCCTGAGGAGGCAGCTTTTCGAAGCTATTCTTCTTCTTTGACGCTTGCTGCAGCGGCTGCGCCTCCACTCTTTCGGCCTCGGCGGCTGCGGCGAGTACGGCCAGACTTTTTCTTGGTCTCCCCTTTTGGCTGATAGACTTCATTATAGTCTACAAACTCGATCAGGGCCATTTCTGCACCATCGCCCTGGCGGAAGCCAGTCTTAATGATGCGGAGGTAGCCGCCTGGGCGATCTGCTACTTTCTTGCCAATCTCCCCGAAGAGTTCCTTAGAAGCTTCCTTATTCTGGAGATAGCTAAAGACCACCTGGCGGTTGTGCAGATCATCTTTCTTAGATCGGGTAACCAGTGGTTCTATAAATGAACGAAGGGCTTTTGCCTTAGCCAGTGTGGTGCTGATTCGCTTGTGCTCGATGAGCGCGATAGACAAGTTGCGCAGTAGCGCTTTGCGGTGAGCCGACTTACGGCCCAGGTGATTAAATTTCTTAGCGTGACGCATAGCCAGTTAAGATACTTAGCAACACATACCTTGACTCTTTGGCTAAATGGGCCTTAGCGGAGTGGCTGGTGTAATTGCTGGGTGATTGAATGATTCGCCCATTATAATCAAACAGGAAGCCTGACCGTGCAGGCTCCTGCTCTTCTTACTCTTCGTCTAACTTGTACTTAGATAGGTCCATACCGAAGGTCAAACCTTTCTCGGTAAGTAGTTCTTCGATTTCTACCAAAGACTTCTTACCAAAGTTTCTGAACTTGAGTAGTTCATGGGTGTCGTACTTGACCAATTCTCCAAGAGAATTGATCTTCGCTGCCTTCAGGCAGTTGTATGCACGTACAGAAAGGTCCAGATCTTCCAGGCTAGTCTTGAGCAACTTGCGCATGTGCAAGATGTGCTCGTCAACGATAGTTTCTTCTCTTGGAGCAGCATCCAGATCCAGTGGCTCATCAGTGATGAGAATCAAGTGCTGGATCAAAATACGACTGGCGTCACGGATGGCTTCTTCCGGATGTATGGTGCCGTCGGTCTTGACTTCAATGGTCAGCTTCTCGTAGTCAGTTCGCTGACCAACACGAGTGCTCTCTACACGATAGGCCACATTCTTGATGGGGGTGTAGATGGCATCTACAGGGATAACACCGATTGGCGCACCCTTTGGAATATTCTCATCAGCCGGTACATAACCGTGGCCCTTAGTCACTGTAAGCTCAACTTCCAGATTGACAAAAGGCTCCATGGTGCAAATGGCGAGATCTGGATTCATAACCTTGAACACATTGGTATGCTGACCAATGTCTCCAGCAGTAAAGGTCTCCTTACCGGAAATAGTGAGGTAAATCTTCTCTTCGTCGATATCCTCGTTTTCTATTTCCTGCTTAAGTCTGACTTGCTTGAGGTTCAGGATGATGTCAACAACGTCTTCCACAACGCCGTGAATCGTAGCGAACTCATGATCTACGCCTGCAATACGGACAGCTGAAATAGCGAATCCAGGTAGGGATGACAGCAACACGCGGCGGAGCGAGTTACCAATGGTTTGACCGAAACCAGGCTCCAATGGCTTGAATTCGAAGATGCCTTCGAAGTCATCAGCCTTTTGCATGGTAATTTTATCCGGCTTCTGAAAATTGAGAAGAGTACTCATCTAAATGCTAATCTTTGTGGGTTGGCGGTGACGAGGCGATACCGCAAAATGGCCTTTATTAAGGTCCTTACTTAGAATAAAGTTCGACGATCAACTGTTCGTTGATGTTCTCGGGGATGGCTTCGCGCTCGGGATATTCCAAGAACTTGGCTTCCATCTTGTCAGAGTTGAACTCGATCCAGCCAAATTTGCGCGCATCATTCTTAGTACTGATGGTATCGCGAATAACCTCTAAACCCTGCGACTTACCGCGTACAGCGATGACATCACCTGGGCGTATTTGGGTAGAGGGTACATTGTTCACGCGTCCGTTCAAAGTGATGTGACGGTGAGATACCAGTTGGCGGGCAGCTGGACGAGAGCGGGCTAGCCCCATGCGATAAACGACATTGTCCAGGCGCGATTCTAGCAGTTGGAGAAGTACAGTACCTGTAACCCCCTTAGAAGCACTGGCGCGCTCAAACAGGTTGCGGAACTGACGTTCTAGTACACCGTAAGTATACTTTGCTTTTTGCTTTTCCAGTAGTTGCAGCTTGTAGTCGCTGCTTTGACGGCGACGGCGACGAGAGTTGCCATGCTGCCCTGGAGGATAGCTTTTGCGGTCATATGCCTTATCTGGGCCATAGATGGCCTCGCCGAAGGCACGAGCTTTTTTTGATTTAGGACCAGTATATCTAGCCATTGGAGTGCGGAATCTTAATGCTTACTAAAAATGGGATTGAGACTTAAACGCGACGGCGCTTCGGTGGACGACAGCCATTGTGTGGCATAGGGGTTACATCCTTAATCTTAGTGATTCGGATACCCGTGTTGTCAACAGCGCGAATAGCTGCTTCACGACCACTTCCTGGACCTTTCACGTACACTTCAGCAGTGCGCAGACCTGCATCATAAGCTACCTGAGCAGCATCTGAAGCCGCGATTTGGGCAGCATAGGGTGTACTCTTTTTAGAGCCACGGAACTTCGCCTTTCCAGCACTTGACCAAGAGATAACATCACCGTTCTTGTTGGTAATAGATATGATGATATTGTTGAAGGTCGCTTTGATGTAGACCAATCCTTCTGGATCTACTTTGACCTTTCTTTTCTTGTTTTGATTTTTACCAGCTGTTCTCTTAGCCATTACTTAGTGACTTTTTTCTTGTTAGCAACAGTCTTACGCTTGCCCTTACGTGTGCGGGCATTCGTTTGGGTACGCTGACCACGAAGCGGCAGGCCTCTGCGGTGGCGTAGGCCACGGTAGCAACCAATATCCATCAAGCGCTTGATGTTGGTTTGCACCTCAGTCCTCAAATCACCCTCTACCTTGTATTCATTGGTGATGATGTTGGAGATGGTCTTAATGTTATCATCATTCCAATCCTCAACCTTGGTGTTGGGGTCAACACTGGCCTTGTCTAGAATTTCAGCAGAGCGGGTTGGCCCGATACCGAAAATGTAAGTCAAACTAATGATGCCCCGCTTATTGCGAGGGAGGTCGACGCCTGCAATACGTGCCATTCAATTGCTTTTTAGCCCTGACGTTGCTTGAACTTCGGGTTCTTTTTATTAATGATGTAAATTTTTCCTTTGCGCTTGACAATTTTGCAATCTGCCGAGCGCTTCTTGACAGAAGGTCTCACTTTCATAGCTATACAGTTAGTTGATTAGCGGCAAAACGCCCAGCAAACTTATTTGTAGCGATAAGTAATGCGACCGCGAGTTAAGTCATAAGGACTGATCTCAACGGCCACTTTATCACCAGGCAAGATTTTGATGTAGTTCATCCGCATCTTGCCATTGATAGTCGCTAGAACTTCATGATCGTTCTCCAGACGAACGCGGAATTTTGCGTTAGCCATGGCTTCTACGATCACTCCGTCTTGCTTAATCAGGTCTTGTTTTGGCATGCTCGAAATTTCGGACGGCAAAGGTAGGCATTTCACCTGGGATAAACAAGCGTTGCTTTCAGCAACTTCTCCACCATTTTTAAGCCTCCAATGGCTGATATCTGGCTTGTAGTTCAGGATCCAGAAATACGACCTCTTTCAAGTTGGGGTTTTTAAGGATAGCTGCTTCTATTGGCCTGTGATCTGACATCAAATCGGCAGGTCCGTCGGCAGTAATGGCTACTGAATGCTCGTAGTGGGCACTGGGCTTTCCATCTCGGCTAACGATGGTCCAGCCATCTGACTTCGTAGCGACCGCACGCCGCCCTAAATTGATCATGGGCTCAATAGCAATTACGAGTCCTTCTTGCAAGCGCGGACCATTGCCTCTACGACCAAAGTTGGCCACATCTGGTGCTTCGTGCAAGGATCTTCCTAAGCCATGCCCTACTAATTCCCGGACTACACCATAGCCATTTTCACGCTCACAATATCGCTGTATCGCATTGCTGATGTCACCTACTCGCTTACCGGCTCTAGCCTGATCTATGCCCAGGTACAAGGCGTGCTTGGTCCGGCGGCAAAGCGTCATGGTGTCTTCATCCACATCACCTACACAAAAAGTATAGGCAGCATCACCGTAAAACTCATTCATATAAGTACCACAATCAATGGAGAGAATATCGCCATCCTGGAAAACCTGGTCTTTAGTGGGCAAACCATGGACAACCTGCTCATTGCGCGAAACCAATAGCGTTGATGGGCAATCATAAAGTCCTTTAAAACCGGGAATGGCTCCGTGATCGCGAATCATCTCTTCGGCTGCACGATCTATGACATCACCACTCAGTCCTGGCTTCAACTCACCGGCTACGAAAGTCAACACTTTGCTAACAAGTAGACAAGCCTCCCGAATCAGTTCAATTTCTTCGGCCGACTTCAATATGATTTTTCTCTTTTTCCTTCTTACCATTAGGCGATTGTCCGGTTATGACTATTTGGTTAACAAGCTTAGCTCGATTTCGTTTTTCTTGGGCTCGAGCATATGGCCACATTCAAGAAGAACGCCCACGCACCACCTCGGCCTGCAAGAACTCACACGAGGATGTCGAGATTCGGGGAATCTCTCCACCTGCGGTAGTCTAAAAAATAAAACCAGCAAAAGCGAGAGGCTCTTGCTGGTTTCATAACGAGTCTGGAACTAATGATTAAAAATCGGCGCCCAAACTTTGCATCCGGCTTCCACCGGTGCGTCCTTGAATCTTTCCTTCTTTAACCAAACCGTCATACCTGGCCATAAGCAGGTAACTTTCGATTTGTTGAAGGGTATCTAGTACTACACCAACCATGATCAGTAGAGACGTTCCTCCAAAGAAGAGTGCGAAGGTCGGTGATACGCCAAAGTATACTACAATGGCTGGCAAGATGGCGATAAAGCCAAGAATAATCGAGCCTGGAAGAGTGATACGCGAAGTAATCGCATCAATGTAGTCTTCCGTTGGCTTACCTCCCTTAATACCAGGGATGAAAGCATTTTGACGACGCAGATACTCACTATACTGGTCTGGTCGTACGGTCAAAGCAGTATATACATAAGTAAAGGCGACGACCAGGAAGAAGTATACGATATTGTAAGGCAGGCTGAAGAAATCACTAAATGCCTGAGCTGTTGGTGATCCTTCCGTACCTGCGAAAGCAAATATCTGAGCGGGCAGGAACATCAATGCCTGAGCAAAGATGATAGGCATTACACCCGATGCATTTACCTTCAAGGGGATGAAATCACGAGAGCCCTGAACAGGTAATTGACCAGTGCCTCTACCAACCATTCGCTTAGCAAACTTGATGGGTATTCTTCTGATTCCAGTAACTACAGCAACAGTTGCCATGGTAACCAGGAAGAAGCCAACCATCTCGAGGACCAAAATCAGCAAGCTATTGAGGTTAGATTGGAACTCAACCAAGAATGCCTGAGGTAATCCTACGATGATGCCTACTGTGATCAACAAGGAAACACCATTGCCGACACCACGATCTGTGATGCGCTCACCCAACCACATAGCGAAAATAGTACCTGTGGAGAGTACAATGATACCAGTAGACCAGAACAGGAAGTCATTAACCATGGGGCTCTGACCATCGCTAGACTTGATGTAGGCCAGATAGCCTGCACCCTGCACCAGCGTGATGAGCAAGGTTAGTAAGCGGGTGATCTGGGTCAGCTTGCGACGGCCAGCTTCGCCTTCTTTCTTTTGAAGCTTCTGGAAATATGGAACGGCAAATCCCAACAGCTGCACGATGATACTCGCAGTGATGTAAGGCATGATGCCCAGTGCCATGATAGATGCATTGGCGAAGGCACCACCGGTAAAGAGGTTGAGCAGCCCCAGGAGGTCATCTGCTCCTCCACCGCCAAATCCAGCTGATAGCGCTTCCGTGTCTACACCTGGCAATACGATGAAAGTACCCAGTCGGAATACGGCAATCAGCGCCAGGGTAAAGAGGATGCGCGTGCGCAGTTCTTCAATTTTCCAAATATTCCCAAGTACTGTGAATAGACGCATGATTCGGGAATTTAAAGGATTGTGATGCTTCCACCGGCCTTTTCAACAGCTTCCTTAGCGGATGCTGATGCCGCGTGTGCAGTAATGGTCAATGAGCTCTTCAATTCACCACCAGCTAAAATCTTTACCCGGTCGTTCTTACGGATAATTCCGGCACCAAGTAAGGTATCTGGTGAGATGGTCTCCAAGCCATGCTTCTCAACAATGGCTTCGATACGGCCCAAATTAAGGCCTACATACTCGACTCTGTTTGGACTGTTGAATCCACGCTTTGGCAGGCGCATTTGCAGAGGCATTTGTCCCCCTTCGAATGCACGCTTGCGGCTGTATCCTGAGCGAGACTTCGCACCTTTGTGGCCACGCGTAGACGTACCACCTCGGCCTGAGCCTTGTCCACGAGCTATCCGCTTGCCCTTTTTATTCGAGCCGGATGCAGGTTTGAGTGAATGCAGTTTCATGGAAATATTTTTTGGAGCCTAGCTCAATGCGACTGCAAAGATCGCAAATAATTTGTTAGGCTTCTTCTACTTTTACTAGGTGACTGACCTTGGCAACCATACCTAAGATCTGAGGAGTGGATTCGCGCTCGACTGTTTGATTCATCTTGCGCAAGCCCAACGCCTTCATAGTGGCTTTCTGCTTCTTCGAGCGATCGATGATGCTCTTGACTTGCGTAATCTTAATTTTAGCCATGATGAGGTAAATTTTGAGTTTGGCGGTCGATTAACCTTCAAACAGTTTTTCCAAAGAAATTCCTCGCTGGGCAGCAACAACCTGTGGGCTGCGTAACTTCTTAAGCGCATCAATGGTCGCTTTGACCACATTGTGCGGGTTAGAAGAACCCTGAGACTTCGCTAGAACATTTTGTACACCTGCAATCTCAAGAACTGCACGCATAGCACCTCCGGCAATCACACCGGTACCATTACTGGCTGGCTTGATCAATACCTTTCCAGCACCGTACTTACCCAACTGCTCGTGGGGAATGGTTCCATTGTGAATAGGTACTCTGATCATGCTCTTGCGCGCGAGCTCACTAGCCTTCTGGATCGCCTCGCTAACATCGCGAGCCTTTCCCAGGCCATGACCTACTTTGCCCTTACCATCACCTACTACAACTACTGCAGCAAAACTGAAGGTACGACCACCCTTGGTCACCTTGGCTACCCGGTTGAGGGCAACCATTTTTTCTTTCAATTCCGGATCGGACTCCGCTGCTTGGCCTCGACGATCATTACGACGTCCGCCGCGACTGTTTTCTCTCTTTGCCATTGTCGTATTGATTTTTAGAGTTGAAGACCACCTTCGCGAGCACCGTCAGCAAGTGACTTTACCCGACCGTGATATAGATAACCGCCTCTGTCGAAAACAGCTGTTTCGACACCTGCGGCCTTTGCTCTGTCTGCAAGTAGCAAACCTACTTGCTTTGCTTGCTCGCTTTTGGTTCCCTCATTGGCGATAGCAGCTTCATAGCTGGAAGCTTGTAGAAGCGTCTTGCCGGAGGCATCATCTATCAATTGGGCGTAGATGAATTTGTTCGAGCGAAAAATACTCAGACGCGGACGTTGTGCCGTACCAGAAACTTTCTTCCTGATTCTGCGGTGGATCCGCTTTCTGCGCTTTGCCTTTGTGAGTTGCATAATTGGCTATTTATCAACCTTAGTGTACTCGGGCCGAGGATTTTGTCATCCAGGGAGATCGAGACCCAAAGTTTATTGGTTCTTTTATTTGCTGGCTGTCTTACCTGCTTTGCGGCGAATTTGCTCGCCTTGGAAACGAATACCCTTTCCTTTGTACGGCTCGGGCTTGCGCAACTTCCGGATCTTGGCAGCCACCTGACCGATGAGCTGCTTATCTGTACTGTTCAGAATAATCAGTGGTGGCTGACCCTTCTGAGTCTCTGTTGTAACCTTAACATCCTCTGGCACGTAGAAGTATACAGGGTGAGAAAAGCCCAGGTTCAGGATAAGGAGCTGCCCCTTGTTCTCAGCGCGGTAACCTACACCGACCACCTCTAATTTCAATTCATATCCCTCGTTCACACCGACGACCATATTGTCGATCAATGAACGATAGAGCCCGTGCATTGAGCGCAAGCGCTTTGTGTCGCGAGGACGAGTAACGGTGAGCGTACCATCTTCCAACTCGAAGCCTAGATCGGGGTCACACTGTTGGGTCAACTCGCCCTTAGGTCCCTTTACAGTCACTAGATTCCCTTTGCTGATGTCAATAGAAACGCCAGATGGAATGCTGATTGGATTTTTACCTATTCGAGACATGGTTCTCTTTGTTTGTAGTGCCGCTTCAGACACTTAGTTTTTACGACTGATTTCGAATGATTAGTAGACGTAAGCAAGAACTTCGCCACCAACATTCTCCCGACGAGCCTGCTTGTCAGTCATCAAGCCCTTTGAAGTTGAAATTATGGCGATACCTAGCCCGTTGATGACCCGTGGCAGTGCCTCGGCCTTCACGTACTTGCGAAGTCCTGGCTTAGAAATACGCTGCAACTTGCGAATTACAGGCTGCTTGGTCAACTTGTCGTACTTAATGGCGATAGATATCAGGCCCTGATTTCCGGCTCCAACACCATCTTCGAACTTGTACTTCAGGATATATCCTTGGTCGTACAGGATCTCAGTCATGCTCTTCTTCAACTTTGAAGAAGGAATATTAACTACACGGTGGCCTGCCTGCTGGGCATTTCTCAGCCGCGTTAAATAATCAGCAATAGGATCAGTTACTGCCATTTTTTATGTTATTGCGCCCCAGGGTATTCGCGGCCTATCGAAGCCGGGAACCACAAGGACTGTTAAGTATTTATGTCGCGACTTCCGTCGCAAAAATCTTTTTACCAGGATGCTTTACGCACTCCAGGTATTTTGCCTTCAAGCGCCATTTCGCGGAACTTCACACGGCAAATTCCAAACTTGCGCATGTACCCCTTCGGACGACCAGTCAGACCGCAGCGGTTGTGCATGCGAATCGGATTGGAATTGCGAGGAAGCTTGTCAAGTTCGTCCCAGCGGCCTTCTGCCTTCAACTGCTTGCGCAGATCTGCATACTTGGCCACCAGCTTTTCGCGCTTACGCTCACGGGCAATTAGTGATTTACGAGCCATGGTTATAGATTATAGCTTTCCCAGACGAGGTGTCCGGTAGACTAATTAGTTATTCTGGTTTTTAAAGGGCATGCCCAAGGCCTTTAGCAGAGCTAATGCTTCAGCATCGGTGTTTGCGCTGGTCACGAAAGTGATATCGTATCCTGTGATTTTTGATACATCGTCGAGACTCAACTCTGGGAAGATGATCTGCTCAGTAACCCCCATTGAGTAGTTACCTCTACCATCAAAGCTTTTATCGTTGATGCCTCTGAAGTCGCGTACCCTTGGTAGCGCAATGGAGATGAGGCGATCCAGGAATTCGTACATACGCTCACGTCTCAAAGTCACCTTAGCACCGATGGTCATCCCATCGCGCAGCTTAAAGTTAGAGACAGACTTACGAGCCTTAGTAGGTACCGCTTTCTGGCCAGCAACGATGGTCAATTCTTTGAGGGCATTTTCAGCCAGCTTCTTGTCTTGAGTAGCCAAACCAACACCTTGGTTGATACAGATCTTCTCGAGACGAGGAATTTCCATTACACTCTTATAGCCAAACTGCTCGCGCAGAGCAGAACGTACTTCTTCGTGGTATTTCTTGTGGAGTCGTGGTTGGTAAGACATTACGCGAGGGTATTTCCGGTTTTCTTAGAATAGCGCTCAATCTTACCATCATCATTGCGGCGGCGACCTACACGGGTAGGTTCGCCAGATTGTGGGTCAACGAGCATCAGATTACTCAAGTGAATGGGAGCTGGACGGTCTACAATACCACCCTGGTCATTTTCTGATGGGCGTACGTGCTTCTTGCGAATATTTACTCCCTCTACTATCGCGCGGTTGGTCTTGGGGAACACCTCCAATACTTCGCGCACCTCGTCTCCTTTGTCAGCACCCGAGATAACAACGACCTGGTCGCCTGCCTTAATTTTTAGTTTTGGGGCAAAGCGCTTTTGCTTGTCTTTATATGTCTTGTTTGCCATGGTTCTCTTTTTGTCAAGTGAGACAAACTCACTTTCAGATGGCCATAGGTCTAGGCTTTTGCCTCAACCTATAGTACCTCTGGGGCTAGTGAAACAATCTTCATGTATTCGCGCTCTCTCAACTCACGAGCTACAGGACCAAAAATACGAGTCCCTCTAGGCTCTTCGTTGGCGTTGAGCAAAACGACAGCATTGTCGTCGAAGCGGATGTAAGAACCGTCACGGCGGCGCACCTCTTTTCTCGTGCGAACGACAACAGCCTTAGAAACTTGACCTTTCTTGATGTTACCACCTGGCGAAGCTTCTTTTACGGTTACTACAATTTGATCGCCGATACCGGCATAACGACGCTTGGAACCACCTAACACGCGGATACAAAGTACTTCCTTTGCTCCACTGTTATCGGCTACACGCAGGCGAGATTCTTGTTGGATCATGGTAACTTATCTTTTGAAATCGCAAACCAGAACGATCTGATTCTTGCGGATTACTTGGCTTTTTCAATGATTTGGACCAAGCGCCAGCGCTTCCGTCTGCTCATTGGCCGGGTTTCCATAATTCTGACTGTATCGCCTACGCCACAGTCGTTATTCTCATCATGAGCGATGAACTTCTTGCTCTTCTTCACATACTTACCGTATATGGGGTGCTGAAGGCGACGTTCAACAGATACTGATATGGTCTTATCCATTTTGTCAGATACGACTACGCCAATACGAGTTTTCCGTTCGTTTCGACCCTTTGGAGCTTGCTCTTCCTCAGCAACAGCCACAGTTTCTTCAACTGCCGCTTCTGTTACCTGAGTTTCAGCAGTTGTTTCTGGTGCTGCCTGCTCAGTTGCTGCCTCTTCAGCCTGGTTGGCTTGAGTTTCTTCAGTATTCATAGCAAATTACTTTTTGGCGTTGCGACGACGACTGCGAATACGATCGCGCTTAGCGTGTACTTCCTCGCTCGCTGCATCTAATTCGCGGCGACGTACTTCTGTGCGCATGCGTGCAATATTGCGACGAGCAATTTTCAATTCACCTGGCTTATCCAGAGGAGTAACCTGATGCTCGAAACGCATTTTTGCATAAGCCTCAACTGATTCCTCCAACTGATTTTGGAGTGCATCGTCGGCTAAGGCTTGCAATTCGTTGGTTGCTTTTTTAGCCATTGCTTACTGTTTAAGACAAGCTATATCGCTTGCCAGAATAATAATGCCGCACTGCAAGCAGGCGGTCTTTTTATTTGTTACCTCACATGATGTCGTGAGGATTTTTTTTGGACTTCCGCAGGTCGAGGCATTTCACAAAACCCGGATCTTTGGAAACTGCTAGTAGCAGTATTGACGAGATAAATACTATCCCTGATAATCAGGGCGAGTAACAATCTTAGTCAGTACGGGGAGCTTTTGAGCGGCCAGGCGTAGTGATTCTTCAGCTACCTCCTTGGAAACTCCATCAAGTTCAAACATGATGCGACCAGGCTGTACATTGGCTACCCAGTAATCAAGGGCACCCTTACCCTTACCCATACGTACCTCGAGAGGCTTGCTGGTAATGGGCTTGTCTGGGAAAATGCGAATCCACACTTTACCTTCACGCTTCATGTAGCGTGTCATAGCGATACGAGCAGCTTCAATTTGACGGTTGGTAATCCGTCCACTATCCAAACTTTTCAGTCCGAAAGTGCCAAAAGCCACGCGGCTTCCACGTTGAGCAAGACCCCGGTTACGGAGTTTCTGCTGCTTGCGATATTTCGTTCTTTTAGGCTGTAACATGCTAGCAATTTTTGGAGTTTTAACGTGCCTTTGGACAGAGGTTAAAACGGGTCACAAGGACCGTTCCGCTTAGAGCGGGGCAAAGGTACGACTTTGCTGTTTAAAGAACAAGCGAGGCGAGCACGTTTTTGTGCTCGCCTCGCTATTAAATCGGATAATCTTGCACAGGCAGTCATGCTGCCCGCACCAAAAGGTCTAGTCCCTTCTGTTTCTGCGTCCACCACGGCCGCCGCGACCACCGCGTCCGCCACGTCCACCGCGATCACCTTTGCTGACCAGACCTGCATTTGGATTCAAGTCGCGCTTGCCAAGGACCTCGCCTTTGCACAACCACACCTTGATACCAATCTTACCGTATACCGTTTGAGCTTCCTTGTTGGAGTAATCGATATCAGCACGGAAAGTATGCAGTGGTGTACGGCCTTCCTTAAACTCCTCGTTACGGCTCATGTCTGATCCGTTCAAGCGACCAGCAATACGAACCTTAATGCCTTCGGCTCCCGCACGCATGGTGGAGGCGATGGCCATCTTGATCGCACGGCGATAGTTGATACGCGCTTCGAGCTGCTTCGCAATAGATTCAGCTACGATATTGGCATCGAGTTCTGGCTTGCGGATTTCGATAATGTTGATCTGC
>JBCBVN010000068.1:0-16404 GCA_039817625.1 Bacteroidota bacterium
ACATCCTGGAGAAATTACACACTATAGACATCAAGTATAGCTTTGGCAAATCTTGGCCGCAAAATCAATTGAATGATAGGCTTATGTCCTGTCTACTGAGCAAACCGATGTACAACATGCAAATCGAAGCTCTGAATTCATTTGATTTTGCGGTTTCTTTATGCTCGAAGGCCCAAATTGGCCACTAAGCCGGTTTTTACGGGCAATCATCGAGTTTCTTAGCATATTTGAATCAACTACCTTATATATGGTAAGCGAGATCAAAACTCAGATACCATGATGGTCACCACCTTAAATTCAAAGACATTCAGGCTGGAAAAGAATAAGCGCAAACTGGCAGAGTTGCGATTTCCCAGTATTTGGTCTCAGCGGGTAGAAGCTGAAGTCCCAAACGGAGAATTGGAAATATTGAGTGGTGGCTCAATGAGTAATAAGTACCATTATCTACTCAATGAACTGGACCGTGGAACCCTCAAGGTGAACTTATGGTCAGGGAAAACCATACTAGAGGTCTATTGGAAAGAAGATGAAGCTCCAATAACTTACAGACTCAAGTCGAAATGGACCGGGAGTAAATTCACGCTACTAGATGAGCAAAAGCAGGCCCTACTGATCATAAAGGCCAAGATGAGCTGGCGCAAGATGAGCTACCGGTTTGAGTTAGAATGGATCAAGCAAATGGAAGACGAAGATCAGGCCGTAGAGCTGGCTGTGTATGCACTACATGCAGCTAAAGTTAAACTGGCCATGCAGTCAGGATGATGCTTGTGCTTCTATCTGTAGCCATTTAAAACCATTGTTCAATCGAACAAATCCAACTGACCACTTGATGGTTTGGCCCAACCTTTCACGGTTCGGCCTCCATACTTGTGGCTTTGTTTTCGCTCGTGTTCAATCAGCTCATCCAATTTATCTTCTGCTACAAAATCTACCTCTGCCCGCTGGGCGATCTTCGTCAGACTACTGATGGCTTTTTGCTTGTCGGTGTGCCCCATCTTTGCGCGTTCAACAGCCTTTTGCAAGGTTGAAATGGTTTCATCATACACCTTGGTGGGCACAGGAAATACCCGACCGTTCTTACTACCATGAGCAAAGGCATATCGGGCCGGGTCGCTGAATCTGCTAGGGGTACCATGCAACACCTCGCTGACTAGTGTGAGCGATTGTAAAGTCCTTGGTCCAAGTCCCTTTAGCAGCAGTAGTTCCTCAAAATTGCTCATTTGGGCCTCTTGTGCCAACCACAGTACGCTGCCCAATCGCTTGAGATCAATATCACTGCTCTTCACTCCGCAGTAGCTGGGCAGTTTCATTTTGGGAATTTCTCGCAAGATCAATTCGGGCTTTTCCGCCGCTATATTCAGTATTCCTGTTCTTGTAGAATCTGCTGCCCGAGCCGTTAGATCGAGCAATTCCCCTTGATTAGCACCGGCTATTCCGGAATGAGGCTCTACTACAAAAGACTGAATCCCTTCAGAATGCCAATGGTATCGACGAGCGCCCTTTGTCTCGGGGCGCATGCCCTGTTGCACTACAGACCAGTCGCCATCTTTACTGACCAGAAAACTATGGATGTAGATATTAAATCCGTCCTGGATGGCTGTATTGTCGACTTTAGCACTCAGCCGACTATGACGGACCAACTGGTCACCATCTAAGCCCGTTATTTCGCCCACGCGCATCAACTCTCGAGGTGTACGCATAGACTCTTTTCCCTTACCGCCACAGATAAATAGGCCCAGCTCTTTGGCATGAGGATTCACACCGGCTTTTAAGGCGCGCAAAACAGCAGTGGTAACTCCAGATGAATTCCAGTCCATACCAATTACCGCACCAAAACTTTGAAACCAAAAAGGATTGGCCATACGAGCCAACAACTCCTGGTGACCATACTCTTGTAGTATAGATTCGACCATAACCAGGCTGAGCTTAGTCATGCGATCAAACAGCCAGGGAGGAATACCTCCACCCATCAAGCTTAAATCTGCGGAGCCGGAATGTGGCATTTACTTCAATTACAGACACATAAATGAAAAGAGGAGATAAGGGTTTGAAGGAAAGTGGGAGATCATGCAGATTCAACGAACAGATTAATTTTTTAAAACACGAATAAGTTCGTGTAAGCAAACAAAACCAATCAATTTCAAACAATTTTGTATTTATAAAACATTTTGTGTAATTTTGTATTCCACACCAGAATGAATCATACCAACAGCGGGAAGCTTTTTCACTTTCCTCAAATGGTTGCAAATAAAATGAATGCTGTATTTACACAATTACTCGCCTTCGTCGGGAGGCATTGGTTGAGAGTTGGTCTGGTGCTACTGACCTTATTCTTACTCACCCGCAAACAAATTGACTTAAGCGTACAACTGGGTAGGCCTGCCAACCCGCAATTGTATCACGCCGCTCCTATCCCAATACCTGAATCAAGGAACGAACAAATCCCGGTTCCCATAGAAGCTAATCCGGATGTTACCAGCCAGAATGAATTGAGAACTCAGCAGCTGAATGTCATCAGTGGTTCAAATCACAGTTCAGCAGTAGCATCTGCTCTTCAATTATTGAGACGTACCGACGAGCGTGATATACAGTCTTTTCTGGATCGCTTCCATAGCGTAGCCCAAACTGAACAGGAGCGATACGGGATACCTGCCAGCATCATCCTGGCCAATGGTCTACTCCAAAGCCAGGGGGGCACAAGAAATAGTCTCAGTACTACCGCAAATTACTTCATGCTGCCCTGTACACCAGATTGGCGTGGGCAAAAGCAAGAAGATGGCACGCCTTGCCTGAGGGTGTACCCCAATGCATGGACAAGTTTTCGAGATCATAGCCTTTTTATCACAACAGGACGTTTTGCACAATTAACCACCCTAGCTGCTAATGATTACCAAGCCTGGGCCCGTGGGCTTCAGCAAATAGGATATCCAGGAGGCACCAACTTAGCAAACGAACTTATTGAAGTCATAGAAGAATATGGGCTAACACGCTACGACAGCTAGTGCGACATATGACAGCGGGCGGTAAACATAGGATATTGAGCTACCGTTATTCAATTTATGCCGCTCGCTCCTGCTACTATAAGCCTCTATCACCCTGACCAGGGATATGGATATCTGCAATTAAAGGACACTAATGAAACCTTTAGATTCAGGCAAAAGGATTGGTTGGGAAATGGACTTCCGCAGGTCGGTCAGTTGGTCGAGTTCCGATTGTCTGAGGGCAAGCAAGGATACTCAGCTGTATCAGTCAAGCCAATTCAGATGGCATAGCGCTTTAGCACCGGCAGTTTATCGCTTATTGTCTCTATTCTTGGTCCCTTGCCAACGCAGAATGAGCAAAGCAGCCAGTAAAAATACGATCAGCCCAATGAGCCAACTATTGCCAGCGAGTATATCTCCGGGTTCTCCCATAAAGCAGTAGATTTTAACATAAACATACAACCACTATTGGGAGTATCTAAGCAGTATGCCCTTAAGTTCGGGTTAGCAAATCAACATACAGGAACTACCTCAGACCGAATATCCATGAGACTCCCTGACGCTGTGACCGAGTTTGGCAAGGGTTCCCGCGATGATGCGACCTGCGTAAGTCTGCTTAACAAATCAAGGTGTGCAAGTAAACACCCCATAGAAATCGGTCCACTACGAAATGAACCCATAACCCTTGTTTATTGTCCGGTTTATACGCTGTCAGTTTTCGGGCAGTCTTAGACTCTTATCATTATCACAATGACCAAATCTGCTGACCAGGAAGACTGGATTGCCGTAACAGGTGCCGCCGAGCACAATCTGAAAGACATAGACGTAGATTTACCACGCAACCAACTAGTTGTGGTAACTGGTCTGAGCGGTAGTGGTAAGTCTAGTCTGGCCTTTGACACCATCTATGCTGAAGGGCAACGCCGCTACATGGAAACCTTTAGTAGCTACGCTCGCCAATTCATGGGCAATATGGAGCGGCCGGAAGTAGAGCGAATCACAGGTTTGAGTCCAGTCATTTCTATCGAACAGAAAACCACCAATAGATCACCGAGGTCTACCGTGGGTACGGTAACTGAAATCTACGACTTTCTAAGATTGCTCTTTGCGCGCGCCGGAACTGCCTATAGCCATATTAGCGGCAAGCCTATGACCCGCTACACCGAAGAGCAGATGCTCGATCAAATCGAGGAGACCTACGACGGGAAAAAGATCATTGTATTGGCTCCTCTGGTACGCGGTAGAAAAGGTCATTATCGCGAGCTTTTCGAGCAGATGCGAAACCAGGGTTTCACCAAAGTGCGCAATGATGGAGACATACAGGACCTGAAGCCCGGCATGAAATTAGATCGGTATAAGGTACACGATATCGAATTGGTCGTCGATCGCATTAAAATGGCAAAAGACCGGCGAGATCGACTAGCTCAAAGCCTGAATACGGCCTTGCGAATGGGCGAAGGCCTGGTCATGATCAATGATCTGGAAGCCGATACTGTAACGGCATACAGCCGAAATTTGATGGATGCCGAAAACGGCATCAGCTATGAGGAGCCCAGCCCCAACACCTTTTCTTTTAACTCGCCCTATGGTTACTGTCCAAATTGCAAAGGTCTGGGAAGGGTAAACACCCCCGATATAGACAAGGTCATACCCGACCGCGGCAAAAGCATAAGTAAAGGTGGGATCATTCCACTGGGCGAAAGTCGGGATAATACCACCTTCAAGCAGGTGCGAAATATTGCCAAGAAGTTTAAGTTCAAGCTTAGCGATCCTGTTTCAAAAATTCCAGCCAAGGGCTTAGATGCCATCCTCTACGGCACCGAAGCTGGTAAAGCTAAACGCCGATCTCGCTACGACAGAATCGCTCATGATCGGGTCTGGGATGTAGAGAAAAACGGCTTGATGAATATGATCAGCCGATGGTATGAGGAAACCAGCAGCGAACGAATCCGACAGTGGGCAGAAGAATTCATGACCATCAGCGACTGCCCGGAATGCGAAGGTGCCAGACTGCGGCTGGAGGCCAGGCACTTCAAAGTAAATGGCAAGGCCATACACGAACTGGCTCAGATGGACCTCAACGAACTGGGGGAATGGCTGGAAACCGCTGAAGACGGTATGGACGATCGCACCAAGCTGATCGCTCGCGACATACTCAAGGAGATCCGATTTAGGCTACACTTTCTACTCCATGTCGGCCTGGATTATTTAAGCCTTGATCGACCTGGGCGATCTTTGAGCGGAGGTGAAGCCCAGCGAATCAGGCTAGCTACCCAGATCGGTTCTCAGCTGACCGGTATCACCTACATTCTGGATGAACCAAGTATAGGCCTGCATACCAGAGATAACGAACGCCTGATTGCTGCCCTTCGAGAACTAACAGACATAGGTAACACAGTTTTAGTGGTCGAACACGACCGCGATATCATGCTGGCAAGCGATTATCTAATCGACCTGGGTCCAGGAGCTGGTGAATTTGGTGGTCGGGTTGTAGCTGCGGGCCCACCAAAACAATTCGTCAAAGAAAAAGAGAGTATAACCGCCGATTATCTGGCCGGCCGGAAAGAAATCGAGATACCCGAAAGCAGGCGGAGTGGGAATGGAAAGTCGCTAGTTCTCCAGGGAGCTACCGGCAACAACCTGAAAAATGTAAGCCTAAAAATTCCATTGGGTACACTAACTCTGGTAACTGGGGTAAGCGGCAGCGGAAAGTCTACCTTAATCAATGAGACCCTCTACCCCATCCTGAGGCAGCATTTTTACAATAGCCTTAAGCGACCAATGCCCTATAAGAAAATTAAGGGCCTGGAGCATGTAGATAAGGTGATCGAAATAGATCAAAGCCCCATTGGTCGTACGCCGAGGTCAAATCCAGCTACTTATACAGGGGTATTCACCCATATCCGCAAGCTATTCAGCGAATTACCCGAAGCAAAAATCAGAGGATACAAGCCCGGCAGGTTTAGCTTCAATGTAAAGGGCGGAAGATGTGAAGTATGCGGAGGAAGCGGTATGCGCGTCATTGAGATGAACTTTCTTCCGGATGTATATGTCGAGTGCGAAACCTGCAACGGTCGACGGTATAACCGGGAAACACTTGAAATACTCTACAAAGGCAAATCGATCAATGATGTGCTCGAGATGTCGGTGACCGAGGCGACTGAATTTTTCAAGCCTATTCCCAAGATCTATCGCAGGCTAAAGACACTGGCCAGTGTTGGCCTTGGATACATTACACTTGGCCAGCAAGCTACCACATTGAGCGGCGGTGAAGCGCAGCGAGTAAAACTATCTGAAGAACTCAGCAAGCGCGATACGGGTAATACCGTATACATACTAGACGAACCGACAACGGGGCTTCACTTCGAAGACATCAGGTATTTGCTTAAAGTATTGAATCAACTAGTCGACAAAGGCAATACAGTGATCGTCATCGAGCACACTATGGACGTTATAAAAGTAGCGGACCACATCATAGACCTCGGGCCTGAAGGTGGCCGCGGAGGTGGTGAAATTATAGCTCAGGGTACTCCTGAAGAGGTCGCTAAGGATAAGACCAGCCATACCGCCAGATTCTTACGAGCGGAATTGGGCTAGCAGCGGGCCAATCAATAAGCATATTTAGTGGGTTACTACCCTATTTTCGAAAGGTATACGAGGAGATGCACAGTTACTGGCGTATTTCTGATTATTAATCAGATGTAATCAAATAGGTTACAATAGCATATTTTTAATCAATAATTCACAAATTAGTTGCAAAAAAGATGCCGTGTAACTATATTTGTTATGTCAAAACAAAGCAGTAAGGATTTGATTACATGCTTTTGTAATCGGCCTAGACACCCCAAACCCTGGGGCTGCAATTTGTAGCCCCCAAGAATTATGTATTTGCAACCTTTTGTGGTCGGGTCGGCGCTAGCTGACCCCTTTTTTATTCGTATACCACCTCTTCTGCGCGGTAGCCATAATGTCTGGCTCCCTCCATTTCGCCCTTCTCGCGGTGCACGTCAGCCAGGAAAAAAGTGCCTGCATCTTGTTTGGCCACATTATCTTTTAGTAGCCCTCGGTGCAGCGCTTCATACGTATCATAGGGTAGTGCCTCACGCAGCTGAAGTCTTCTGGACAATCCGAAGTCTTCCACTATCTCTTGCCAGGTATTTGAGAGCCTACCAGAGAACACTTTGGATTTGGATCCACTTCCATAAGCGAAAAACCCGAGTTCGTCTCCTGCCTCAAGCTGGTTTTCCTCTTTAATCCCGGACTCAAGTGCCGACATTAGGCTGAGCCAAATAGACCCGGCATACATATTACCCACCTGACTACTAGCCCACTCACCAGGGGCAATTTTTTCGTTGACAAAATCTTTGTAGTCGCTGGTTTTACTGACAGATTTCAGAAACTGACCGCAGCGAGTCAGATATTCTTCCCGGTCTTCATAATTGTCGGCACAGGGAACTTCAAGACCATGTTTAGCGATGAAAGCCATCCAGTTGCCATTGGCCTTTAGCTCCTCCACATATATTTCGGCAAACATGCGTCGAGCCTGATAGGCATAAGGCAAGTGAAAAATGAGCCTTGACCAGGTCTCAAACATTTTGCCCGCTGGCAATTTGCCGGTTTTATGTCGGTAGTTCATTAAAGCCTCTCGAATGCGAGACTGATAACACTCATTGCTGTAGGGGCCATCGAATACCGGTGTGACTTTGTGTAGCTCTAACTCGGATTCGTTACAGTCCAAAACTCCTTTTACTTCCAGGCTATTCCCAAGTTCATCAACCAATTGATCAATGTCTACACCCGTACTACAACCAGCTGGTAGTAAAGCCAGCACTTCTTCGATGAGCTGCCGCTTGGTGACCGGACGTGTAGGCTTAAAAAAGTCGTGAACAGGACGAGTGGCTACACCAAATACCGGATCAATAACCATCAAGCGCGGGTTTCGCTTGACCAACAGAGCGACCGCACCAGCTCCTTGGGTGTACTCACCGCCTGAACCCAACTCGTATTTAGCATCATCGGAAGCTACGATGATGCCGATCCGATCCCGACCTGCGGAAGTCCAATCCAAAGTATTGTGTAGCGCATCAACTGCCCCTATGCATGCGAAAGTCATATCGATCACATCGCAATGCAGCAAGCAATCGGCACCGTGCATTTCGGCAAGTTGCTCCTGGACCATGTCCAACACGTAGGTCGCGGTTGGTTTGGCGCCATCCAACGCACTTTCTGTACCGAGATAAATACGGCCAATTTCACGAGGATTCAGCTCATTTTTATGAATGAGATCGAGGACCGCATTGGCTGCCATGGTGGCGCTGTCTTCGCGCGCATCGGCTACTGCCATAGCTTCTAATCCCAGGCCCTTATTGAGCTTGGCAAAAGGGATGTCGCGCGCCTCAGCTAACGTTTCGATTGGAAGATATAGCTGGGGAATGTAGGCCGACATATCGTCGATGCCAACACTTAATGATTGTGGTACTTGACTCATAATTGCATAAACTGAGATGGAGGATCAACCCATGGAAAGGTATAAAGTTGGGCTTTAGCTTGCTCAAATTGGTCTGAATAATCGATAGAAAAAGGATGAATGATTGTCTACTACCCTAGAAAGTACTCAGCTACAATCTCTGGAATATCTTCGCCCAGCACGCTGTGGGTGCGCCCTTCTGTGATCATCAGCTCACTGTTTTTCCAGGCCTTATGGAGGTCTTTGGCTCCACTGATATGTGCCAACTCATCGTCGCGATCGTGAATGATCAGGCCTGGCATCTCTAGTTGACTGGCCATGCGCACGAAGGATATGTCGGAAAAAGTCTTGCCGAAACGCTTGGTGAATTCATGCTCTATACCGGCATGCACGATATCATTTAGACCGACTATTTCACAAAAGCGATCTACAAAATTCTGCATTTCCCCCGCCACGCCCATAATGATTAATCGATCGGGTCTAACTAGGCCACTCATTTCGCTCAGATAGTATAAAGCAGCCATCCCACCAGCAGAATGCCCCAGCCAAAAGGTAGGCGGATTTTCTAGCTGCTCCAGATAAGCATCCAGGGCGGCAGCATAGGCCATGGCCGAAAATTCCGTACCGCCACTTCCTCCTTGGGCAGGTGCATCAATACCATAAATTTTGAAGCCGCGCACCCTGAGCGTTTCGAAATAAGGGGCCCAGCGAGCGGTGCTGCTCTCCCATCCATGCATGAGTAAAATACTTGGTCCATGGCCAGGCCAGGAGTACACCCGAATCGGATTACCATTGACCATTACTGTACCTATAGTAGCAGCCGACAGAAAGTCTTTACCTACCTTAGTCAGGGCAGGCCTGCGAGGCTTGGCAAGTATATTGTACGCCAGCTTGCCCGCCTTAGCCGGTGAGACTTTGGAGAGGCTATTGAGGGCATTTCGAATAGCCGGAATAATGAGGGATTTGGTGGACGGCATAAGTAATTGAGGATCTGCAAAAATATTTAAACTCAGCTAGCGGAACTAATCCGACCTGGCAAAGGTTGCATCTACTCCACTAGAATTCACTCCCCATGATCAAGCGCATCTTCAAACTGTACTACGAGGCTTACTCGGGTTTACCACGCAAGGTTTGGTATTTGTCTTTGGTGCTGCTCATCAACAGGAGTGGAGCCATGATCCTTCCCTTTCTTACGGTATATCTGGTTGATAAGCTAGGCTACAAGCCGACCCAGGCAGCCTGGGCTATGTTTTCTCTCGGTATCGGAGGGGTAGTTGGGAACTACATAGGTGGAAAACTCAATGACAAATACGGCAGCTGGCATGTACAATGGATGGCCATTATAGCCTCTGGCTTACTATTTGTAAGCATGGCCTGGGTTACGGAGCTTTGGTCACTATGTGGACTGATCTTCTTGTCTACTGCAGCAGCCGATTGCTTCAGGCCAGCCAACCGAGCAGCCGTAGCCTACTATACACCACCCGAGCAGCTGACCCGAGCATTTGGTCTACAGCGGATGGCCGTAAACCTCGGCCTGGCCTTTGGTCCTATGCTCGCTGCTTTCCTCCTCGGGTTTGCCGGATATAAATGGCTCTTTTGGGGTGATGGCCTGACCTGCTTATTAGCCGCAGCTACCTTCCTGTGGCTCATTCCAGCAGATCGGACCGCCCGTCCACTCGTTGATGAAACTACCGCCGAAGAGGTTTTGGACGGGCCGACAGCCAAAGAGGCCATACCTGCCTTGCGATCCGGTTGGATGATGACTTTCGCTGGCAGCAACCTCTTGCTCATGCTGACCTTTTTCCTGTTCATCGGCATCCTGCCCGTAGAAATGGTTGAGCGTGGGTACGAAGAACTGGACTACAGCTACCTGCTGCTCTTTAATGGATTATTGATTGTCGCCTTTGAAATGATACTCCTGCAACTGATCAAAGGAAAAATCGGCCTGCTCAAAATCATGCGGTTTGGGGCAGTCTTGATCATTCTCGGCAATCTCTTTTTATGGCTTGGCGGGCTAAAGCTGTCCATATTGTATATCTATATCTTCTTCGCCACCTTCGGTGAGATATTTTATATGCCATTCACCCATACTTATGTGGCTATGTATGCTCCGCTGGCCAGAAGGGGCGAATACCTGGGCATCATGTCTGCTAGTTATGCCGCCGCTTTTTCACTGGTCGCTCCTTTCTGCTTCCAGCTGGAAGCCTGGTTTGGTTGGAGCACGATGGTTATGCTCAGCTGTGTTACCGGCATTATAGCCTTAGGCGGTCTGAGTCTGATGGGCAAGAGAGAGCGAAGGAATCAGGCCGAGCTGGATTTGGCTTAAAACTTGAAATATCTGGACTATAATCCGAGAATTACATATAATTTTCGGATTACAGTCCAGATATTTCAGTGCCCGAATCACCTAATTAGCATCACATCCCCGGCCAGGGAACGGGTACGCCCATTGGGCAGCAAAACCTCCAGGGTCCAGACATAGACGCCAACTGTAGCTGGCCGGCCATTGCTTTCTCCGTTCCAACCCCAGCTGGGGCCGTTGTCTGCTGGCACATCTTCTACCTGGTATAGCATACCGCCCCATCTATCGTAAATCTGGAAGCTCTGTACTTGTATTACTGCCGGTGAGAATCCGGGAAATAGAAAATCATTTATCCCGTCAAGATTAGGACTAAAGGCAGTGGGTACAAATACAAGATTTTCCTCATCAACTAGAATAACTACACGAACCACCGCGCTAGCTGTACAACCATTGGCATCAGTAACCAAGAGAACATAATCCGTATTCTGAGTCGGACTGACTACAGGGTCTTGACAATCTGTACAACTCAGCCCTTCTGCGGCTTGCCATTGAAAAGTAAAAGGGGGCACACCACTGATAATTTGCGGCTGTAGCTGTAGACGCTCTCCAAATTCAAGTATCTGCGAAGGAGGTAAGCTTACCACCACTTGCTCGGTCAGGTCTTCGGCTTCTAGAATTTGCTCGCCCCTGCAAGCTAAATTATCTACCCAAGCAATAGTGACTGGCCTGTTGCCGGGAATTGGAACACTTTCAGCTATGGGTATTATCTGACCATCTAGTGTCAACTCGAGGATATCCTCAAAGCCTACAATTTCTGCAAAAACGGTCTCATTATCCTGGCATGGTGGGTAAAAAGCCACCACATCGATTTCACGAGGAATGATTGGTTCTGCTACTACTGTATCAAAAATCACACAGCCCGCAGGCGTGGTAATCTCTATGGGGTAAATACCAAATTGCAGTATCTGAGCGCCACCCATAGCTGGCGGCTGACCTGGGGTAATTTCCCAACGAACATCGTCATACAATTGCCCATTGGGTAATAAGATGGTCGCCTGATATCTATCGCATCGAGATGATAGTAATATCTCGTAAGTTAAATCCGATGCCATCATCAGGCTAAGTTGACCAACCGAATCAAAATCTGAACCACCAACCAACTTATCCGTGTATGCAGCTGATTCAGCCTGCCATTCGGCAGCAATAAAATTTAAATCCCCGGTACGAGTATCAACCTCCTCCTGAATAAATCCATCGCCTTCGATAAAAACTGAAGCTATCAGATAAGGCGAAAAAAGTAAGCTGACTAAGCTCAAAAAAACAGTAAAACGGGGCCACATAATGCACAGAGTTAGGTTGTAAACCCCTTAAATTATCTGTTTTTCGATCAAAAATTTCGGAAACAAAATGCCTACGTAATGCGAATGACGGTTTCCGGATTACTTTCCTCGTTTTTGAACAAATTCGGATTTTCAAATCTGTCGCATCATCACCTGATCAGCGTCACATCCCCGGCCAGGGAGCGGGTACGCCCATTGGCCAGCACGACCTCCATGGTCCAGACATAGACGCCAACTGTAGCCGGTCGGCCATTGCTTTCTCCGTTCCAACCCCAGCTGGGACCATCGTCCGCAGCCACATCATCTACCTGGTATAGCATCCCGCCCCATCTATCGTAAATCTGGAAGCTTTGGATTTGGACTACCGCAGGTGGCACCCCTGGAAATAAACGATCGTTGACCCCGTCCTCGTTGGGGCTAAATGCCGTAGGCATATAGATGCCTGAATTAGCAATAAGTTCTATGCGCGTACTAGCCTGACCCGTGCAGCCCAGACTATCGCTAACCAATATGGTGTAATCTGTCGATTGAGCCGGCGAAGCCCATGGCATAGGGCAAGAGCTGCAACTCAAATCCGTTTCTGGAATCCAGGTAAAACTCAAGGGCCCGGAACCTCCACTAATTTGCGGATCCAGGCGTACGCTATCGCCTAAGTCAAGTCTGATAACAGAAGGAAGCGTGACACTAATACCACTCCCGGATCCTGTCTCTGGCTGAATGATGGTGTCTAGCACACATCCCTGTATGTCTGTGATGCTCACCACATATCGATCAGCAGGAGGAAGACCTATACTATCAGTGGGCGACTGCACCACACCATTGATAGACACATCCAATAGTTGGCTAATATCAGAGATCAGTAAAAATCCGGCGTCTGTAATATCGGGTGGAGGACAATCAAAGAAGGCCGACTCCAGCTCGTATTCTATGGGAGGGAAGAAGGGAACGGGAATGTCTTGAACGCCAACGCATCCATTGGCATCTACAATATTGATTCGGTAGGTGCCGGGCACAACCATTTGCTCAGGACCGATTAAAGGCGGTTGCCCTGGTCCTTGATCCCAGGATATATCGAAGGGAGCCTGACCTGCTGTAGGCACGATCGTCACGATCAGAAATTCACTGTCGCATTCGGGGCCAACCAACCAGGTGGCCTCGGGGATAGGATCGACCGCGAGCGTAATCTGATGAATGGAATCGCAACCCGTTGCACCTACCAGACTATCTGAATAAACACCCGCTTCTGTCTGCCATTCGCCTTGGATGAAGATGGAATCACCCGCGCAAATACGAGCAGTGCCCTCGGTAGTGACTGCATCATCTAATAGCAGCAGGTTGACGGTATGGAAAGAGTCACAGCCGTTGAGATCGCCCAGGGTGTCGGCTACACTTGCCGGAGCCTGATACCACTGCCCACCGATAAGCAAAGAATCGTTGGCACATAAACTGAAATCTTCGGACGTCTCGAAGGTGAAAAACACATCGAGATTAGTCACAAAAACCGAATCACAGCCGTTAACCGAAGAGAAGGTATCAATCGCCGTATTTGGAGCCACGTACCATTGACCATTGACGAAGAGCGAGTCGCCACGACACAAGTTGAAGGTCTCCGACATGGTGGGTACAGGCGGCAACTCCGTCAGGTTTAGGGTATCGTTTCCACAACCGGCAGGCACAAAATATTGACCTGACTCGGTGAATGTAGAGTCACCATAGGTATAAGTAGTACCGTTACAAAATACGTCGCTTATGTTTTGCCCCTGACCTGCGGAAGTCCAAATCCTAAGAGAATCACCCGCCGCGCATCCATTTTCGGTATACGCTAATGCGAATATGGTCAGGCTGCTACCAGGCGCAGGTGCTGCTACCCGTACATCTGGGCAGTTGTTGCAATCGAAGGGGCCAACCGGAAACCATTCGTAGCGCTGATAACCCGCTGGCGCTGACAAGCTGATACTATCTATGCCACAAGCTATGGTATCGTCTGGCGGGCCTAAGTCGAGCTCTGTAGCCGCCTCTACAGAGACGGTCATGGTGTCGGAATATACCTGGCCGCAGCTATCGGTCACTTGCACCCAAAAATCGCCGGGGCCCCATGCTGTAGCCATCTGGTCGGTAGACAAGTCAAACCAGAGGTAGCTTTCCCAGCCCGGTCCAGCATCTAATTCTGTAAGACCATTGGCACAAACGGTTGTATCAGGCCCCAGATTGGGCGGTGTACTGGGGGGCAAGTAATCGACGAAAAAGGAAACCGTAGTATCTCGGCCACAGCTATCTGTAAGGGTCAGCGAATAATCACCGACAGTATCTATACGCAAAGTGCTATCTGTGAAAGTCGGCGTCCAGGTGAACGTGCCACCCTCCAGCTCAGGAACCGTGATGGTCCAGATCTCGCCAGGGCAAAGCACCGTATCACCCAACATCGGCGGCTCAGGGCCCGGCAGGCAACAGCAAGTCTGAGCCAGGGCAGCATCTTCGCAGTCGGTTTCGCCGTTGAAATCGTCGTCTATACCATTGCCGCATATCTCGAAGCAAGGGGAGTTGCAGGTATTGTTGGGAATGTAGGCTTGGTCTTCCAGAATGACGTCTACAGCACTCAAGATGGGGGTAACGATTATTTCATTGACTGTGAAATCTTCCCATCCGCCTTGAGATTGAAACGGGCCAACCTCTAAGCCAGACACCTGAACACACTCATCTTGAAAAAAGCCAAATTCATCCAGTCGATACAGGAAGGTACCTAAAGTACCACCACCGGAACTGGAGTGTATCCTGCGTCCACCAGTCATGAAGATATAACTGCCCGCTGTGAAGATGTTTTGACCATTCAGGGTAAGTGGATCGTAGTTATCACCGTAGGATCGAGACCAGAGTATATTACCCAAGTCATCGAAGTAAATCAACCCGATGCTTACATCAAAAAGTGAGTTGAAGTCGTAACTAACCAAAGCCAAATAACCACCTAAAAATCGTTTCAGATCGACTACACAGCCCCTCCCGGTATGGCATAAGTACGCTGCCACTCTAGCTGGCCCAAAAGATCAAACTTGGTATAAACCTGACCAATACTACCGCCGGGGTCTAAAAAGTCACTCACGGCTAATATGCCGTCATTATCGACGAATAGCTCGCTACCAGACAGATCATCCAGACCAAAGGCATTTTCGGGTCGAAGTCGCTGAGACCAGACGAGGTCACCATTTTCATCAAAGGCTTGCACCCCACTATGATTTTGAGGAACGGCGATGGTTGTACCTACTATTTCATCTATACCAGAGGTCACGTAGAGCAAATCATTGTGCCATTGAGCATCCATAATACGAATTGTGGAATCTTCAACTACCCAGTTGCGGTTTAGGTGGGTAGCTGGCGAGTGCTGCCCTGTACTTAGATCCACCGTTAGCATGTTCATGCTAAAATCACTGAAGAAATCAGGACCATTATTCGTATTGATCAGGCAATATTCGCTTGAATTGGGCCGCTCTCCTACGTGAAGCTGAAAGCCATCTGTATCATACGTTTCAGAGAATAATACGTCATCTGTAACCGGATCATACTTCACCAACAAGTAGCCTCCAGTATTATTGACTCCAGCATTCACCCCGGTATAAACCAGATAGCGACCCTCACCATCGATAAGGAAGTGCATTCGCCCTAATACATCCACAGAGCCTGCGGTTACCTCTATTCGCTTACTCCAGATGGGTTGGCCAACTGCCGTCAATTTGGCCAGGTGTATAGCCGTTTCGGAGACGCCAGCTAATGCCAGATCAGCCCCATCCTGAAGAATAGCGCGGTATGCTCCAAAGTCTCCAGCGCCTCCTACATCGTTGGGCTCTATTTCCCATTCGATGTACTGCGCAAAGGTCTCTCCGCTACACGGTTGAAAAACATTGGTCACGAATATGGTCTGGCAGCTGGTCTGCTCACAAGAGCCAGTGCCTTTGCGCAAGCACAGTTCATATATGCCAGAACCGAGATAAGTATAATCGAAAGTAGCGGCATTACTCACCACGGTACCATCTACTGTCCACTCGTAAAATGGCGCATTGTCGGTGGTGCTGTAGGTGACATTGGTAAATTCTATAGGAAACTGATCGCTGGCATTAATGTCTGCTTCGTAAGGGCAGACGACCGAAACAAAAATGGTACGCTCGTCTGGTGCGCACAGGAGCGGGTCGCCGCTGGCAGACTCCAGGGTAATGGTATAGAATCCGGGTGCAGTAAAAGTAAAATTAAAGTTGGCTCCTGTCGATTGTAAAACACCATCTACGTACCAGCTATCTAGTACCGAGCCAGTGCTTGTACTGGTCA
>JBCBVN010000069.1:0-16326 GCA_039817625.1 Bacteroidota bacterium
ATCTGCCACAAAACCAATGATGCCTAAGACTACCATAATGGCAACATTGCGAAGTGCCCGGAATCGTTTGCGCTTCCGACCTGCGGCAGTCTCAGCCCTTTCATCGATGGTCATCAGGCGCTGGGTAAACACGGGGTTAATGACCAGAGCAACTATGAGAGAAGAGCTTAGTACCAAGATCAGGGTAATCGGAAAATATTTCATGAATTCCCCAATAATTCCCGGCCAAAAGGCTAGTGGTAGAAAGGCTGCCAGAGTCGTTGCCGTTGAAGCAATGATGGGCAGTGCGACTTCTGCTGCACCTAATTTACTGGCCGTAACAGAGTCTGCTCCTTCCTGTCTGTAGCGATAGATATTTTCTACTACTACAATCCCATTGTCAACCAGAAGACCGAGCGCTAGTATAAGCGCAAAAAGCACGACAATATTCAGGGTTACACCGGTCAGGTAAAGCCACAGTATACCCATAAGCATACTCAAAGGAATAGCTATGCCTACAAAGAGTGCATTGCGCAGTCCAAGGAAGAACAGCAAGACCAGAACGACCAGGAGGACTCCAGAAATAATACTGTTCTCCAGGTTTCTGACTTCGTTTCGCGTATTGATCGACTGATCGTTAAAGACGGCTATTTTTAGATTTTCTGGCAGTATTTCTGCCATTCTATCTAAAGTACTGTTGACCTCATCGGCCGTTGATAGCAAGTTTTCTCCTGCTCGCTTGATGACATCTAATGATACTACAGGCAAAAGATCAGACCTGGCTATGCTGGTTGGCTTTTCAAAATCGAAGCTAACGTCTGCGATATCCTTGAGAAAAACCGTACGCTGGTTTTCTGCTTTGACGATGAGGTTCTCTAGGTTTCTGGGATCTTCATATTCGCCAACGACTCGAACTGCTCGACTCAGGCCATCTTGGTCGATTTCACCGGCAGATAAGGTGAGGTTTTCTGCGGTAATAGCTCGCTCGATGTCGAAGAAGTTGACTTGCAGGGCTTGCATGGCGCGGTAATCAACCGCGATTTCTACTTCCCGCTCCTGTGCACCGCGTAACTCAACGGTACTTACTGTGCCGATATTCTCCAACTCGTCTTGGATGGCTTCTCCGAATCTGCGCAGATCATCCTGGCTGAAGTCACCAGATATATTGACCGTCATGATTGGAACTTGTGAGAGATCAATCTCCAAAACAGTAGGTTCCTGATCGAGATCGGTAGGCAATTCAGGTTTGGCGAGATCAACAGCGTCTTTTACTCGCCTTACGGCTTCGTCCAGATCTTCATCGCTATTGAATTCAACAGTGATCACCGAAAAGTCCTGTATGCTAGTAGACCTGATGGTTTTCACTCCAACTACAGATTGAAGTTCCTTTTCCATCGGGCGGGTAACGAGAGACTCTATGTCTTCTGCAGAGTTTCCGAAGTAAGGTGTATTGATGTAAACCGTGGGAAAACTAACTTCGGGAAACTGCTCTTTGGGTATGTTCTGGTATGCCAATAGACCAAAGGCCAATATCATAAAGGCCAAAAGGAATACGCTGGTACCATTATTTACGGCCAGATTAGTTAGGCCGAAACTGCGTTGTTTCTGTTGATTAGCCATTGTCTTCAGGGGTGGTGTCGTTATTGATTTCGATGAATTGTTGGTCGACCAATCCTCTGGCGCCCTTGTCTATTAGTCGGTCTTCTTCGCTGAGTCCGGATTCAATGATCACCTGACCGTCGTAGCTTTCACCCCGGCTTACGTACCTTTTAACCGCCATGGTCTCTCCATCTTCATTTTCTCCGACTACGAATACGAAAGTGCGGCCGTTGACTTCTTGCTGGATCAAGTTGATGGGAATAGTAATGACTTCATCAAATTGATCGGCTTCCATTTCCACCTCTGCCAGCATGTTGGGCTTTAATTCTCTGATGTATTGAGCAGGGACACCAAGCTCAACCTTTAAGGTGCGGTTGGCGGGGTCGACCGTACTGCCCAATGTGTTTACTCGACCATCGAAGGCCAGGTCTATATTAGGGATGTATACCGATAGTACGCTACCGCGCCTGACAGAACTCATTGCGTTTTCAGGAACATCTGCTTCAATGACGAGTTGGTTGGTGCTCAGGATAGACAAAATCGGGACACCTGGGGCAGCCAGTTCTCCTGTGCGTAGCATGACGCGCTCTACCGCTCCGCTAATTGGTGCATAGACATTTTGCTTGTCGATCTGTGTCTGTAGGCTTGCCAGTGCATCCTGTAGGCCGTCTACCCGATTTTTGGCTTCGAGATACTGGATTTCAGAACCAATATTTTGCTGCCAAAGTCGATCTTGCCGCTCGAACACCGTCTGTGCTAGACTCAGTTGTGTTTCCAGTTCGGTTTTTTGGTTGGTAAATACCTGAACATCGACTGATGCAATGAGCTGACCGGCGCGTACCAGGTCACCTTCGTCTACGCGAAGGGCCGTTATACGGCCAGCAACCTCGCTGGTTGCCATAGCTGTTTCGTCGGCTTTGACGGTAGCTTGCAGGGTAGAAAAGGTTGTAAACAAGCCTTCTTCAACTTCTAGCAAGGTGACCGGAGTACCAGTTGGCTTTTGACTGGGGTCTAGTGCGTATATGGAATCTTGAATGCCTTCGATCTCGGCAGTCAGCTCGCGGAGCTCTGCTCTTTTTTCGCGCAATTTCTGATTGAGCTCTTCCAGTCCTTGCGGACCTTCCTCAGCAGGGCTTCCACAGGCCGAAATTCCGGCAAAGAGTAGTGGAAGGAATAAGAATAGGTGATTCGTTCTCATTTATTTTTGATTATTGGCCATTAATTATTGATGCCATGTTTGCTGCCTCCGCTTGGGCAAGGGGTGATTATTATCTCTTTCCTAATGCTTGATACAGGGTTTCTTTGGCTACGAGAAGCTCGTAAGTTGCATTGAGCTCATTAGCCTGGGCTTCGTACAAAGCCTGCTCTGCCTGGACGACTTCAAGGCTACTACCCACCCCTTCTCGGTACTTGATTTGGGTCGTGTCGTAGATGCGTTGAGCGAGCTCTAGTGATCTTACTCTTGCTTCCAGGGTTCGTTGGGCTGTGAGGTAGCTATTTCTCGCATTTGTCACTTCGAGGGTGATCAGGTTTTGGAGATCTTTTCGCTGGTTAAATACATTGTCTCTTTCGATTTGTGCACGCTGTACCCTGGCTCTCCTTCCTCCAAAATCGTAGATGGGAATGTTGACATTAAGGCCTATAACACCAGTAGGCGCCCAAAAGCCATCGCTGAGTGTATTGCCCTGATACTGATACTGATATCCGGCGTTGGCGTATACTGATGGTAGATACGCCGATCGCTGCAATTCTGTGTTTAAGTCCTGTAGGGCTATGGCTCTGTCTAGCAGGAGCAATTCAGGCCGCTGCGCAAAGGGAATCGACCCGCGTAAGTCCTCATCTTCAACAGCTACCGATATGAGATCTAATTCGTCTTCCACGACCAATGGCTGGTCCATGGGATAGTTCATAGACAGTTTTAACGCACGCAAAACGTTCTCGCGTTGTTGCTCCAGGTTCTCCCTTTCTGTTTGTAGGTTGTCTAGTGATAACCTAAGGCGATCGACATCCAGCAATTCCACAAAACCCGACTCGTAGAGCGCTGATGTTTCATTAAAGAGCGTGCGCAGGTTCTCAATATTTCGATCCAGGACATTCAGGTTCTCACTGATGAGTAACACGGGCAGATAAGCATCTACTACCTGGTTTTTAACCTGTCTGGCTTCGGTGTCGAGTTGGAGTTGTGCATAGTTGCGCGCTTCTCTGGCTGCCCGAAGGCCTACGAAGAAACTACCGTCGAATACCATGGTCTGGAGACCAATGTCTGCTGTGAAGTTGTTCTTTAGCAAGAAGCTTACCTCAGTTGGTCCTTCTGTTCCCGGAGGCAGGAATTCGGGGGGGATAGCCTGGACCGGCACCTGGAGATAGTGCTGGAAATTTAAGCCTGCGTTGATATTAGGCAATCCAGTTGAAAGCCTCTCTTTGATAAGCAATTCTGCATCTTGAAGTCCGAGACGCGCATTAGCTATGACATTGCTGTTGTCCAATGCATAGTTGATGGCGCCCTCCAAACTCATGGTTCCGGTATTCGTTTCCTGAGCCTGTAGTGCTATATGTAATGTGCCAAATAGAAGGAGGAGGGTGATTTTTAGATGATGCATATCGGGTGGTCTTTTGGGGTGATTTATTAAAGTTCTTCTCGTTTGAGGTGCTCTTGTAATCGTTTGCGGCCTGCTTCGGTCAGGATTCCCCGTAAATGGTACAAAGCGTGTTGTCTGATGAGTTCTTCCATAGAGTTCTCCATGGCCGGAAATAAGCTGGTATCTACAATGGCCATTATGGTCTGGTTGTGCATCTTCATAATGACATCGGCATGCATGTCGTCTATGTAGAGACCCTCCTCTTGTCCTCTGAGGATATTTTGCTTAATGAGCTCATCGAAATGGCCCATTTGTGACTGTTTTTGCTGTTGCCAGATACCGCCATAATACTTCTGCATATCGTAGAAAAGAGTAGGGGAGATTTGCCTCATTTCACTAATGAAGTATCGGCTATTGCCTAAGTATTCATCAATGGCATCAGAAGAGTTTTGCATGTTGCCAACGAAGTGCTCCATGTCTTTTTCTGAGTTGCAGACCATGACTTCCTTGATCAGTGTCTCTTTCGATTCGAAGTGCTGATACAGGGTCTTTTTGGACATGCCAAGTTTCCTGGCTACATCGTCCATGCTCACGCTTTTGAGTCCATAGCGCATGAAAAGGTTCTCTGCCTCTGACAGGATTTGGCTTCTAGTTGAATCCATCAGCCCTAAAACCTCTGGAAACTTTATAAAGTTTCATAGTTTCCCGGGTTTTTTTGTTTTACTTAAAAAGAAAGCGGTTGCGCATTGCACAGCCGCTTTCTTTGGGTCATCTCAGCAGGGTTGCTGTCCCTTTGTATTGTTCTATTTGACCTCTTGGCCCCGTTATCTCGGCTTCCCATAAATAGGCGCCACCAGGGCTGTCTCTGCCGTTAAATGTACCATCCCAGCCTTCTTCGGGGTCGTTGGTGGCAAATATCCGCTGTCCCCATCTGTTCCAGACCGTAAAGCGATAATCTCGGAAGCCAAACAAAAAGGACTTTGGGAGTAACTCATCATTGAGCCCGTCTGCATTTGGTGTGAACGCATTGGGCATAAAGAAGGTGATTATGGGTTCTATATCTATAAACTGGGTGATGGAATCGACACAACCACTGGGGTGAGTCACATACTGGGTGACGGCTACCAATCCAGTGTCTCTAAAGGTATATTCGAAACTGGGCTGTCGGGTGCCAAAGAACCCGCCGATATCGTACAGCCAGGAGATGGCTTCTTGACTTTCATCTTGAAAAAATACATCTCTTTGGAGATTGCTGGGATTGGTTGGTGTAAAGCTAAAGCCCGCGATAGGGGATTCGCGTATTTCAATTAAATTGGGAAACATCGTATCGGTAAAGCAGCCGATTGGGCTGGTTACGGCTATGTACACATCATAGTTTCCGGCTGTCTCATAAATATAGGTTGGATTGAGTTCTGTGCTTGTTCCGCCATCCCCAAACTCCCACAGTATGTCGTAGGTAGAATCAATGGGAATAGACAAATTATTGAAGATGATGTCGCTGGGTTCGCACCCAATCGATACGGAGGGACTGAGTATGAGGGTAGGGGGGACCGGAAAATATGTGACTGGTATTGTCGTCGTTGTCTGGCAGCGATTGCTATCTGTTATGGTGAGCGACACGGGGAATTCGTCGGGAATGACGTAAAGGTGCTCGGGGTTTTGTTGATTATTAGGCGGAGAGCCATCCGCAAAATTCCAACTGTAATTTATGATTGGCACATCTTCGGCCGAGAAGCTGGAATCGAAGAAGGCTACAGGCCCTGCGATACAGGTATCGTAATCAAAGCCAAAATCGGCCACCAATTCAGGAAATATGTTGATCTCAAAGATGGCAGTATCGCTGCAGTTGAAACTACTTTCTTCATTGAGGATCATCACTCCTTCATAAGTACCCGTTTCATTGATGGTCGTGGTTAAGTCTTCAGAACTGGCAAAGATGGTATCAGTTCCGGTGGTTGCCAGGGTCCAGGAATAGGTATTGATGAATTGTTGTAATGTACTTTCATTGACGATGGTAAACTCGCCAGGGCCACAAACATCAATAACAAAGCGACCATCGGGGGTGATGCTATCTTCTCTGAGGTCGGCAAAAACGGCGCGCTCACAAGGGGCAATATTGAATTGAAATTCGCGCTTGGTTGTACTCAATAGGGTATCTCCACGGTATTCATCTATACATACACCGACTACGAATTGGCCAAGAGATGGCGGCATTCCACTCAAAAGGCCAGTGATTGGGTCGTACATAAAAGCACCGTCAGGGCCAAGTGGTTGCTCAAAAGAGAAGGTCGGTGAAAAGGTAACGGGTGCATAGGGTGGGGGAGATTCCGGATTGGGGGCAACACCAGTAGTTATGAATGGCATCTGCCCGTTGGGCCCACCTCCACCAGTCGGTGAACAGAAATAGTAAAACAGACTGTCACCTTCTGCATCCGTCGCAGAGAGATCCAGCTCAAATGGCTCTGCAGCACATAATACGATAGGTGGAAAGTTATTGAAAACCGGGCTGTTGTTGCAAAGCTGCTGGGCTTCAGGCGTGATTTCAATACTGTAGGTAGCACCTACGTCACCTGGAGAGACCAGATTGTCGATAGACTCATTGCGGCAGCATCTCTGGTAAGCAACGGTATAAGTTTGGTTGCTGATGGGCAGGCTCAGCTCAAAAACGTAAATGCCTCTTTGTACGCATACATTGGGCGGTAGGATCAAGCAAGGGTTACCGATATCGGCAGAAACGGGCGCAATGTCTGGCTGATCCAGTTCGATTGTATTAATAAATGGCGTATTGGTATTGCCGAGGAAAACGGAAACCGTGCCGGTAAGTGGCATAGTAGGTGAACTGACATCGCTATCAAAACCTGCGCCCTGATTTGGACCACCATCAGTAGAGCAGTCTCTATATACCGTCATGGTAAAGCGGTACCGCATTTCCCCAGGGTCCGATGGGTTTAGACCGAGACATTCATACGTGATTTCTCCGCCGATTATGTGTCTGGCTGCCAGGGGGGTAGCAAGGGTTAGCAAGAAAGTGAAAAGCAGAAGTAGGGACCGACTTGTCGAGCTTATCATAGGTAAGACGCTAAATTATGGGGGCTGTACAATCTTTAATCCAAAATACAGTTTCCTATTGTGAAACGCACAAAGCGAAAATTGTTGAGCCGTCCAATTGTCGGCCTTTAGCTGAGCGCGCTCACTCGGATATATACACTTATAACGACCAATAGGTCAATTCCATTTCCCAAAAACTAGTAGTCGCTCATACATAAGTATGGATTTGTCCTGCTTATGCTTATGAGTAGACAAAAGTTCGTTCTGATCATTTACTGCTCTAGCCCGCTGCTTGGTCCAGCTGTCTGCTTCTTGTGGATTTGGACTGCCGCAGGTCGAAGCGTTCCTCGAACGCGGAGATTCTGTGCGTACTTTACGAAAAGAAAATAGCGGGAAGGAGGTATTACTTGAATATTGAAGACTTTCTGTGGCATTTCTAATACATGTAGCAGGAGTCGGAACTTTTTGCCCCATGCAGATTTGTAAGAACTTTACTCCAGATATGCACCCTTTCTTGCCGCCACCAGCAAACAAAGCCCTCGATACTATTGCGCAGGGCGGTTTGGTGTTGGCACCAACGGCTAATCTCTGGCAAGTGATTAGTAACTTTCGAAGTCCAGAGACTTTAAACAGGCATCTGTCTGTCTGTCCGCCCACACAAGTAAATAGACCTGAATTACTATTTGCAGACTTAGATCAGCTGCACCAATGGGTACCCACTCTACATCCTAAAATTGATAGCCTCTTGCTCTATCATCGCAGAGCTTGTACCATTCTTTTACCCAGGCCAGCCCGCATACCTGCACTGCTTGCAGATGCCAATAATCGGGTAGCTGTACGTCTTATTATGGATAGCTTTTGCTATCAGCTCAGTGAAGGTATGGATGCACCCCTTCTAGCTACTTTGGCCATTCCAAGAGGAGCTCGACAAATTCCAGTAAGTTTTGGCAAGCTCAGGTCTGATTTGCTTCGCGATGTCGATTACGTCGTGCAGCGCAGGCAGCGCGATCAACTCGGTAATGGGCCCGCGGTCAGACTGTATCTCAATGAATCGGAAGAAATTGAGTTTTTATAAAAAAGGTCGCACCAGCTGTGCCGGTGCGACCTTTTTTACAAGACTTAATAGGTGCGCAGCACCGATTATCCACCTGTTTCCAAGGTAACGGTTTCGTTGATACCGCAACCAACAGTCACACTGGCTCCATTACTCAGGTTACGTGAAAACGCTTCTTCTCTTGTAGGCAATGAGCTGTTGTACTGGCTAATGCGCGAGTTGGCTTCCGAAGCGGAGCCTGAGTCAATGCTACGGGCATAGCGATACTTCTCTCTGGCTGCCAGGATGGCAAGGCGCTGATCCCAGCTATCCCCGCAGTTGCGACCCATTCTGGCATAAATATCTCCAATGAGGATATATGGCTTACCCCAGCCCGGACGAGCTTCTGCAGCGCGTCGTGCATTCGCCCGTGCTGAACTTAGCTGACCCAATCGACTCATTTGAATGGCAGCCATGCGGTAGAGGAAGTTCGATTTTTTCTCGGCATCTTCCTCCGTAGAAACGGCTTCTTCGTAGCGTTCGACGGCACGGGCAAATTCACCCTCTTGCTCTAGCTTACTGGCATCATATCCGGGGTTGTCTCGGCGCAGCTCTGCCTCGTACACTTCAGCATTAGCTTCGTGAATGCGATCGTAGTTAGCTTTCAATTCTACGAGTACAGGGTCTGTTTCTTCACAACCTTGTGCGACTAGTCTTTGGTAAACACCAAAAATAGCCTCCAGATCTTCTTCTTTACCTTCTAGTGTAGGCAGCAGTAAATCTTTGAAGTAGCCACAATCAAAGAGGTCAGTTTCTACTTCGCGTACCTTGGCGATCATGTTTTCTTCAGCGCTGCGATAGTACTCGCCGTAGGTTTCGTCGTTTTCTATGTGGTAATCACCAATTTCTACAGCTTCTTCGTACAGCTCGCGGGCGCGTTCTGCTTCCAGCTCGTGGGTGGTACCAAAGTGATAGGTGATTAGTTCACCGAGTGGAATGAAGACCACATATTCTGTTTCTAGCCCGCCTTCTTGCATGGCATCTTCTATCACATCGATGGTTCCAATGCGGTAGTCGCCGTATAAGTAAAACATGTCCATGGCTTTTCGGCCAAGTAGAAATGCCTTGTTGTCGGGATAGCAATTCATTTCCTGATCGTACAGGGTCATGATCATATCTGCAAACTCGGTTTTCTGAGTGGCGTCTGTTGCATTTTTATGCTTAGCCCGATAGAATTCACGACCATCTCTGAAGTGAGAGGCGCGTTCGCCATCAGCAGCAGGAGCAAGCTCATAGGCTGTTTTCCAGTTTCCGAAAGCCAATTCGAAGTCTTCAGCTGAAAGTGATGTGTAATCTTGTGTGTTACGAACAAAATTTCGATAAGATACGTGTGCACTCTCTGCCTGGTCTGCAAAGTCTTTGCCAACCCAGGTTTCGCATTGGGCAGAAACGCCAGTGGCAAAAGAAGAAATAGTAAAAAGAAGGATGAAAAAGCGATTCATTAATGTCATGGCGTTAATTGAATTTACGTTTCAAGAACCAGGTGTTGTCGTTTAGTGCGAAACCTACGGTAAACTGAACGTAGTTTTCGTCAATGACGTCTGGGACGCCAAACCTACCTATTTCGACGGCAAGATTGAAAAAAGACACTTGTTGTCTTGGTAAAACTATGGGTAATCCTAGTCCAAAGGTAAGTGCTTGTCGTCTGGCTTGCTTGCCTTCTAATATCCTTGGGTCATCTTCAAGACGAATACCAAATCGATATCTCAATCTCTTCAAGTAGCTGTTGTAGCTGTCGAAATCAGGTGTGTATTCCAGACCAAATGCAAATCTGTTGCCATCTACGAGCTGATCGTTTTGGGCGTCATTTCTGTAATTGCTCCAGTTGCTCAAGCCATACTCGGCAGATATAAATAGCTTGTTGAAGTCATGATATCCGACTCCGAAAGTAATGTTTGACGGTAAGACCACATTGCCTCGTTCACCCTCGACAAACTGTAGGGTGTCTGATACGAATAAGTTGTTGCTGGGGGAAAACCTTCTGAACAGCAGGTCACTTCTGGTACGAATTTCGGACTGAAATTGTCCTTGCAGGCCGAAGAGAACCCTTTTCCCGTTGGTCCTTTTGTTGCCCTCACTATCGACATTGGTGAGGTTAATAGCATATTGTAGACCGTATCTCAAGCTCCAGCCATTGACGTTGTACTCTTCTAGTATCTCTGTAGCCAATGCCGTGACAATACTATCAAAAACAACGACTCTGTCATTGGTGAGTCGGCCAAAGTTGTAGTCGAGACTGAAACCACCAGATAGGCCTTTATACCGGAAACCATTTCCCCAACTAACTCTATAGGTGCCTCCATTGCCTTTAAGGAGGTTTGAAGTGACTCCCAGGTCGGGATCATCTTCTTCCAACTCTAAATCGTACCCCACTAGCGTAGTTGGTGCCAGACTAAAGGACATTCCGGCATTCCAGCGTGTGTCTGCTCGATCGAGGTTGATATTGATGGGGTTTCTCAGAGGAAAACCAAGTGCCAGGTACTGAAGATTACCACTCGCAGTTTGAGCTTCTCCCCGGTCATCTGAAAGCGTACCAACTCTACCATAGAGTCCAACCTCAAAGCTGGCTGTCTGCAGGTTGGCTAAGGAGGCTGGATTGACCAGATTGAGCATGAATGCATCTTGCCAAACGGTGGTAATGCCACCCATGCCAGCCGATGCCGCAGTCCATTGATCGAGCGGGTCTCCCAGACCAAATCTGGAAAGTGGGCTGTTTTGCTTGGGTCTTAACTCTACAAAATCCGTACGCTGAGCTTGCAGCTCAAGTACTGACAGTAAACTTAATCCGAAAAACAAGATAGTAAGGTACCGTTTAAGCGGCATAAAGAGTAGAGATTTGGTACAGGCCATAATGGACCAAATGGGGCTGAAATAAGCTAGTTGATTTGAGATGTTCTTGTACAATTTTGGCATCTCCCCCAGTAATGAGCAGGCGAAGATCGGGAAATTTTGCACACAGACGGCTAAATAAGCCTTCGATTTCATAGATCATGCCTCCCAGGCCACCATGCTGAAGGGCAGATTCTGTGTCTAAACCAAGCATTTGATCCAAAGGCTGAATAGAAACTAAAGGCAACCGTTGTGTTCCTTCATGCATAGCACCTAAGCGCATACGCAGACCAGGGCTGATGTTTCCACCTATAAATAAGGGGAATTTTCCCGTTGAAGATCGCCCAAGTGATGCCCGAGCAGTCTCCGTCTGTAAAAGAACATCTAATGTCAGGCAGGTACCCATATCCGCGATAAGACAGTCTACTCCAGGTAGTAGCTCAATAGCTCCGGCTAGTGCAGCTATTCGGTCTCGTCCCAGGGTATTCATGGTTCTGTATTGCGAATGAAAGGGTAAAGGGCTTTCGTGAGTCAGGGCTTCACAGCGAATCCCCGATTTTTGAAGCTCAGTTAACCATGCCTTTGGTGGCTCGTTTGCCACAGTTGAAAAGATGATGAATCGGATGTTTTGGTTGGTCGCGTATGTAGCTATACCGCTCCAATCATCCACAGACCAGGCATCAGTCAGGTTCAAATCGCCTGATTGGCCAAAAACTGCCGATTTGATTCGGCTATTGCCTATGTCTAAAGTGAGGATCAAAGCGGATCTTCATTGGTGTGCCAGAAATGCCAGACGGTCAGTGTTTGAAATGTCTGTAACCTGTAAAGACCATGGCTAGCCCGTTCTCATCACAGTAATCTATACTGAGTTGGTCTTTGATGCTACCCCCAGGTTGAATGACGGCCTCAATTCCGGCTTGATGAGCAATTTCCACGCAATCGGGAAATGGGAAAAATGCATCACTTGCCATTACGGATCCTTTCGTATCAAACCCAAAAGCATGCGCTTTGGCGATGGCTTGTTTGCAGGCATCTACCCGGCTGGTTTGACCGCAGCCCATTCCAATCAGCTGCTGATTTTTGACCAAAGCAATGGTATTTGACTTGAGGTGCTTGGCTGCAATAGCCGCGAAGAGTAAGTCTGCTTGCTGGGCTTCTGTTGGCTCGACTTTAGTCATTGTTTTCAGGTCTTTGGCCTGGTCCTGGTAGAGATCGGTGTCCTGTGCAACTACGCCATTGAGCAGACTTTTGAAGGAACGGGCCTGTCTTCGCAAATGACTGTATTTGAGCAGTACTCTTTTCTTCTTCTTTGTGAGGAGTTCAATGGCATCGGGCGAGAAACTCGGTGCAATCAGCACTTCGTAGAAGAGTTCATTGATTTTTGTTGCTGTAGCCAGATCAATTTCTGTGTTGCTAATTAATATGCCTCCAAATGCAGAGACAGGATCTCCAGCCAGAGCGGCATCCCATGCTTCTTCCACGGTGTTTCTTACGGCTAGACCACAAGTATTGGTGTGCTTCAGTACTGCAAATGCAGGATCGCCCGATTCCAATTCTGCCATGACTTGTACGGCGGCATCTATGTCTACCAGATTGTTGTAGCTCAATTCTTTGCCGCTGAGTTGCTCAAACATCTCGCTTAGTGGACCGTAGAATGTAGCTTTTTGATGGGGGTTCTCTCCATAGCGCAAGCCTCGTGCCGTCATCTCCGAGCGCTTGAAGTAGTCTTCCTCACCCCCGGCATTGAAATAATTGAAAATGGCAGTGTCGTAATGGCTGCTTACCGCGAATGCCCGACGAGCTAACGCCCGTCGCTCTTCCATTTGGGTCGTTGGGCTCTCCCGCTCAAGGATTTCAGCCAGAGTAGGGTAGTCATGTCTGGAAGGAACAATAACCACATCTCCATAATTTTTTGCGGCTGCTCTGATCAGCGCAATTCCACCTATATCTATTTGTTCGATGATCTGAGCTTCTTCTTCGGTAGTAGCTACGGTTTCTTCGAAGGGGTACAGATCTACGATGATCAGGTCGATTGTTGGTATCTCATATTGTGCAAGCTGCCCCAGGTGGTCTTCTGTGCGCATGGCCAGAATGCCTCCGTGAACTTTTGGATGCAAGGTCTTTACTCGCCCATCGAGAATGGAGGGGTAGCCCGTCAGGTCTTCTACTGCGGTTACGGCAGCCCCTCTGTCGCGTATGAATCTTTCAGTACCTCCGGTGCTATAGATTTTCACTCCGTGCTTGGCGAGAGCATCGATGATCGGGCCTAGTCCGTCCTTGTGATAAACGGAAATAAGAGCAGATTGAATAGTGCGAGCAGACATGCATATTGTTTGAGAAGCCGCAAAGATAGGGGTAGCGGCAGAAGATGTTATCTATAAGTTCTAAACAAGGTCTAAGGACTGGCTTCGAATCTATGTACTACAAGGGTAAGCGCACTCTGAATTTTGATCCCGTGGGTTCATTGTCATCGAGCTCAATGATTCCTCCGTGGCGTTGCACCATTTCTTTGACGATAAATAGACCTAAGCCCGTTCCCTTGGTTCGTCGAGTGTCTTCATTGCCGACTCGATAAAACCGACGCCAAACTTTTGACTTGTGCTCGTCCGGAACTCCTGGCCCATTATCGGCTACGGTAATGACCAGTTCTTCGGGACCGTTTTGAGCGAGCTCAACTTCAATAACCGGGCTGGGCTGGCTGTACTTTGCGGCATTTTCCACGAGGTTCAAGATCACTGAGGTCATGCCCGCATCATCACCCCTGAAGAAGGGGAGATCGTCGTCGGTACATAGTTTGACAACAGCCGTTGGGTATTTAGTCTTTACTACATCTACAGCCTCCAGCAAGAGTGCTTTCAGGTCAAGCTGTTCTTTGCTGAGTTGATAACCAGATTCCAATTTGGCACTCAAGAGGAGATTGTTGACTAGTTCGGTCAGTCTATCGGCTTCCTTGAGCCCATTAGTGCTCAGTTTTTCTTGAGTTCCTTCGGGGAGATCCCGCCTTTTTTGGAAGGTTTCCAGAATTAGCCTAACGCCAGCGATGGGACTCTTCAACTCGTGTGTGATGCTCAGCAGGAAGGATCGCTGCTGATCTGCTGCCATCAATCGATTTCGCAAATCGCGGTAGATCAAATAGGCACCTCCCAGAATACAAGTCAGCAGTAATATGGCTTCTCCGACGATCATACCTCTTTGGGCCCTGAAATCTCTGGCTGCCTCCTGATATACGGCCGTGCTTTCTATGGTTTGCCCGGGTTCCAGCTCGCGACTAATGGTCATTCTGGTGGTTAGGTCCGCTATCCTGGCGTCAAAGGTCTCTGCATTTTTGCGCAGCAGCAGAATTGACCACCAGATGGTGCCCAAAACAGCATAAGCGAGAAGTGCATACGCATACCAGGGAAGTGAGTACCTGCGGAAGTCCATATTCAGATTATACCTACAAGATTAAAGCATCCGGAGTTTAAAGGCACTAAAAATGCTTTGTGTTTGACAGGTCGACCATCATTCAAAAAGTCTGACGGCCAGGTCCCTGAAAAACACAAAGCATAGTGAAGGAAGGTAAAACCTCCTACTCTGTATTACTCGCGAATCAATGCAAAATCTGTGCGTCTGTTGGCTGCGCGGCCACCTGCACTCGAGTTATTGGCCACCGGATTATCAGGTCCGTTACCAACGACTACAAAACGATTTGGGTCGAAATTGTACTCGCGCACCAAATAGGCAACTACAGATTGTGCTCTGCGGCGACTCAGATCAACATTGGTCGCTCTGGAACCCGTATTGTCTGTATTTCCTTCAACTCGAATTCTAGAGCCGGCAAAGGCACGAGCGATGGGGACCATCTCTTCGTCGATGATGTTCTTGGCGCGGTCATCCAGGGTAGAAGAGCCTGTGCCAAAGTTGACACTAACCTGGCGCACGGCAATAGCCTCGGCAGCTTCCCCTTCCGTCTGGCTGATTTCTTCGAAAGTAGCTTGACCTTCAGCTCCGTGTTCAGGGCCACTCAAACGGCTACTGTTGACAAAGCGGCCATAGCTGATCTGGCGGAAGCCATCGACGCCTGCTTGATCTATGTATCCAAGCGACTGATAGTCTCTGGCCATTCTGTTGTACAGTTCTTCTCCGGTGATGCCTCGATAAGTGGCATTAAACCCGAAAAAGTCTTGATTGTCACCATGGGTAGTCAGACGGACATTGCCCATCATGGCATCTGCGTCGGCAGGGCTGAGGTCCATCTCGCGTGCGAGAATCTGAGCTGCTTCTTGTCTGGCGCTCGAGTTGTTATTGATCTCCGCTGCACCGCGCATCCATCCTTCATATAGGGCTTGCAGGGCTTCGCGATTGTTTTCTACGTATTCGCGCTTGGCGAAAAAGATATCGGCAATGATGTTAGTGGCGGTCTTCGTGCTTTCCAGCACTTTTGCTCCGGGTACTGCGCGTACCGACAGCTCATCGTCAGGCGACCAGACTACAGCTGCATCCACGACTCCAGTCTTGAATGCCTGGGCCGACTCTACAGCTGAGGGGTAGAACTTGAGATCTACATCATCGGCTGTCAGTCCACCGGCTTCGAGCAGATAAAGCAGGAAAGTGTGAGAAGGGGTCAGTTCGCCTACGGCAACCGACTTCCCACGCAAATCGGCTACGGAATTTATTCCCCTGCGAACCACCACAGCATCGCCGCCTCTCGACCAGTCGGCCTGGTAAAGCACAACAGGGTCAAAGTCTTGCAGGTCGGGTAAGATGGTCGGAAATGCATCGATGGTGTACCAGTGAACATCGATGTCTCCGTTTTTAAAGGCGTTCAGGCTGGATACCACGTCGTCATTGAGTACGAATTCTACATCGATGCCGTACTCTTTGCGATACATCGATTCCGCGCTTGGCTTAAAGCCACGGTTAAAATACTGTCCGCCAGCGTATCCTCCCCAGGTAACGACACCTACACGGATGACATCATCGGAGTTGGCGGAGCCACTCGTATTGTTGTTATACCGGGTGTCTGTTTGTCCGGAATTGGAATTGCTGTTTCCATTTTCACCCATGTTGTTGGTCACGAGGGTGAAGCCGAAGTAGGCTCCAGCCAGGATGGCAATGGTGATGAGCAGTTTGCTGAATGAGGTTAAACGTGCCATAGTATGATTTTGGGTTGATGATTATAGCTAGAACGAAGGGATGCTGGGACGATTATTCGAAGAA